>CAYYOS010000052.1:0-15686 GCA_964473355.1 uncultured Burkholderiales bacterium | reverse complement strand
TAATAAAAAGATCCGTCTCGCCTTCGCCGGCTTCTAGCGCGCCACTTTGTGCGGCGGCCTCTAAAGCACGTAAGCTGGTTGTGCCGACCGCGATTATTTTTTTTTCCGTAGCATGCGCCGCGGCAATCATCGCTACGGTTTCCGGCGGAATGTGATAGCGCTCTTTGTGCATACGATGCGCGGTAATATTCTTTTCCCGTACCGGAAAAAACGTACCCGCGCCGACGTGTAAAGTCACATAAGCCGTTTGCACGCCCATGTTTGCCAATTGCCCTAGTAAGCCCTCATCGAAATGCAATCCCGCTGTGGGTGCGGCGACCGCGCCAGGCGCGCGCGCATAAACGGTTTGATAGCGCTCATCATCCAACGATTCCGCGTGGCGGGTAATATACGGCGGTAGTGGCACCAGCCCGCAAGCTCCCATCACCGCGTCAAGCGGCGCATTAAATTTGAGTTCGAATAGATCTTGCTGCCGGGCGATCACTCGAGCGGCAAAATTCCCGGAGAAATGAATTTCCATGCCGGGGGTTGGCGCATTACTCGCTTGTATAAACGCCGTGGCGCCATCACTTCCGATGATTTTTTCGATAAACACTTCGGCTTTACCGCCAGTCTCTTTGGTGCCGAGTAAGCGCGCTTTGACTACCTTGGTATCGTTAAACACTAACACATCGCCAGGGGATAAAAGCTGAGGTAAGTTGATTACGAAGCTATCGTGCAGCGCCCCCTCAGCATCCAAATGTAATAGACGGCTGGCTGAGCGTTCGAGCAAGGGATAGTGAGCGATTAGCTCAGAAGGTAGATGAAAATCGAACTCTTTGGTTAACATGGGAATGCGCTCAAGCTGGAGCGCCGCATTGCCAGAACGCGTATTTTACGGGATAATTTCAGATTCATAGCCTAGATTCACGCAGGCCGGGATGGCGGAACTGGTAGACGCGCTGGACTCAAAATCCAGTGCCCGCAAGGGCGTGTCGGTTCGATTCCGACTCTCGGTACCAACTAAATTATAATTGCGAAACGATTTTTTGGCGCGTTTCGATAATTTGATTTTTCTTATCTACGTATACTAATTGCGGTTGATAGCGCTGTAGTTCCAACTCATTATAAATGCCATAAGTCGCGATGATCACGATATCACCAGGGCTGGCGCGATGCGCAGCCGCGCCGTTCACTGAGATGACGCCGGAATCGCGCGCAGCAGAAATAGCGTAAGTACTAAAGCGCGCACCATTGCTTACGTTATAAATTTCAATTTGCTGGTAAGGCCGGATGTCTGCAGCCTCCAACAAACTTTCATCGATGGCACACGAACCTTCATAGTGCAGCTCCGCGTGCGTTACGCGCACTCGATGCAATTTCGATTTTAACATTGTGCGTTGCATGGGATTCCTGACGATTAGGCAGTTATTATAAAGTGCCGTACGCCTACAACACAACCGGGTGTAAATACCAAGTTATAAATCAACTTCAACGTTATCGATCAGGCGGGTTTTCCCTAGCCAGCCCGCCGCCATGATTACCACGCGCTTGTCCGCAGGGCTTGCGGGGGATAAATCACCCGTGTTACGTAGAGAAATATAGTCTACGCGCCACCCAAGTTCGGTCAGCCTGTCGCCTGCCATTCTTTCGAGGTGCGCGAAATCTTGTACCCCCTCCAACAAACTCAACTTTAATTCCGTTAAAATGCGGTAAAGCGCGCTGGCTTGTTTGCGTTCTTCCTCACTTAAAAATAGATTTCTGGAACTCAATGCCAACCCGTCAAACGCGCGCACAGTTTCCGCAGCCGCTATGTCGATAGCAAAATTAAACTGCGCCACCAGCTGCCGAACGATATGCAATTGCTGATAGTCCTTTTTACCAAAAATCGCTATCTGCGGTTGAATAATATTAAATAGCTTAGTGATAATTGTGGCCACACCCTGAAAATGCCCCGGACGAAATTTTCCACATAGATCGTTTGCGATGGCGGGCGGCTCTACATAAAAGCTTTGCGGCTCGGGAAATAGTTCAACGTTGCTGGGCGTAAACAAAACGTCCACCCCGATCGCGCGCAACTTATCTTCGTCTTCCTTTAAGGTGCGCGGATACCGATTAAAATCTTCGTTGGCACCAAATTGCAGGGGATTGACGAAAATGCTAACCACGACGTGGTCAGCGTGCTCCTTAGCCAAGTTCACTAACCCCAGATGGCCATCATGCAAATTTCCCATGGTGGGCACTAAAGCGATCGAATGTTGCGCCGCCAGCATATGACGCAATGCCGAAATCTCAGAGACTGTTTGCAAAGCTATGCTCGGCAGTAGGGAAGGTTTTACCCTTTACGGCTTTGACGTACGCGCGGACGGCCTCTTCGATAGTGTCCGCCTCTCGCATAAAATCTTTAACAAATTTTGGGATTACGCCGGGATAGATGCCCAGCATGTCATAGAGCACCAAAACTTGGCCGGAGCAGCTAACACCCGCGCCTATGCCGATAGTGGGTATCGTTAAACGCTTGGTAATTTCTTCCCCCAATGAGGCGGGGATAGCTTCTAACAGCATCATGCCGGCGCCGGCCTGCTGAAGTTGTAATGCGTCGTCTAATATCTTCGCCGCTGCGTCTGGTGTTTTTCCTTGGACTCGATACCCGCCCAATTGATGCACGGATTGCGGTGTGAGGCCAATGTGACCAAAAACTGGGATACCCCGCTCGGTCAAGAAGCGAACGGTCTCGGCCATGACGGCGCCGCCCTCGAGCTTAACCATATGCGCACCGCTGCTCATCAGCCGAACGGCGTTACGTAATGCCGTTTCGGGATTTAATTGATAACTGCCAAAAGGCATATCCGTAACAATATAAGACTCGCTGGCTCCCTGCGCCACACAGCGCGTGTGATATTGCATATCGCGTAGCGAAACCGGCAAAGTCGTTTCGTGTCCTTGCACGACGGAACCTAAGGAATCGCCGACCAGCAAAATATCCACGCCCGCCTTTTCTAATACCACTGCGAAACTGGCGTCATAGCAGGTTAAGACGGCAATTTTTTCATCGCGCTCTGCCATTTTTCGAAAAGAATGTAGGGTTTTACGCATGATGCCTATTCTCCCCGATTAAAAAATTCGCGGCTACCGCGCATATTTTTTACGCGATCCAGCAATAATTCGAAGTCATTGCGATCGTCGACGAAATTTAAATTTTCACTATTGATAATTAAGAGTGGCGCGCCGGTGTAATTGTAGAAAAAGCGGCTATAACTTTGAGCCAAATCACCCAAATAATTCTCGCTAATACTTTTTTCAAAGGCCAAGCCCCTTTTTTTTACTCGCTCAATTAGCACTTCTGGCGCGGCCTGTAGATAAATAAGCAGATCCGGTTGCGGCACTTGGGGTTCTAATTGTCGGTAGATTTGTTGATATAACAAATATTCGTCGTCAGTCAGCGTCAACTTAGCAAAAATGGGGTCTTTGTCCAACATAAAATCACTTACCGTGACTTTATTTGCAAATAAGTCCTCTTGTGCGAGCTCCTGAAGTTGCTGCGAACGCTGAAATAAAAAAAACAATTGCGTGGGCAACGCGTAGCGCCGCATGTCGCGATAAAATTTAGGCAGAAACGGATTTTCCTCCGCATCTTCCAATAACAAACGGGTTTGAAAGTGCGCCGACAGCGCCCGTGCCAAACTGGTTTTTCCCGCTCCGATAGGACCTTCCACTACGATGTAGCGATACTTATCAGGCAGCATGATGATAGCGAGATATGATTTGGGCGCCGCAATTTAACAGATAGTCACTGGCTCGGCCTTTACCGGGAATAATATAGTTTGGCGCGATTTCGCATAGCGGCATCAGTACAAAAGCGCGTTCGTGCATGCGCGGATGCGGGAGCGTTAAATGGGGGGCTATGGAAACTAAGTGATCAAACGAAAGCAAATCCAAATCTAGCGTACGCGGCGCATTTTGCGTACGCCGCTGGCGGCCATGCCGATGTTCAATTTCAAATAATTCCTGGAGTAATTTCTGCGGGGTTAAATCGGTGCTTAGCTCCGCGACGGCATTGATGAAATCGGCTTGCTCACCGCACCCTACCGGCGCGCTGGAATATAGCGAGGAGCGGGCGACGACTTCCGTCTGTGGTATGCGCGCCAAATCTGCAAAGCACTGAGTAATTTGCGCCATGGGTTCATGTAAATTACTGCCTAAAGCCACAAAGGCTTTATGCGTTTTCATGACTGAGATTCAGCGCCAGGAGGCGGGAGGTTAGCGGCCGGCCCACCTTTGTTACGTCGCCGCGGCGGGCTTTTCGTCACCATGCTTTTTCGTTCGTCATAACTTACTTCTTGAAAGCGCGTCCACCAATCGGCTAATTCGGGGTCGGCTTCACCGCTAGCGCAGCGTAACAGCAAAAAATCATAGCCTGCGCGAAAGCGCGGATGTGTTAATAAACGAAAAGGACGTAGGCCTGAACGTTGTGTAAACCGCGGTTGCATACTCCAAATTTCTTTCATATTGGTTTTAAAACGTCGCGGAATGGCAAGCTTTTCAATTTGGCTGTCTATGATTTGCTCCATGGCTTCATAGAGCGCCGGAATAACGTGCAAGCCGCGGGCGAGCCCGCGCTCCCAGGCTAAGCGCACCTCGTGCCACAATAGGCAGGCAAACAGAAAGCCCGGTGAGACGCGCTTATCGTCTTTGATACGCTGATCGGTATTTTCCAGCGCTAAGGCGACAAAACGTTCGCCTTGCGTCTGCTCCAATACGACATCCAAAAGTGGTAGCAAGCCGTGATGTAGACCATGCAAGCGCAGTTGCTGCAGCCCGGCCTGCGCATGCCCGGAAAGCAGTAGCTTGAGCATTTCATCAAAGAGTCTCGCCATCGGCACGTGTTGCAGCAAACCCGCCAACTCTTTAATGGGTTCCTGGGTAGCCGAGTCTAAAGTAAATTCCAGCTTGGCGGCGAGACGTACGGCGCGAAGCATACGCACGGGATCCTCGCGGTAACGTGAGGCAGGGTCTCCTATTGTGCGTAAAACCTTAAGTTGTATATCTTTTAGACCATCGTAGAAATCCCACAATTCACCCGTTAACGGCTGATAAAATAGAGCATTGACCGTGAAATCACGACGCCCGGCGTCCTGTTCATGAGTGCCGAATACATTATCGTTTAGCAAACGGCCGCTTTCACTGATGGCACCTTCGGTAGGCTCGACTTGAAAGTTTGCGTTACGAAAAGTGGATACTTCTACGGTTTCGCCACCGGACATCACATGCACTAAGCGGAAACGCCGCCCAATAATGCGGGCGCGCCGAAATAAAGCAAGGATGGCATCTGGATCGGCATCGGTGGCAACATCAAAGTCCTTGGGCGTTTTATTGAGCAAGAGATCGCGTACCGCGCCGCCGACTATAAAAACTTGATAGCCCGCTTGATGCAACTCGGTGCAAACCTGCAACGCGCCTGCCGAAATGAACTCGTTGCGGATGTGGTGAGCTGTTGAGGGAACAATGAGGCAGTTATTATTCAAGAATTAAACCTAGAAAAGATAGTTGGGCGCACCCAAGTGGGCCTTTTTTAAGCTGGCTGGCTAGGCGACAACCCCCACCCAAACCCTCCCCCCTTCGGGGGAGAGTTGGAGAAGGGCTGACGTCAGGCAGCTTGAAAAAGGTGCAACTGGGTATGTAGCGGCTCACCTTTTAGGTGAGGGCTTAAGCTATTCAGGTTAGTGTACATAATCTTCCTATTGAGCAATGAGCGGTCAACTGCCACTCTAGGTGCAATGCAGGCTTACCCGGCCAGCTGTTGTTTCCACCCCTGCGTGCTAATGCTGACGGGCTTTCCAAAGTAATATCCCTGACCATAAATTACGCCTAAATGAATAAGCAATTCTAACGTTTCTTTGTCCTCGACGTGCTCGGCAATTGCTTGGGCACCGAATGTTTCCGCCAAATCCCGAATATGCTCCACTATTTTTGCGTCCTGCGGATTATGGCGGATTTGCTGGACAAAACTTCCATCTATTTTAACAAATGCTGGCTTTAAGCGGCGCAGATATGCGTAAGTTGAATAGCCCACGCCGAAATCGTCCAGCGCGATATTACAACCGCCTTTACGCAACTCATCAAATAATTCCAAAAAACTATCCGACAACTCCGCAGTTTGCCGCTCGGTAAACTCAATAGTCAAACTACGATCGCGGGCCAACGGCGATTGTAATAGCTGTTTTAATTGCGTGGCAAATTCCGGTGCGTAAAAAGAACTCAAGCTGATATTCAGAAACAAATGAATATCCTTGGGAACCGCCAGCAAAGCCTGCTGAATAACGTACAAATCCATTTCGCGAATTAAGCCCAAATCTTCCGCAATTAAGACAAATTCTTCAGCAGGCACATAGACACTGCCGCGACGCAGGCGGCTTAGTATTTCATAAGCGATCACTTCGCCGGTTTTAAGTTCGACGATAGGCTGCATAAAAGCGGCGATCATGCCACTCGCCAAGGCGTTACGTAGTTCGAAGCCCTGCGAAAAAATATCCATAATCGCCGCACCCAGATCGGTTGATAAGGTATCGACTCGGTTCCGACCGTTTTTCTTGGCGTGATAGAGCGCGACGTCGGCGGAACGCACCAAATCTTGTGGCGTTTTGCCATGCAGCGGCGCCATGGCTACCCCTATCGAGGTTTGCACTTGCAGCTGGCCTACGGCCAAGGGAATACTAATTTCGCCAATTTTTTTATGTAATTGGGTCGCTATTTGATAAGCCTCGCCGCCATGCACGTCTTGCAAAATGACGGCAAACTCATCGCCCGCTAGCCGGGCTAACGCATCACCTTGGCGTTTTTCGTCCGCTAGGGTACGTGCCAGCGATTTCAAAACCTGATCACCAACGGGGTGGCCATAGGTGTCGTTTATAAATTTAAACCCATCGATGTCGATAATAAGCAGCGCGAGTTGCTGTCCTTTATCTAAACAAAGGTGCAAGTGGCTACCCAGCATCTCATCAAAATGACGGCGATTGTATACTCCGGTTAATGGATCGGTGATGGTAAGTTTATATAAGTCCTGCTCATGTTCGCGTTGCAATCCTTGCAGGCGCAAGGTTTCGCTCACATCTTCAAGCGTGGAAATTATTCCCGCAAATTCGCCGGCAGGATTGTATTGCAGGGTGGTGTTCATCTGCAACCAAAGATGGTCACTATTTTGCGCACGCAACTCCAATTGCAAATCATAAAGGCTAATTTGTTCTAAGCGAGCGGCACCAAAATAGGCCTGATGCGGTGGTTGCACGAGATAGCTGGAAAATAATTTGCCGATACTTTCCTCTATGGTATAGCCGGTTAAAGATTCCCAAACGGGATTTAAAAATTGTATGCGGCCGGTTTTATCCAGCTCCAGCAGGACTTCCTGCATGTTATTGACTAGGTTACGCAAACGCAGCTCATTCTCCGCCAGCTGGCTGCGGGTCTGTTCCAATTCTTTAATTTGCTTGCGCATGATTTTCGCGCTCTCGATAAACGCGTTCGCAAGATGCCGCACCTCCTCGGAGGCGCGCTCGGAAGGCTGAACCGTGGTGTCCCAATTACCCTCTGAAACGTCTTTCGCCATCAAGGTCAGCGGGCCCAGAGGTGCCACAAAAAATTTAATTAAAAGTTCGGTGGCTAACAGATCTATAGCCAGTAGAATTAGGACGAGATAAAGCAGGTTATTTAATAAGGTACGGATATTTTCATTGAGCGCTACACTGGACAGCTCAATACTGATGAGGCCATAACTTGCGCCAGCGGATTTGAGTTCGGTGCTAATGCGCGCGCCCCCGAGCGGCTTTTCAATACTGCGCGCAAAAGGATGCGCTTGGGTTTGTGGCTTAGCCCTAAAGTAAAGCGTTTGCCCCGCCTTATCTTTAACCACAATACTGGTGATCGTGGTATCTGACATTAATACGTTTAAGTACTCATTGAGGCCGGCACGATTATTTTCAGCCAACAGTCTAGCTGCAGCGGGTGCGGCTAAACTGATCATTTTGTTGCCCAGCGCCTGCCTATTGGTCACTTCATTACTCACCAATTGCGCCATCATGTAAACGCTAAATAAACCTACTACCACTAATTGCAGTAGTGAAATAGCCAACATGATGCGCATATGTAGCGTGCGCGGTAGTGGAAATTTCATAGATGGGTCAAACTATATTTCTTCATGCGGGTACGTAATATTTTCCTTCGGGTAAGTTAATTTCCCTAATTACGCATTGGTAGAGGCGCTGCATGTTCGCAGCTGTCAGCACGTCGTCGCTTAAGCCACATTCCGCGGCTCCCCCTTCGTACAACAATAACACATGATCGCAAAAGCGGCCCGCCCATAAGGGGTCGTGTAAAACGACGATCACCGCCTTTTGTTGATTGTAGGCCAACTCCCTCAGGCTTGTCATGACCCGGTGCTGGTGTCGCACATCCAAGTGCTGCAGCGGTTCATCCAAACATAAGATGGACGTATCTTGGGCAAATAGTTGGGCTATGCGCGCGCGCTGGCGCTCCCCCCCGGATAGCGTAGGCAATATACGCGCCCGTAGACCTTGCAGTTCCAGCGCCGTGATGGCGTCTTCGGCATGTTTCACATCGGCTTGACTTCGCCCTCCCCAGCCACGCGCGTAGGCGTAACGACCCAGTAACACGTACTCAAACACCGTATCATAAAAGGCCGCTTGATATTCTTGCAGCAAAATCCCGATGCGCTGGGCACGTTCGCGCACACCATAAGATTGAATTAGCCCCCCGGCTAAGCGAATATCGCCAGACTGTGGCATTTTAAGGCCGCTTAATGCATGCAATAAGGAAGATTTACCGCTGCCGTTTGCCCCCAGCACCCCCCAGCATTCACCGGGGCGAATATGCATGGAGAGATTACTAAGCAAGGTTTTTCCGGGCACCGTCAAACAGAGATTCTCTATTTGCAGCATGATATTTGCATCGTTTCTTATTCCTTCTGCCCTGAAGTTCGTGATTTAATTTCTGCCTGCTACTTGGCGGTGAAGCAAAACTAGCAAAACCGGGGCACCTAAAAAAATAGTTAGAATGCCCACCGGCAGCTGTATCGGTGCGATGATGCTGCGCGCTAGCGTATCGGCGAGTGTGACTAAACTACCCCCCGCCATAATCACAGCCGGCAACAACCAGCGATGGTCACTGATTCGAGCTAAACGAATAAGGTGCGGCGTCACCAATCCGACAAACCCAATGCTGCCCGCCTCCACCACTGCGGTGGCGGTAGCCACCGCCGCAATTAAAATTAAGGCGATTTGTGCCCGCCGCAAATTTACCCCTAGCGACTTGGCCTCCGCTTCGCCTAAAACCAGTACATTAATAGTGGGTGCCAGAATAAAGCTAACAGCGCCGACCAGAACCAAAACTAGCCAAGCAATGCCCGGGTTACCGCTGTGGTTTAAATCCCCCATTAGCCAGAACAACATGCTGTGCAATTGCGCAGCCGGCGCCACGGTTAAAATCAATGCAATCACCGCGCTAAATCCTGCAGATAAGGCAATACCGGTTAGCAATAACGTTAACATGCCGCGATCCCGGGCTAAGAGGCTCAGCACTAACACCAAAAAGAGCGTGGCGATTGCACCCCCCAGCGCCGCAAAATTAATCGCAATCGCGGTCAGGCCGAGCAACATCGCCGTTAATGCGCCTACCGCGGCACCACCGGAAATGCCCAGAATATAGGGATCGGCAAGGGGATTGCGTAACAGTGCTTGAAGCAGAGCGCCAGAAAGTGCCAGAAGTGCGCCGCACGCAAAGGCGCTGGCCACACGCGGAACGCGCAGCTGCCAAATAATTTGCCCCGGGACATCCACGGCGCCAGAAATTAACGCAGTGGCTATTTGGCTGGCACTTAAATCAACGCTACCGACGGCTAGTCCTATTAATAAACTGAGTATCGCCAGAACCAGAAATAACAGTAGAAAAATCGCGCGGCGCATTAATCACGCAAACTAATAATTGGCCAATTATTGTCTTGGGCGTGCTTTCTTAAGGTCGCGTCCGGATCAACGGCGACGGGGTGTTGCACTTCTTTTAAGAGCGGCAAATCGTTCAAAGAATCGCTATAAAACCACGTTTCTAAATCCGCCAAGTTTAAATCCCGATTTTTTAGCCACATTTTTAAGCGCTGTATTTTGCCTTCGCGAAAACAGGGGACGCCAATTACGTTGCCCGTAAAGTTACCATTCACTTCTTCGGGCTCAGTGGCGATTAAATTCGGCACACCCAGCTGCGCCGCGATCGGTGCGGTAATAAAGCTATTGGTAGCGGTGATAATTGCTAGCAAGGAATCAGCCTGCGTATGGGAAGCAACTAAATCCCGTGCTTTCCGGCTAATCATGGGCAAAATTTTGGTCTTCATAAAATCAGTATGCCAAGCGTCCAATTCCCTGCGCGCATGGCGCGACAAAGGTTTCAGTTGGAACTCTAAAAACCCCTGAATATCCAATGAGCCATTCTCATAAGCTTTCATAAATACGTCGTTCTGTGCCTGATACAGCTCTCGATCGAGTACGCCTTTTTCAATCAAAAACTGCGCCCAGGCAAAATCGCTATCGCCGTTCAATAACGTATTATCCAAGTCGAATAAAATTAAACGTTTGGGGGAATTTGTGGCAATCACGTGTCCATTTCACAAAAGGTTAGAATTTTTAATATCATATATTATGGGCATTTGGTAAGTTGCTCGATTAAATAGGAGTTACCAGCATGATCACCGTACGCAAAAGCGCGGAGCGCGGCCACGCCCAGCATGGCTGGTTGGATAGTTATCATACCTTTTCATTTGCCAATTACTACGATCCCGCGCATATGAATTTCTCCTGCCTACGTGTGATTAACGACGACAGAATCGCCCCCGGTGCCGGGTTTTCCACCCACTCACACAGTGATATGGAAATCATCACGTATATGTTATCGGGCGCCCTCGAACACAAAGATAGCCTAGGCAACGGCTCCACCATTCGCCGCGGCGAAGTGCAACGCATGAGCGCGGGCACGGGCGTCAGTCACAGCGAGTATAACGCGTCAACACAAGAGCCGGCTCACTTGCTACAAATTTGGATTATGCCTGCAGAGAAGGGGCTAACTCCCAGCTATGAACAACAGCGCTTTGACGAGCAACAATTGCGTGGACAATTGCATTTAGTCGTTTCGCCAGATGGCGCAGGGGATTCTCTAGCGATTCATCAAGATTTGCGACTTTATGCGGGCTTGCTTGATGGCAATGAAACCATCACACACGCGCTATCGAATAAACGACGCGCTTATTTACAAGTAGCGAGCGGCGCACTTCAATTTAATGGCGCGCTTTTAAATGCCGGTGATGGCGTTGCAATAGAAAACGAGAAGGAAATCGAATTAAAAAAGGGTAAAGGAGCGGAAGTCCTGTTGTTCGATCTGCCCTGAAAAACATTACCGGGTTTTGATTCGAATTTGGAAATGCTATCACTCGCTATTTCAGATAACTGATCACATCCTCAGGGCTTACTTCGAGCAACTCTTTATTCACCGTTTGCACAACCAGCGCGGCAGTATTCGAATCCAGGGCGGCACGCAGCAGGCCGAGGAATTTGGGTTCCGCCATTAAAATAAGTTGGTCATAGACATTGTATTGCGATTTTTATTTAGCAGCTCCGCCAACTCCCGCGCAAATTGCTGCGCGACTTTTTCGGTCGCGCCGTGCTCCTTGCTCATACCGTGACGGCCCTCACCCATGCTATCGAAGGCGCGGCCCGGGTTGTCCGAGTCGATCTCACTATTTTGCAGCCGCCCCTGGGGGTGGGGAATATCCTGTAAACGACGTATGGTTTAGCCTGGCCAGTTGCTTTCGAACAGACTTGCGCCGCTGCGATTTGCCACTAATATCCACGTTGTAGTCATCGCTGAGATTCCCAAGGTTAGTATTGAGTATTGGACTTGCCGCTGAACCTCAAGGAGTGTGATCATCTCGTATAAGATAACTTATCCCCCTATGCCAGCAGAGCAAGCTTAGCGGGAAATCGGTCTCCGGTCTACAGAAGTGGTCGACGTGTTACCCGGAATGTTAGTTATAGAATCTCGCTTTTCCACGGGAATAGCATAGTGCATAACCGACTTATCGGAGACCGGGTGATAATCCGATCCGTAAAATTCCAGATCGGCCCCGTAAGTATGCTTGAATCCAGATTGCAGCAGCCAGCTTGAATAAATATAGTTAACCGTATTGTTGATATTATTCACTTCGCCTTGGTGGGTAAACTTCGCATACGTTGATGCGGGTATCTCTATGCTGACCATGTTGCCGGGGAGCGTTCCAAGCTTACTAACTTCAATGGCGGCATGATACTCAAGTTGGTCCGCCTTCTCATTTGTTTGCCGCACAACGCCATAGCAAACACCCCGAACTACGTTATCTATTTGGTCTATGCAACTCAAGAAGTCTCCCCAAAGCGGAGGTAACTTTTCAGCGATATTATTTTTCTCTGAGTCAACACTGTAGAAGCAGGTCTTTAGACCAACAAGCAGCATTCTTTTTTGACTATATATTTCTGGCTGCAGTGAAATGTTTTGATTGATATGCTGCAAATACTCAGCGTCAAATTGGGCTTTTTTCAGAAACAGGCTTTTGCTGCCTAGCTTTCTGTATTCGTTTGGCGTCATATCGAAAGCGCTCTTAAACGCCCGAGTAAAACTTTCCTGAGATTCAAAGCCCGCACTTAGGGCAATATCAATAATCCGAGCCTTCGTAACGAGAAGTTTCTCCAAGGAGTTGCTTAACCGTCGAGAGCGAATGTACGTTTTTAAGGTTTCATTGGTTAGTGCTTTAAACATTCGTTGAAAGTGCCATTGGCTGATACCTGCTGCCGCGGCAACCTCTGTTAACGATATATCAAAATCCAAGTTGGCTTCGATATAATCTACGCCCGCTTGAACTTGTTTTAGATAGCTCATAGCGAGTCAGCTATCCTTTTGGTAGCTCGAAAAAACCAGTGACTGAAACCAATTTGCCTTTCTCGTTATATTCACCATAGCTGATACCATCTCCAAGTACCATATTGTCGCCATTCCTCATTTCCCATTTTGCAATACTTCTATCGCTATGCGCGAGAAAATAGGTGGTGACAAAATATCCCCCGGGAATCTGTCGATGAAAATCTAGCATGTACGCCTCAAGCTCATCCCAGCCCTTGGTTTTTATTAGTGGATCATGATATCGACAGGCGGAGTCTAAACACTGCTCAAATAAAGTACGTTTATCAACGGCACTTTCTACCTTCCAGGAAGACGCATACGTTTCCCATGTAGCTTCTAAATTATTACTCATCACACTCTCCGATTTGATGTGGAAAGATCATCTTAGAGCCGACTTGATTTTGGTTTTTGATATTTTGTGCTTTTCTTTAGAATACCCCGGGATCACCGCCGCCTGCCTTAAGCCCTACATCCACTTGTCATGACGGTCCCGTCGTTCTTGACAATAACTGGTAATTTCTAACCGCAGCCCGTGGGGGTCGGAGAAGTACACAGCGAAATAAGCCGGGACATACTGAGAATCTTTTGGGTTCGCGCCAGGCAGATATGAGGCTAGGGGAATGGGGCCGCGATAAATAAAACTGACCTGCTCAACGGATAAATCACAACGTTCACGGTACTCAATGCTGCCCCGACCATACTACTCATTTAAACTCAATATAGGTGCCAGAAAACCAGCGTCATCGAAGCCCCGTCCAAAAACCGGTAATCGTGACGCCTGCCGCACGATCACCAAGTTCCGCGACGGAATGACATAAAGTTTTTGTCCGCCGACGCCCGCTGCTTTAATAATTTGATCGGGTGCACCGACGGCCTTCAGTTTTGCGGCGCTGCGATCGGCACTGTGACCCTCCGAGTTAATACCCCCATTCATGGGTAGCCAGAATGTCATACCATAGCCGGGGTTCACGGTCGTTCCCTGAAAACATTCCGCCAGAAGTTCTTTTTTGAGTATCTCCTTGCCTGCCCATTGCCCCTGATTGAGTATTAGTTGTCCGTACTTTGCCCACGCGCGGGCCGTGAGAAATGCGCCGCTTTGCATTTTTGGATTACCGTCCTCGCCCGTACGCCAGCTATCAATTTGGGAACCTATAGGCGCGAGCACGCGGCGCGTTAGGTAGTCGCGCGGGGGTTCCCCACTTGCTGCGAGCTTACGCCGCATCAGTTCACCGAAGACCTGAAAAGGGGCCGGGCCGTACTGGAACGCCTTTCCGGGTGAATGCAGCGTTTGGGCCGCTATGGCCTCGGCGTAAGTAGGTTTCGATCCGGTCTTACCCGCATCAATACCGCTGGTCAATGTAAGTAATTGTTGAATGGTTATGGTGGATTTCTGCGGGTCGCTTTTCCATTCGGTTATCGTTTGCGAAACCGGCTCATTAAAGCTCAACAATTGGTCCTGAATCGCCGCGACGGCGAGGGCACAGGAGAAGCTTTTCGTGCCGCTGTAAAGGTTATGCGCATCCTCTGCGGTATAGCCCTCCGCATAATCCTCAAAAAGGATTTCGCCGTTTTGCATGACCACCATGGATAAGCCACGATGCGCCCGAGAATAGGCGGCGGCCTGCTTATATGCCGCCAACGCCTGCGGCGCCACAATCAGTTCGGCCGCGACATCTTGCGGGGAGGCCACAGAAAAGTCGCGTGCGGCAAACGAGCTCAGGCTGACGAGGCATAACGCTTGCGCGACAGCGTAAATCAATGGTTTATAGATATTGGAATCCTAGGCTAAAAGGCTGCTACTCGAACACGCGCTGCATAGGAACATTCGTCGCCAATGAGGCATAGCTCTACCAACTCACAGCATAATACATGACGGATTTTCTATCGTTAAGTAGTTCCCACTTCCAGAAATTACCTCGACGACCGATGATTTCCAGCTTAAAAAAGATGTGCGCTCGATCTAACGATCTTCACGTGTATGCCAAAGCCGTAAAATATAAATCATTGAATCTTGAATCTCGTAACGAATTTCGTAATCCCCTACGAAAATATGTCGAACTTCTCGTGGGATGAAAGCATCAAGTTTTTCACCGATACGGGGGTGATCCAATAAGCGTTTGGCTCCCCTTGTTAACGATTGTCTGACCATCGCAGCGACCGGAGAGTTGAGGGGCGCTAAAAATGCGTGCAACCTTGCTAAATCCGATAGCGCTTTATGCGTCCAAATTAGTCGCACTAGCGGGGCATGGGTAAGGGCTTTTCTCCGTCCAAACTTTCCGCCCATGCTTCGACGGCCGCATGATCGATTACCTTGCCAGAATCAACTTCCGCTAACGCCTCAAGCGTCATCGCGTAACGCCGCTCTTCCAGTTCCACCCATGCGGTCAATGCTGTTTTAATGATCCAACCACGAGGCCGGTCCAATTGTGCCGCCATCTGATCAACCTTTTCGGCAAGCGGTAAGGGGATATGCGCAGTCATTACTTTAGTTTCCATGATTACGTCCTAAGTAATAATTCTTAATCATAGCGATTGAATGTGATTAAATCAAGCCTGGCACTGTAAGTGGGGTTATTCTGCTAGATTAGTTTACAACTAAAGTTGGCGTGGCGCCGACGGTTCCGCTCCCGTCTCCTGTAGCACACTCCTCAATAACGGTAGTGTAACGGGCCGTTTTGTCTCCAATGAATACCTGTCCAGAGCGTCCAAAATAGCGATAA
>CAYYOS010000051.1:0-15909 GCA_964473355.1 uncultured Burkholderiales bacterium | reverse complement strand
GTAGGCGGGAAACCCTGGCTTTCCATAAATTCGTGTAGCCAAGTTAGCAGTTGTTGTTGACGCGGGGTAAGGGTAAGCATAGTAACTGGTTATTTATACAGTACTATAATTATATACAGTTACTAAAAAAAGGGAAGCTGATGTACCACATCTTGTTTGACAGGGAGACTAGTAGACTCTACAATGTAGCTACATTTATTGGAGGATTCGACATGGCAAAAATTCAGAAGTGGGGAAATAGCATGGCGCTACGCATCCCTACATCGACCATGCGCACCTGGGGTATTGAAGAAGGTCAAACCGTAAATTTAAAGGTGGAAGATGGAGCCTTGATTGCAAGACCAACACAGCCTAGATATACGCTAGCCGAATTGCTAGCCCAGTGTGATTTTTCGCAACCCCTGAGCGCTGAAGATCGTGAATGGGTCGATGCTCCCCCCGTGGGCCGTGAAAAAATTTAATGCGCTGGCCAAAACGCGGAGAGATTTGGCTAGCGGATTTGAATCCGACCGCAGGGAAAGAACAACAGGGATTGCGCCCAGTGATGGTGCTGTCACAGCAAGATTTCAATCGGTCCGGCTTAGTCTTGATATGCCCAATTACTCAGGGCGGCAACCAAGCGCGCTTTGGAGGTTTCGCGATTTCGCTTATGGGAAGCGGCACTAAGACGCAGGGCGTGGTGATGTGCAATCAACCCAGAACCGTAGACCTGATTTCAAGACGGGGAAAATTTATAGAACTGGCGCCTGAATTCGTAATTGACGAGGCGCTAGCTAGAGTGAGAGTAATTGTAGACTGAGAGAAGAATGGCGATTAGGGGGAGCTCGTTCAAAAAACCTACTCTATCCAAGCATGCTCCATTACATCCAGCCGTAGATCTCGTGAGTATTTATCCCCATTACCTTCAATAACCAACGTCACCACGCGAATCCCCGGCGTAGGGAAGGAAATTTCGTGGCTAAACATCCCCGGCAACGCGACTTTTTTTTCTATCAGCGCGGGACCGGTGACGTCTAAAATTTTGCACATTGCTTCGCCGCTGCCATCTAAAAGCGCTTGAATGCGAAAGTTCTCGTGCGCACAACGCCGATACACTTGCGGATCGCGATTGGGATTAAATTGTAGGTTATTAATTTTTATAAGCTTGACCAGTTTTTTCATACGCTGCCGCTGCCACTAAAGTAGAATGCGGTATTTTAGAGCATCGCCGTAACCCAGTCTATGGAAGAACCTACCCTAAGCCAAACATTCGAGCTTGTGGATCAGCGCATTGTCGACTTGGAACACAAACTTAATCAAGGGAACCCCGGACCACTTTTAAGTGTGGTCACGGAAACCATATCTTTGGTGAAGGAATTGATTATTGCCTATCTTAAAGACGTGGGCGACAAAACCATTCCTGACTGCAAAGAAGATATTTTGGAAGTATTCAAAGTATTAGTGAAAGGCGATCCGTCTTGGAACACCATACGTGACAATTGCCGGGAGCTGGTTTACTACCAAAACTGCATTAATCTGCATCGCGAAGATGCATTGCCTACGGCGCCAGAAAAAATGGCGGTACGCACCGCGCGTCATATCTTCCTTTTTATGAAAACGCGCTGCTTGCGGGAAGGCCGGCTTGTCGCCTGAACATTCCAGAAAATTTTGTGGGGCCGTCGCTTTAGCAAACGCGCCTGTAGGTTTATCTACGGCGATACCGCCGACGCGTGCCGCGACCTTTATAGGGGGTTCGCAGTACCGAAAAAAAATGTACGCAGCGTCGCATCCCCTGGCTATACCCCGCGTCTCACTCACCTATGATTTAATTCAAGCCTATGCGGCGTTCACCCCAGGCGAATACGAAACGGCGCGGATTGCTGAAGACCACGAACTCTTGTGGTTTCATTCCGCTGATTATGTAAACGCTATGCGAACTGCGCAACACTCGCGCGGTGTTAACCAAGACCAGCGTATTAAATACAAACTCGGCACTCTAGAGAACCCTTATTTTGAAGATATGTTTGATATTGCCGCCACCGCAACGGGAGCCAGCATCCAGGCTGCGGAAGTAGTGTTACAAGGCCGCATCGCTTTTAATCCTGCTGGTGGGATGCACCATGCGCGCGCGGGGCATGCGCAAGGTTTCTGCTATTTTAATGACCCAGTGCTGGCCATTAAACGTTTGCGGCAGGAAGGGTTACGGGTGCTGTATGCCGACATCGACGCCCATCACGGCGACGGCGTGGAGTTGGCGTTTGCCGCTGATGGCAATGTACTGACAATCTCGCTACATATGGACACGAGCTATGCTTATCCTCATCAGGGTGGTCAATTTAGCGATGCTGGCAGCGCTAAAAATGGCCACGCCACGGTTAACCTGCCTTTGCCTAAAGGTATCCATGACGCCGAATATAGATTTATCTTTCAAGCTATCTGGGAACCCCTATTAGAAAAATTTAAACCGGATGTGGTGGTCCTGCAAGCGGGTACCGACATGCTCAGCGCGGACCCTTTGGGGAAATTTAATATCTCTACCCAATGTTTTTTATCAATTTGCAAAAAAGTGCTGCAAGATTCGCCGCGGCACGCATGCGGCACGCCGCGGCTTTTGGTCACGGGAGGTGGGGGCTACCATCCACTGGTATTGGCGCGCGCGTGGACCGGACTTTGGGGGGTGTTATCTGGTCGAGCTTTGCCTGCCGAGATTCCTGCCCATGGCACCAAGCTTTTGCAGGACGCAGGGTGGGACATGGATGAAGACGAACCCTATTTCTCACAGTTGTTTTTATCCCGGTTAGATACACAAACCGCTTTACCAATACGCGAGGAAATCACCGCTTTAGCTAGGGCGTTGCCCGATCACCCCTATTTTAGAAAATGAAAAGTGATTTAATTCCGGGTTACGCCACGACGGCTTCCACCAAACAATACACTCATACCTTTGGCAAAAATTGCGCGCCCGGGCATTACAGTGATTTCTTAAATCTCCATTTGCAATTGAGCTCTTTGGGATTGGGCACCTTCCCCGGTGCGGCAACCGACGAAATCGACGCTAACTATGTAAGTATTATCGCCCGCTCTCTAAAAAGCGGTATTAATGTTATCGATACGGCTGCACACTACCGTTATGGCCGTTCTCTGCAAGCGGTGGGCGTGGGCTTGCGGGCAGCGATGCAAGCCGGGGTCACCCGCGATCAGGTTTTTTTAATCTCAAAAGGCGGTTTCTTAACTTTCAAGAACGGGCCACCGGCCGATTTTGCCGGGTGGTTTGAAGAAGAAATCGTCCGGCCAGGCTTGGGCAATAAAGAAGATTTAACCGCTGCGCATTTAATCAGCCCTCAGCACATCGCTTTTCAGTTGGAACTATCGCGGCAAATGATGGGGGTCGAGACCTTGGACGCGTTTCTAATCGATCAACCCGAGGTGCATATTCCGGCCATCGGCAAGCCGGCGCTCAATCAAAAACTGGAAAAAGTTTTCCTCGTTTTGGAGCAAGCCATCAAAGATGGCAAACTGCGCTGCTATGGTATTTCCACTTTTAGTGGTTTTAGAGTGGAGACTGACAACGTTTTATTTCAATCGATTCCTTCCTTACAGGGGCATGCCGAAAAAGCTGCCAAAGTAGTATGGCAGGACAGCGAGGCTAAGCACCATTTTAAAGTAGTGCAGATGCCCTTTAATCAAGTGATGCTGGAAGCGTTTAGCCGTTTTAATCAAGCCACTGGGCAGGGGAACGTGGGGTCCACGATACAGGCGGCTTATCAATTAAAAGTCTATGCGATGGCGAGTCACACTTTACTCAAAGGCCACCTTGCCGAGAAGGCAACGGATACGGTGGCAGAAGCTTTACCCGAGTTGGCCAATCATGCGCAACGCGCGCTGCAGTTTAACCGTTCTACACCTGGCCTAGGCACGAGCTTGGTGGGTATCAACACTCCCGCGCATTTAGATGATCTTTTGGCCGTCGCGGCACTTCCACCTTTGGAAAAAACGCGATATTTGAAAATGTTTACGAAGGCCTGAATTCAATCTACTGGCGTGCCTGAGGAAGCCGTCGAAATGTTCCCGTTTGCACCAAACCGGCGCATCATTTAGGCAAGGCTACCTGGATTGGTGCTTAATTTTTTGCTCATCTAAACTAACTCATTGTAATTGGACCGTTTTGAATATTGGCACAGGCGTTGCTAATACTCTGGCCACTTACTCCAGGAAAACCATGTTATTTGGACGACATACTAAAAATCCGATCAATATTCCCGTAAAGCCCGTGGAAAAGTGGGTTTATACCACTTGCGGTTACTGCTCCACCGGCTGTTCGATAGAAGTGGGGCTAGACAAACGCGGCAAGGCGATCACCGCACGCGGTGTGGAAGACGCGGCCGTCAATCGCGGCAAGCTATGCCTCAAAGGCATTTTTGAATTCGAGCTCTTTAATTCTGCGAATCGCGGTACGACACCGCGTATGCGTGATCGCTTCTTTGAACCGTTCCAGGACGTCTCCTGGGATAGCGCGCTCGATAAAACCGCCGCCGAGATTCAACGAATTCAAACACAATATGGGCGCGACGCCTTCGCCATCGTTTCCACGGGTCAGATTTTAACCGAAGAATTCTATACCCTGGGTAAGCTCGCGCGTGGCGTTATCGGCACCAACAATTACGACGGTAACACCACGCTTTGCATGGCCTCTGCGGTATCGGGTTACAAGCGCTCCTTTGGCAGCGACGGCCCGCCGGGCTGTTACGACGATTTCAATCATACCGATTGCCTGCTTGCCATCGGCTCGAACTTGCCGGAGCAGCATCCCATTATTTATTGGCGCATGAAAGAGGCGCGGGACAAACGCAAATTTCCACTGATCGTGGTTGACCCACGCGTGACCGTGTTCGCCCAAATGGCGGACATGCATTTGCCGATTAATCCCGGCACCGACATCGTGCTCTTAAACAGCCTAGCGCATGTGATACTCAAGGAAAACCTGCAGGATCAGGCTTATGTGGCAGCCCACACCAGTGGCTTTGAGGATTTCGCTAAACTCGTCGAAGAATATGATCCGGTGACCGCCGCGGGTATTTGTGGCATAGACGAGGATACCATTCGCAACGTCGCGCGCCTGTACGCCAAGGCCAATGCCGCCATGTCTATCTGGACTATGGGTATCAATCAATCCACCCACGGATCGGATGGCGTGGTTGCGATTAACAATTTGAATCTTATCACCGGCAACATCGGCAAGCCCGGCGGCACGTCGCTTTCAATCACTGGGCAGTGCAACGCCATGGGCACGCGGGAATTCTCGTCCTGCTCGGGCCTGCCCGCTTATCGCGCTCTGGAAAATGAGCAGGACCGGGCTTTTATGGCTGAATATTGGGGCATCGATGAGGAATTTTTCCCAAAAAAGCGCGGCCTCTTTCAGACTGACATTTTCCCAGCAATCGAAACCGGCCAGATTAAGGGGCTGTGGCTCATCGCCACCAATCCCATGACCTCCATGCCCAACACTTCGCGTATTCGCAAAACCTTGGAGAAGCTTGAGTTCCTGGTGGTGCAAGACGCGTACGCTGACGTGGAGACCACGCAATTTGCGCAGGTATATTTGCCGGCCGCAATGTGGGGCGAAAAAGAGGGCGTATTCACCAATACCGAACGGCGGGTCAATATCGTGCGCAAAGCCATGGACCCACCCGGCGAAGCCAAACCCGATTTATGGATCTTTAGCGAACTGGCTAAGCGTTTTCCGAACGGCAAAAAAATCCATTTTCCCGATACACCCGCGGAAGTGTTTGAGGAAATGCGTGCGCTCTCCAAGGGGCGCTTGTGCGATTACTCCGGCATGACCCACGACGCCATTGAGAAAAATCGCGGTCTACAATGGCCATGCAACGAACAAAACCCGCAGGGCGCGCCGCGGATCTACACGGATGGTGGGTACCGGCACGCGGACGGAAAAGCAAAATTAATTGCGCTGCCGTTTGTCGATAACAATGAGCGGCCAGATGAGCAGTATCCCTTCTGGCTCAATAGCGGGCGCGTGGTAGAACACTGGCACACGCGTACTAAGACCGGCAAGATTGGCAATCTCAACAAATTTAGTCCCACGCCGTATATGGAACTGAATCCTTCAGCGGCGGAAAAGCTCGGCATCGGTCACATGGAATACGTGCGCGTTGCGTCTAGGCGCTCGGACGCGGTGGTGTTGGCGCAGCTTACCGAACGTGTCGCGCCCGACGCGGTATTTATCCCCATGCACTACCATGAATGCGTCAATCGTCTGGCGTTAGGCTTGCTCGATCCGTATTCGCGCCAACCCGCTTATAAACAATCTGCGGTACGCATAGAAAAAATCGCCGACCAAGAAACTGCGGCTGCGACCAACGTCGCCGCGCGGACCTTTTGATTTAGAAACGGACCTAATGTCATCTATCCCTTTTTCCGGCGTCGAATATGCTTTTCTGCAAAAACTGCGGAGTACCACGCGCGTAAGCCAGTTTGGGTCGCCGTTGGACCTTGATCAGGTTTACCCCGAGCTTGCCGGCAAGCCGCTCACCATCAATAACCAGCCCTCGCTGTCGGCTAATCCCAATCGGTACAAGCAGCACGGTTTTCACTTTAACGCCGATAATTGCATCGCTTGCCATGCCTGCGAATCGGCGTGCTCGGAAAAAAATAACTTAGCGCCGCATCTTGCCTTCCGCAAGGTAGGTTACGTCGAGGGTGGCTCCTATCCCGACATGGTGCGCCTCAATGTTTCCATGGCATGCAATCATTGCGAAGATCCGGTGTGCTTAAAGGCTTGTCCGACGCGCGCCTATACCAAGTACGCCGAGTATGGCGCGGTGCTGCAGGATCCGGATATTTGTTTCGGTTGCGGTTATTGCACCTGGGTGTGTCCGTACAATGCACCGCAACTGGATCCCGTCAATGGCCAAGTGGAAAAATGCAATATGTGTGTGGATCGCCTGGAACAAGGGCTAAAGCCAGCGTGCGTCGCCGCTTGTCTGGGCAATGCGCTGGAGTTCGGCGTCATCGAAGATTTGCCGCAAGGCCGAAGCCAAGCCAAGCTTGATATTCCCGGGTTTCCGGACCCCAGTATCACGCACCCCAATATTCGTTTTCAACAAACTCGTTCTTTGCCCAACGACTTTACCCGTCCCGACGGTGTGCCCATTCATTATCAACGTGATGAACAGGGGAAGGCCACGTATAAGCCTAAAGCCACCGGGAAAGACGCGCCGCAACACTGGGGCTTCGACAAATTAAGCTCGCGTGAAAATCCCCTGGTGTTGTTTACCTTGTTATCGCAAACTGTGGTGGGCGCATTCTTGAGTTTGTTTGTATTGATAACTTTGCCCCTGCCGGGCATAGCAGCGGGGGCGCTGAATAGCCCAGCGCTACTTACCAGCTTCGTACTATTCGGCTTGCTTGGAGCGTTGGGATTAGCGCTGCTGCTATCGGCCACGCATTTGGGTAAAACCCGTTATTTTTATCGCGGGTTTAATAACTTACGACACTCCTGGTTATCACGCGAAGCGGCGGCGCTGGCAGCGTTTTTTGGCCTACTGGGCGGCTATACGCTGCTATATACATTCCCTGCGCTGGCGTCATTCTTTCCCACTGTTACGGCAAATATAATCGGCGTCACCGCCATCCTATTCGGCGTTAGTGCGATTTATTGCATGGCGCGCATATACCGCATCAAAGCACGGCCCTTTTGGAATCATTGGCACACCAATGCTGCGTTCTTTGCCAGTCTGTTGATCCTTGGCCCACTCAGCGTGGGCGTAATTTTTGGCGCCGCGCAAGTAGCCGGGGGCCGGCAATCATCCGATCTCTTTGCCTTGCTCGCCTGGCCTCTACTCGCGGGCCTGTTATTGCAAACTGCCGCTTTGGTTGCGCACGCGCGTTGGCTGCAACGCCGAGGAGCCGAGGCTGATGTCGCGCGCGTGCAAATGGTCACCACTTACGGCAAAACTTATAGGGCGCGCTTTGTAAGCTTGGCACTGCTGCTTATCGGAACCGTTGGCGTGTTGCTGTTTGTGCCGAAAGGAGAGCTTGGGCTTGCCCTTTGGATCACGCTCTTATTGGTAGCGCTGGCACATGAGATCGTAGGCCGAGCCCTATTCTATGTGCTGGTTACCCCGACCACGATGCCGGGGGCGTTTTTTTGGAACAATAAGTACTTTGAAGCGCACGCGCGTAAAACCGGTCTCGCCCGCCTGCCGCAGTCGGGTGTGGCGCCGCAAGCGCATTAATTTATAAGACCGGAACCGCTCTATGCATTTAGCACTACAACAAAGCGTCGAAGCGTAGCAGGCACTGTTATTAAGCGTTCAGGGCAATAATTCAATTGCCTTATGGCTTTAGCTGCCTCTGTTTTGGGGCGGGCGTTGGTGGACTGCATTTTGCTTGCATAGTGAAAAGTCTCCGATATTTTGGTTATGCATTTTGCAAATTACATTCGAGAAATTAGCCGCGGCACATCTGATGCCCCAGGCTTGGATCATGAAACAGCTTATCGATTGTATGCAGCAATGCTGGATGGAGGTGTACCGGATTTTGAGTTAGGTGCCATTTTAGTCGCGCTGAAAATAAAATCTGAATCGTTAACCGAGCTTTTAGGATTTTACCAAGCCGTAACTGAGCGCTTAAATTCACTGCAGATTCGCTCTGAAAAGCCGCGTACGGTGGTCATCCCGACGTACTATGGTGCGCGCCGTCAAGCAAACCTGATTCCCCTGATTGCGCTTTGGCTAGCAAGATTTGGTGTGCCGGTACTTTTGCACGGTACGCTGCAGGGAAACGGCCGGGTTGGTACGGCCTATATTTTACGCGAGTTAGGTTATATGCCCTGTGGTTCATTAGATCAGGCGCGGCAAAACCTGCAACACGATCGGCTGGCATTTGTGCCCACCGCGGTTTTAGCGCCCGGCTTAAACAACCTATTGGTTTCGCGAAATCGCTTGGGTGTCACCAACAGCGCGCATACGTTAGTGAGATTAATCGATCCACTAGTAGGGCAGAGTTTGCGATTGGCTAACGTAAACCGTGCCGATGCGGCTGATCGACTGCGGGAATTTTTTGTCGCTACCGAAGCCAATGTTTTGCTACTGCAGGGCACGGAAGGCGAGGCGTTTGCGAATCCCAAGCGCCGCCCCCGCATGGAATACTTTAATGGCGGCAAAAGGGAGATTTTGTTCGAAGCTGAGGTGCGACCTGTGCGGGTGGCATCGCGTTTACCTGAGCGTTGTGAAGCCGTAGCGACAGCACATTGGACTCAGCAAGTGCTAAAAGGAGAAATTCCACTACCCTTGCCTATTGCCAACCAACTTGCGTGCATGCTGTACGCAAGCGGTTACACGGACGACATGAATCAGTCCAAAGCGATTGTTGCATTAGAAACAGGTTGCTTGGCCGCAGCCTAAATTATTAGTTTAATTACTGCGTTTTCTGGCGAGTCCAGTGATAAGGATTTAGGATGAAAAAAATGAACTTGGTTATGGTCGGTAACGGCATGGCGGGGGTACGCACCCTGGAAGAGTTATTGAAAATTGCCCCCGACCTATATGCAATCACCGTGTTTGGCGCGGAACCGTACGCCAACTACAATCGTATTTTGTTGTCCCCGGTTTTAGCGGGCGAGCAGACCGTAAAAGACATCATGCTCAATGACGTAGATTGGTACGAAGCCAATGGAATACGGCTGCATTTGAATAAAGAAATCGTAAAAATAGATCGAATTAAACGAAGGGTAGAGGCCAAAGATGGCACCACCGCGGACTACGATAAACTGATTATCGCCACCGGATCGAATCCCGTTATTTTACCCTTGGAAGGTAACACGCTAAATGGCGTCATCAGTTTTCGCGACATTCACGACGTGGATTTGATGATCGACGCGTCGCAGAAACATAAGCACGCGGTGGTAATCGGTGGCGGCTTACTGGGTTTGGAAGCCGCCAATGGCTTGGCTTTGCGCGGCATGGACGTGACGGTAGTGCACCTCGGCGAGTGGCTAATGGAACGGCAGCTGGACCAACCCTCGGCGCGCATGCTGCAAAAATCTTTACAAGAAAAAGGGCTTAAGTTTTTATTGAAAACTGAAACCGATAAAATTCTCGGTACTGATGGCCGAGTTAGCGCCCTTTCGTTTAAAGACGGAAAAACCATTCCCACTGACTTGGTTGTCATGGCGGTGGGCATACGCCCAAACTATGCGCTAGCAGAGTCAGCGGGTATCTACTGCAATCGCGGTGTTGTAGTAAGTGACACCATGCAAACTTATGATCCCCGTATCTATGCTGTGGGCGAATGCGTGTCCCATCGGGGCACCGCTTATGGCTTGGTAGCACCTTTATTTGAAATGGCTAAGGTTTGTGCCAACCACTTGGCGCAAATGGGTATAGGCCGATACACGGGATCTGTCACCTCTACCAAGTTAAAAGTAACTGGCGTGGATTTATTTTCCGCGGGAAATTTTATGGGCGGTGACAACAGCGAAGAAATTGTCATGCATGACGCAGTAGGGGGCGTCTACAAAAAAATTATTATTGAAAACAACAAAATTGCCGGGGCGGTCTTGTATGGCGACACGGTGGACGGCGCCTGGTATTTCCAAATGCTTAGAGAAGGCCGAAATATCGCCGATATTCGCGATCATCTCATGTTTGGCCAGGGGCATTTAGGTAACGCCGGACACTTAGGGCAAAATAGGGCTGCCGCCATGAGCGATGACATGGAGGTGTGTGGGTGCAATGGCGTATGTAAAGGCCTCATAGTGAAAGCTATTAAAGAAAAAGGTTTGTTTACACTGGAAGATGTACGCAAACACACTAAGGCGTCCAGTTCCTGTGGGTCATGCACGGGCTTGGTCGAGCAACTTTTAGCTTCCACCTTGGGAGGGGATTACTCCCCGCAACCTACTTTAAAATCGATTTGCGGATGTACCGATCATACCCACGAGCAAGTGCGTAAAGCGATTGTCGATGAAAAACTCTTATCCATTCCTGCCGTGATGTCCTATTTACAGTGGCGCACTCCTAACGGATGCGCCACGTGTCGTCCGGCACTGAATTATTATCTGATTGCAGCGTGGCCAAATGACGTGGAAGATGATCCGCAATCGCGCTTTATTAACGAGCGCGCTCATGCCAACATTCAGAAAGATGGCACTTATTCGGTCGTACCCCGCATGTGGGGCGGTATAACCAATTCGCAGGAACTCCGTCGTATCGCAGACGTCGCCGATAAATATGCAATTAAGACTGTAAAAGTAACGGGCGGTCAACGCATCGACTTGCTTGGCGTTAAGAAAGAAGATCTACCCAAAATCTGGGCAGATCTGGATATGCCCTCCGGGCATGCGTATGCGAAAGCGCTGCGTACGGTAAAAACGTGCGTGGGGTCGGAATGGTGTCGATTCGGTGTCCAGGATTCTACCCAAATGGGCATTGACTTAGAAAAAACCTTTTGGAAAATGTGGGCGCCGCATAAGGTCAAGCTTGCGGTCTCGGGTTGCCCGCGTAATTGCGCGGAATCTACCATTAAAGATGTGGGCGTCATTGGAGTAGACTCCGGGTGGGAAATTTATGTGGCGGGCAACGGCGGCATTAAAGCGGAAGTGGCCCAATTTTTTGCCAAAGTAAAAACCCCCGAAGAGGTATTGGAATATTCCGGGGCTTTTTTACAACTGTATCGCGAGGAAGCCCGCTATCTGGATCGGACTGTGCATTATGTCGAGCGGGTGGGCTTAGATGCGATAAAGGCCAAGATAATTGATGATGAAGTAAACCGAAAAGCACTCTATCAGCGCTTGCTGCTCGCCCTGCAAATTGAAAAAGAACCTTGGGGTGAGCGCGCAAAAGCCGGTGTTGCTCGCCACGAATTCCAACAGTTAGCTTTATGAAGGACACAATGATTGAATGGCAAAAAGTTTGTTCCCTTAACGACATTCCGTTATTGGGCGCGCGGGTAATAAAAAAATCGGGCAGCGATATTGCCATGTTTCGTACCGCCGAGGACGAAGTGTTTGCCCTACGTGATAAATGCCCCCATAAGGGCGGGCCTTTATCCCAGGGTATCGTTTTTGGAAAAAAAGTTTCCTGCCCCTTGCATGGATGGCAAATTTGTTTAGATTCTGGTGAAGCCGTCGCGCCGGATCAAGGTTGCGCCTTAACCTATACCGTGAAGGTAGAAGCGGGCGAGGTATATTTGCAAATAGCTTAAGCATTACAGCGTGGGTTTGATTTCAAACCCCGAGAAATTTTGTTGTTCGCAATCCCGGACTTCCATTTTTTCAACCTTGGCTAGCGCTGGTCCAGCTTTAGCCCACCCCAAAAAATCTTGCAGGGAACTTAGGTTTCCTTGGATCATCACTTCCACGCTGCCATTCAAACGGTTGCGCACCCACCCCAGCAGACCCAGTTTCGTAGCCTGAACGCGGGTTGATTCCCGAAAAGAAACACCTTGAACTCGACCAAATAGTACAATATGCTTGGTAAACAGCATTTTATAATATTTCCTTAGCATTAATTATAGGATTAGAATGACTCTATGACCCGCCTCCGGAATTCAACGTTCCCCGAATTTAAATTATACGTAGGCTGGTTTTTATGTTTGTGACTGGCCGTTATTCCCTGGTGGTTGGGTCATTATCCCTTCTTCACCTTTGCCTTTCCGGGGTTTCGTCCCGTCACATTCGTTGCTGCTATTTTGTTCATATTGAGCGCACTTCTTTTGATTGTGACGCGTGAACATTTAATTAAGGGTGGCAAAAAACGAAAAATTCGGGCCCTGTCTCTCGCGGCTTTCGTTTGTGTTCTTAGTGCCCTACTGGTCGCAAAAAAAATATTCGACTTCCCCTTGGAGTGGTTTGCGTTACCAGCGGGGTTGCAGGATTATGGTAAACCTTCGCCCGGGACGCTTATGGGATTTTTTTTTAGCGGGCTTGCTTTACTCCTAATAAATACCACCACATCCAAGCGTAAAGAAGCGGTATTCCAGACCATTATAATAGGCGTAGTTGCGTCGGGGCTCCTGGGATTTTTTGGGCAGTTGTCTGCTTGGGTGGTCAATCTCTTTAGTATTTCCTTCGTTAGCTCTATCGGCGTAGCATTTTTAGGCGTCAGCATTTATAAGTTAGCAGGCTCGGCGGAATGGTTAGGTCGCGCTCGGGTCAGGCGGGAAGATAGCAAAATCAGTTTAATCGGCGGCCTGATTATGATGGGGTTTGGGCTGGCGATTAGTCTAGTTGTAATCGGCCTATTCCTAAATCATGTGGAGGAACTGCTAACCACTCATCTCAACAATCGCTTGGCGAGCGACGCCAGTCGCTTAGAGGACGCGGTTACCCAGAGGGTAGACACGTTAACGACGGCGCGCTGGCGTTTGCCTCTATCCGTAGAAAAATTCTCCAGCAATCCGCCCACATCCGGGGAGCAAGCTTTACTCGACCAAGCGCTGGACGGCATGTTATCCAGTCAGGTTGCAGCGGTTGCCTTATACAACAGAAAAGGGATTTTACTCAGCCAACAAGGTGCATTTGCTCACAATGTAGAATTTGAAGCCCCGCTTAAAATCAAATATCCCGCCACGCTGCTTTGGAAGGATAAGTTCGTACTACGCTTGCAACTACCGGCCAAAGAAGCAGGTCGCGTTGTCGGCAGCTACCTGATCGATACCCCACTGCCCTTGTTAAACAAGCTTCTTACGGATATCGAATATCTCGGCAAATCCGCTGAACCTGCGATCTGCGCGCCACACGGCAGCAACATGCAATGTGCGCCGACGCGGCTAACCAACCGCGTGATCATAATTCCTCGGCATTTCAAAGATCAACCTTTGCCCATGTCTTATGCGCTGCGCGGTCTCTCCGGGACAATAGTGGCACTAGATTACCGCGGTGTCCCAGTGGTTGCGGCCTATCGACCACTACCCGATTTAAACTTGGGAATGGTTATTAAAGTTGATGCAGAAGAACTTTTCCGCCCGCAAAGACAGCGTGCGCAAAAAGCGGTGCCCATATTCATAGCGCTGCTCTTTATCAGTTTTATGCTGCTGCGTTGGCAAGTCGTGCCCTTGGTGCATAAGCTTGGCGACGCCGAATTACGCACGCGCCTGATAATTGATAATCTCCTAGACGCGTTAATCACCATGGATGGAAACAGCCGGATTGTTTCTGCAAACCCCGCGAGCGAGCGAATCTTCGGTTATGCCGCAGACGATATTGTTGGCAAAAATGTAAATGCGTTATTGCCTTTAGGCAATGCTTTGGCCAAACTTGGGGTTACGCATCCAGAAGCGGAGGCTTCTGAGGCCTATCGCGAAACAGCCCAGCCTGTGGAAGTGTCGGCGATTCGTAAAGGCGGCACTACCTTTCCCGTTGAAGTGTTGTTAAGCAAAATGCTAAACAACGGGCAGATTGTATTTATTGCAGCCATACGGGATGTTTCGGAGCGTTATAAACATTCTCAACAGTTGCAGTTAGCCGCGCGGGTTATCAATAACACCAAGGCGGGCGTGTTAATCGCAGATTCCTCGAAGCTGGTGCGTTCTATTAACCCTGCCTTCACGGAACTACTTGGGTATTCCGAGAAGGATATAGTAGGTCATAGTCTTAAGTTAATTCAAAAAACCGTAAGTGACCCAAAGACGCTCGCCGCTCTTCAGCAAATGTGGGTAAGTTTAGAGGCTGATGGCTTTTGGCAAGGCGACGTAGAGGGCAAGGGCAAGTTCGGTCAACCATATATCGTTGCGCTGAACATGACGCTTTCCAAAGATGCAAACGGAAATATTTCCGATTACATCGGCGTTTTTAACGATATCCGCGAAACTAAGAAATCAGAGGAGCGTATTTATCATCTTGCCCACTACGACACCTTAACTAATCTTCCAAACCGTCTCGCGTTTTATGATCGATTACATCAAATGATTCCTTTTGCGCTGCGTAATGAAAATTCTTTAGCCATATTATTTTTGGATCTCGATCGCTTTAAGGACGTAAATGACACCTTAGGGCATGGAGTGGGAGATTTAGTTCTAAGAACGGTTGCCCAGCGTATTCAACGCTGCTTGAGGACCAGCGACCTAGTCAGTCGGTTGGGGGGTGATGAGTTCGTGGTGTTGCTCGCGAATGCGCCTGATGGCGATAGTATTGCATCGGTCGCTCAAAAGATTTTGGCAGCAGTGGCGGAAAAATATCAGATAGCCCAACAAGAGTTTTATCTGAGTGCCAGCATGGGGATTACGACTTTTCCAGCTGACGGCAAGGATTCCCAAGAGCTCATTAAAAATGCGGACGTCGCAATGTACCGCGCCAAAGAGCTGGGACGCAATAATTTTCAGTTCTATGTCCCCGATATGAATTTTAGATCTTTGGAGCGCCTAGAGTTACAGAACAGCCTATACCGAGCGCTGGAGCGGGACGAATTTATGCTGCATTATCAACCGCAGATTGATACAAAAACTGGCGCTATATGTTCTGTGGAAGCTTTGTTGCGCTGGTTGCATCCGCAAAAGGGCATGATTTCACCGGGAGAATTCATCCCTATTGCTGAGGACAAAGGCTTAATTGTGCCCATAGGCGAATGGGTGTTGCGCGAGGCGTGCCGGCAAATGGTCGTCTGGCATAAAGCCGGGTTTAAACTAAACTTGGCGGTAAATCTCTCGGCACGGCAGTTTAGACAAGAAAATTTAATTGGGACGATTCAACAGGTGTTAGCCGAAACAGCGCTCGTGCCGAAACATCTGGAACTGGAGTTAACCGAAAGCTACATTATGGATAATCCGGAAGCCGCTATCAAAATTCTCCGCGAATTAAGCGATGCGGGTGTGCAATTGTCGGTGGATGATTTTGGTACAGGTTATTCTTCCCTGAGTTATTTAAAGCGTTTCCCCATCGATACATTAAAAATTGACCAATCCTTTGTTCAA
>CAYYOS010000050.1:1497-15933 GCA_964473355.1 uncultured Burkholderiales bacterium | reverse complement strand
CCTGAATAATTAAATTTTTCAATTAACCTCTGCGCCTGATAAGCGCGCATAGTAGCAAAGTTCTGCGCACCTGTCAGGGGGCTAAGGCGATTACCCCAGCCCGAGGTTGAACTAGCGGTGGATTCGATAAAAGGTAGTTAAACCCGCCAAACGCCGTTGCTGTCACGACAGGCTGTACCCTTTACGGTCTCGCGTTGTCCGCTCATGTTTACATTGGTTGTATAGGCGCGACATACCTTACCATTGGAAGAGTAAGTACGTTTTGGTGTTACCGCATAGCGGTACCCGCTGTCTGGGTTGCGCCAGGCGGTGGTTTGGTTGATAGGATTCGTTTCCAACGCTTGGTTAACCCTCATGAGGTCGGATTGATCCATATATCGGCCCACCTCACTTCCCGCGTATGCACCTAGCAGGGCACCGCCTATGGTTGCCAAGGTTTTACCCTTGCCGCCGCCTACCTGACTCCCTAACGCGCCCCCTAGCAAGCCGCCTACCACCGCGCCGGTTTGTTGTTTAGTGGGGGCGGTCGTGCAAGCGCCTAGGGTCGCAACAATGGTTAAACTCGCTAATAATGTTTTCCAGTTCATGATGTTCTCCTAAAAAAAAGATCGTGGTGCCAAAGTAGCACCGTGCGCATGAACTGAAACTGAATAAGGGATTAACTTGCGGTTAGATTAGCGGCAAAGTTATGCGGCCGCGCCCTGGGCCAGGGCAACGCGTGCTTCATATGCTCGCCGCGCGATTTGTACGTCTTCCAAAAACTGCGGTAACTCTTCTAAGGTTAAAGCTTGCGGGCCATCCACCAAAGCTAAGGCGGGGGCGGGATGAAAATCTACCAGCACCATATTTGCCCCCGCAATAATGCCCTGAGCGGTCACATGCATGAGATCTAAAATTCCGTCCGTGCCGCGGCTGCGTGCGCCGACGGAATGTGAAGGGTCAATACACACTGGCATGCGCGTCAAGCGCTTAACCACTGGAACGTGAGCGAAGTCCACTAGATTGCGATGCGGGTCGCCCATGTTGGTTTTCATGCCACGCAAGCCAAACACGACATTGCGGTTCCCCTCGGACGCCAAGTATTCCGCTGCATTCAGAGATTCATCCAAAGTAATGCCAAAGCCACGTTTTATTAGCACCGGAAATTCTTTTTGACGACCAACGATTTTTAACAATTCGAAATTTTGCGTGTTACGCGTTCCAATCTGCAGGATCACGCCAGTTGGATCACCAGTGCGATGCAAACTCTCCTTAATTTCTGTAACGTGAGATTCGTGAGTAACTTCCATCGCGATAACTTTTATTCCGAACTTGCCCGCGAGCTCAAAAACATAGGGTAAACATTGTTTACCGTGCCCCTGAAAAGAATAAGGATTGGTGCGTGGTTTATAGGCGCCCATGCGCGTGCATACCTGACCGTGTTCTTGTAAGGCTCGCATCATGCGTTCCACGTGAGCGGGCGTATCGACAGCGCATAGACCGGCAAAAATATTCAAGGTGTCTTGACCGAAACGCACCCCTTTATAATCAAAATGCGTCGCCCGCTTATCGTCCTTATGGCGCCCCAATATCCGATACGCTTCGGAAATGCGAACCACGCGTTCGACGCATGGCAATGTCTGCATTTGTTCTACGGAAAGCGCGCCGGTATCGCCCACCAAATAGACTTCCGTTAATACTTGTTGCGCGCCAAATTCTTGGTGCACTCGCGTTTGGATGTTCCGCAATTGACCGAGATGACCCATCAAGCGCTGGTAATCCTCGGCCGCTGTATCTACGTTCGGAGAAAGAATTAAAATCACGGTTAAGACGTTCGTAACAGTTTATCGATATAAGCTTCCGCTTCCAGCCAGTCTTGAGCGGGATGACCTCCGCGAAAACCGCGCTTTTCAGCGCGGTAATACGCCTCTTTTTCAATTAAAAGATAGCGCTCCTCGGGCGTTGGATCTAAACGCCGCAGAGATTGGGCCGATTCTCGCGGGGTCCTGCTGGAGGCAGGTTTTTTTGAGGGCGAAGATTTGCGGGATGCGGCTACTTTAGTCGTCGTTGACTTAGCCGCGCTGCCGGATTTTACCGTTGCCTGTTTTTTCGGTGTTGAGATCTTTTTACTATCAGCCATAACAGTCTCCTAGAAACAAGATAAGGTGATTTTCAGCTGCATTATAAGCGGAATCGCTAAGTGCAGGTTTGCAACTTTTGTTGCAAGTTTTACAAGTTTTTATTGTAAGGACTAAGCAAGGCCTTGAGTTTTAAAAAAAGAATTGTGGCATAGCCGTTGCTTTTCTTGATTTAGCGAGGATGTTCCTCATATTTCAAAGGAGGTTACAATGAATTGGGACCGGATTGAAGGTAATTGGAAACAGTTAAAAGGAAAGGTTAAAGAAAAATGGGGCGATTTAACGGACGACAGCCTGGACGAAATCGGTGGGCGTCGCGATCAACTGGTAGGGAAAATTCAAGAGTCCTATGGTATAGGTCGGGATGAGGCGGAACGGCAGGTAAGAGACTGGGAGGGACGCCTTTAGTACTTTGACGGTAAAAAAAAGAGCGCGATCTGCGCTCTTTTTTTGGTGAGGTCGCGTTTACCGCAATACCACACTATCGTTGACAACGCGTACGGCGTCTCCCACGCGTAAGCCGGGGTTGTCGGGCTGAAATACATTACGTATCGTCCCGTCTTGCATGCGTACGGTAAAACGAACTTGATTGTTTTCGCGTTGATTTTGTTGGATCTTGTGGCCTGCATATGCGCCCCCGGCAGCGCCTAAAATCGTCGCGGCGGTTTGTCCGCGGCCATCACCAATTTGGCTGCCAACCGCCGCGCCTGCCAGACCACCTATTACCGCACCAGCACCGACGCCCGGGCGGCTTTGATTAACCGCGATAGATTCCACCACGCCACAGTTATCACAATAGGCGCTGCTGTAATAGCGATCGTCATAGGCACGACTGCTGTCCGTGGTGGTATAGCGATCACTGGTCGTGCCGCAGCCGGCCAGTGCGAGACCAACTAGCATTATCGAGCCGGAAAGTAATTTTTTAGACATATATATCTCCTTCAATTAACGAAATAACAGTACTGCAACCACAATTAAAATAACTAGGAGAATTCCACTGGGAAAATAGCCCCAAGATTTGCTATACGGATAAACCGGGAGCGCACCCAAAAGAACGAGTGCAAGTATGATTAATAGCAAAGTATTCATGTTTTTTCCTTTTTGAGTTAGGTTCTGTTGCCTGTTAGGAAACGCTTAAATCGTCCCGACGTGAATTAAACCGAGCAATTAACATGCCACGCACACATCAAGGGGAGTGACCGTTGACGGGGGGAGTGTTGTGATAAAACAAAAATTTTGAACGTAAATATTACACTTGAAGTAATAATTACATACATCCGGTCTTCCTTATGCGGGGCCCTATAGGCGCCGGATAAACTACAATGCTATGATGATTCACGTCCCGCTACCGTCTAAACGAAGCCTTGATTAATAATCGCGCTCTCATCCCTAAAGTTATGTTGTTCGCAACAAGCCTGACATTATTCGCGATGGCAACTTGGGGAATGATGGAATGGGATGCAAAATTAAATTTCCAGCGTTTCTCCTTGAGAGAGCTTGCGGAAGTCAATGCGGTATTGGGCTTTACACTGATGGCAGTGACGCTGCTATTGTTCGCTATCGAGCGTTACAAAGCAGCTAAACTGGTAGCAGCAGCGGTGATAGTTATTGGCGCGCTGCGCCTGATAGAGTACCTGGCCCATCCCTTATTCAACCTGGACCCAGCAACATTTTCATTCACTGGTAGACGCAGCACTACGGGGCCCTTGTGTGCAATTAAGTTGATATTAAGCGGCACCATGCTTGCCTCGCTTTGCCCGCCACCAATTCGTTCCGCCAGATTAATCACCATCATGTTGCTGACTTTGGGGGTGTTGGCCATCGCGCTGCTGGCGAGTTTTGGGGCAGCGAGCGAAAACATCTTGGTGTACGGCAGGTTGCAATTGGGTCGCCAGGAGATGCCCGTTTTCATTGGTTTTATCGTTTTAGGCGTGGGCATACTTTTATGGGTGTTTTCCTACGCGAATCAGCTCATTCCATTGAAGCGTTGGTTGCCCGTTCCAGTTTGGCTGGCAGTTTTCTTGGCATCATTATTTTTATGGGATGCCTTAAACGCGCAAGATTATCGCCATGCCCAAGAAACCGTAGGGAGTGCAGCAAACAATGCGAAAAATCAATTACTCGATTTTTTAAACGCCAGGGTTAATACCTTAAAGCGTTTTGGTTTACGCTGGCAGAATCAGGACCCAGCCGAGGATCAGTGGCAAAAATCTGCCTCCTTGTTGACTGAAGATTTTCCGGAATTCACCTCTATTAAATGGGTAGATAGAGCGTTAACCGTACGCGGGATAGCCTCTAAAAAGGCGACCCAATTCGGGCCGATTGCGCCAGATAGTATGGACGCAAAAGCAATTGCATCGGCATTAAGTTCGGGGCAGGTCACCATTACGAGCGTAGAAAGTAATGGCTCGATCCACGGCTTGTTGATTCATGTGCCCATACACAAAAATGCCGAGCTGCAAGGGGTTGTGGTAGGCGAGCTTAACCTTAACGCCTGGTTGCAATCTGTTCGTGAGGCACAAATGGGCTATAGAATCAGCCTAGAAGAACTCAGCTTAGCACCCATTAACTCAGCTCCATCTACTTTAGAGAAAGAGATACCGCTACAATTTTATAATTTAGCGCACAAGCTAAAACTTTCTCCGACTTCGGCGGCGCTCGCTCCAACACAATCGTCGATACCAGATGCGGCTTTAGGCGCAGGTTTTATGGTGGCCACACTTCTAGCGCTATTGGTCCATTTATTTCAAACTGCGCGCACTCACGAGCTGGAAACCAGGGAGGCTAATCATCGATTAATGCGCGAAATTGTCGAACGTATGCGTATTGCGCAAACGTTACGCGGTTCGCAAGAGCGGCTCGCCGGTATTTTACGGATGGCTCAGGAAGCGATTATCTCTGTGGACGATAATCAACGCATACTTTTATTTAACAGTGGCGCTGAAGAAATTTTTGGTTATGCCAACGAAGAAGTTATCGGCCATCCACTGCACCTAATCTTACCTCAAAAATTTATCGCCGACTCGTTTGGTACGCGACGCACGCAGGAACGACAAACCGAAATTTTGGCGCGTCGTAAAAACGGTGAAACTTTTTACGCGGAAGCTTCATTATCTAAATTATCGTTAGCGGACGGCATAGTGTATACCACGGTATTACGCGATATTTCCGAACGGAAGAAAGCCAATGAGGCGTTAGCAGAAAGTGAAGCGAGGTACAAAGCTATGACTGCGAATGTGCCGGGCGTGGTATTTCAGCTAGCCCAAACCGCGGACGGCATCCTTCACTTTGACTATGTTAGCCGGGGCATCGAAGAATTGTTCTTGCTACCCGCACAGACGATTATTGCTCATCCCGATAAGTTATTCAGTATGATTGTTGAACCACCGCATCTTACGGCGTTCCACAGCACCCGCCGCAAATCCGCGCAATCGCAGTCGCGTTGGCTTTGGGAAGGTGCCATAGTTGTAGGAAACGAACAGCGAAAATGGGTTAGCGTTAAAGCGAGTTTGCGACCGATGGATCGCGGCGAGCTGGTTTGGGATGGGATTATCTTGGATGAAACCTTGCGATATTCCGCGCAACACGAAATTGAGCGCTCTCGCGAGCAGTTGCGTAACCTATCGGTACATTTGCAAGCGGTGCGCGAAGATGAAAAAGCTCACATTGCCCGAGAAGTTCATGATGAGCTTGGCGGTACCTTGACAGCCCTTAAGATGGATATTTTTTGGCTGACCCACAAACTCTCGGCCGATCAACACGATTTATGGGTGAAAGCCCAGAACATGGAGGCATTGGTGGATGCCGCGGTGTTGGCCACGCGGCGCATCGTTACTGAACTACGCCCCACCATCTTGGATGATTTGGGGCTAGTAGCGGCGTTGCGTTGGCAAGCTAATGAATTCCAAACGCGCATGAACATACGTTGTCTCTTAGAGACCGACGCGGATGAAGAATTGGAAGTGGAAAAAGATGTGGCTTTAGTATTTTTTCGTATTTTTCAAGAGACCTTAACTAACGTGGCTCGTCATTCCCGTGCTACCACGGTGCGGATTAAATTCTACAAAGACAAAGACAGCTTTTTCTTAGAAATAACCGATGACGGTGTGGGGATGGACACGCAGCAAGTACTAAACGCGACTTCCAACGGTATTCGTGGCATGTATGAGCGGGCTCATTATGCCTCGGGCGAAGTGACAATCACCAGTTCGCCGGGAGCCGGAACAACCGTTAAAGTTCGTATCCCCAAGAATTATACCCCCGCGGGACAACGTCGGAGAGCATTGGATTTGTGATGTAGGACAAACCCCTACACAAAATACCCCCCAGTTCCTATAGTGTAACTTTTCCAATGCTTTAGTATGCTTAAGAACGATATCCAGCCAGCGCTTAATTGTTCTTAAATCGGAGAAAAAAAACATGACTGAAGCCACTGTGATGCAGGGTTATAGTTCGGTAATTGAATTTCCCCTCAGCCAGATTAATTTTAATCACCTCAATTTTTCCCCTGCACCCGCTAAACTTAAATCTAAGAAACTCGCGCGATTCGGGTGCTTGTATGGATCGTCCCCGGTCATGCAAAAGTTGTATGAAATGCTGGAAAAGGTGGCGCCCACAGAAGTTCCGGTTATGTTAACCGGCGAAAGTGGGTCAGGAAAGGAAATGGCCGCTCAAACGATTCACAAACTGAGTCTGCGTAAACAGGGATCCTTTACCGCTATTAATTGCGGTGCCATTCCCGCCAATTTGATAGAAGCCGAGTTGTTTGGCCATGAGCGGGGTAGCTTTACGGGTGCGCAAAAGTCTCATAAAGGCTATTTCGAACGTGCCGCGGGCGGCACCTTATTTTTGGACGAAATCACGGAAATGGCGCCCGAGTTACAAGTGAAGTTATTGCGGGTTCTAGAAACCAACGCATTTACTCGGGTGGGAGGGGATAAGGAAATTAAATCGGACGTTCGTATCATTGCCGCCACCAACCGTTCGCTAGAGAACGCTGTGAGTAAAGGTCTGTTCCGCGAAGATCTAATGTACCGTTTGGCGGTATTTCCTTTAGAATTACCACCGTTGCGTGCCCGGGGTGAGGACATTTCGCTGTTGGCGCAGCACTTCCTCGAAGAACTGAATATTGAATACGAGACGGACAAAACCTTTTCTAATCAAGCGTTGCAGAGTCTACGCAGCCACGCGTGGCCGGGCAATGTCCGGGAGTTGAAAAATGTGGTGCAACGCGCATATATTTTACACGCCGAAGTTCTGGAAATAACCGCTTTGGACAGTAGCGCTGCGGTGAAATCCATGTCAGACGGAGAGGGCTTGCGCATACGTGTTGGAACGCCTTTGGCTGAGGCCGAGCGGCGCATTATTTTTGCCACGCTCACTCACTGTGCGGGTAACAAGAAAAAAGCCGCGGAGATTTTGGGCCTTAGTTTGAAGACCCTCTACAACCGTTTAAGTCTGTATGAATCAGAATCACGAGAAGTTTCTGCAATAGCCTAATTGTTTTAACCGATAAAAAAGGAGAAATCATGAAAGCACGCTTAGATGAAACCGTAGACGACACGGCGTCCTTGGTAAATCGTTCGATGGAACGGATTTCAGACGCTGCGGATAGCGCTAAAAATACACTTAAAGCTGGAGCTCAGGCATTACTGGAAAAAGAACGGGCAGCCATGGGACAAGCGCGCAGAGTGGTAGAAGACAACCCTATTAGTGCCGTTTCCGTTGCTTTGGCCGCGGGCTTCCTCCTGGGTTGGCTAGTGCGGAACACCCGGGACTATTAAGCTTTAAATTGATAACCCGCTGACCTTAGGCAGCGGGTTTTTGTTGCTTGTCAGATTCATAGGACAATGATAAAAATTTTAATCGCCGACGATCATGCCTTGGTGAGGGCCGGGTTGAGGCAGGTACTAAGTGAAATTGACGATATCGAAGTTAGCGGAGAAGCCTCTACCGGAACGGAGGTTGTCGCGAAAGTCAGAGAGCAAGAATGGGATGTGGTTCTTCTCGACATCTCCATGCCCGACTTAAATGGAATTGACGCTTTGCGCCAGATCCGGCAAATCAAACCGACTTTACCGGTATTAATTCTCAGCATGTACCCAGAGGATCAGTACGCCATCAATCTCTTACGCGCGGGCGCATCGGGCTACATGACCAAAGAAAGCGCGCCCAGCCAGCTAGTCGCCGCCATACGCAAGGTCGTACAGGGCCGCAAATACGTAAGCCCCTCCCTAGCCGAAATTCTAGCCTTGGAAATCGGCGGTGATGTCGACAAGCCCCTGCACGAGTGTTTATCGCAGCGAGAATTTCAAATTTTTTGTAAGCTCTCCGGGGGCTTAAGTGTTTCGCAAATAGCCGAAGAACTGTTTTTAAGCGTTAAAACTGTCAGCACTTACCGTTCACGCATTATGGATAAAATGAAGTTGAAAAATAATGCGGAGCTAACCTATTACGCCATTAAAAATCATCTCATTGAATAATGTAAGACTAGGACTACATCGCTTTAAGCCTACCACCGATATTCCCGCTTTTTCCCATCTCCTATCATAGCTACTCCTTAAGACAATTCATAGCAATTAAGGCAAGAGTTACAGGCCAGCGTAATTCTTACATTTAGAGAAGTAAGACTAATAAATGGAGCAATAAAAACACTTACAAAACAAGCTTCGAAGCCTGGCATGGGAAATGCTAATCTGCACTCACCTTCCAATTTGAGCTTGGGTTTTCGTTTTAAAAGGTCGCCATAAGGCGGTTTATGTCTAACGAGGATGGAGTTAATAAAATGAATAATCGGGAAATGGACCAGGAGCTCATACAACAAGTTAAAGCGGGTAGTGATCGCGCCTACGACCAATTAGTCACTAAATACCAGGGCAAATTGGCGAGATTATTGTCGCGATTCATACGCGATAACGCCGAAATTGAAGACGTCGTGCAAGAGACTTTTATAAAAGCCTATCGCGCACTCCCCAATTTTCGCGGTGACAGTGCCTTTTACACTTGGCTCTATAGAATCGGCATCAACACCGCCAAAAATTATCTGGTCTCCACTTCCCGGCGTACGCCCACCACCTTGGAATTTGATATCGATGACGCGGAAAGTTATGAGCAAGGCGACAATTTGCACGACGTAAATACCCCCGAGAATATTTTAATTAGTAAACAGATGGCGCTAGCGTTAAATGATGCGGTAGAGAGCCTGCCATTGGAGCTCAAAACGGCCATTGCATTAAGGGAACTGGATGGCTTAAGCTATGAAGAGATAGCGAGCCATATGGATTGCCCGATTGGAACAGTCCGGTCGCGCATCTTTCGTGCGCGAGGTGTCATCGCCGATAAATTAGAACCTCATGCACTGGGACTTTTGTGTTAGTAATTATCTATTTGTAATAAAGGAGAAACTATGAATACGCGTAAACTACCAACTTTGGCGGAGGATTCGTACCCTGTAGGTAAAGGGCAGCCGATTCTGAAACGTATCGGTTCCGGGATACAAGATGCGTTGGGTGGAATTAAGAATCAAAGTAGCCATCTGACTAACACGGTGATTACTGGAGCGAAGAAGCGCCCCGGAGTATTTCTGGGTTTGGCTTTGGCTTCGGGTTTTCTTATTGGTAAAGCAATTCGCCGCAAATACTATTAGTACTATCATTGTTACCTAACACTACTTACAAGGAGAATAAAATGGACACCACAATTAAAACGGCCGGGGTACAAAACACAGCACATCAAGGCATCGATAAAGTTACGGATGCGGCGCACCAAACTGTCGATAAAATTGCCAGTGCTGCTACACCCGCAGCGGATTGGGTGAATGAAAATGCCCGTAAATTAAAGCAAGTTGAGCAACAACTGGTTTCAGACGCAAGTAATTACGTGCGTCAACATCCCTTAGCCGCAGTGGGCGTCGCCGTTGTTGCGGGAATGATTATCTCAAAATTAATGCAGCGGTAAAAGGCTTGAGCTCCGAGCAGTCACCGCATTCGGTGCTAGAGGCCGCTGGGCAGTTATGGCATAGTGCGCGCGCTCTGCTCAGTAATACGGCGGAGTTGGTTGGGCTAGAACTACGTCATGCCGGGATCAGTTTGGCGTTAATCGTGGGCCTAGGCGTGATGGTGGGCCTACTCGCAGCTTCTCTATGGTTTCTGCTTCTGGCGGCATTGATTATATGGTTAGTTGAGGGATTGCTGATCAATTGGCCGGCCTCCCTATTAATCGCAGCGTTAATCAATGTTGTTTTAGGCATAGGCCTAGCGTTCGGGATCAAGTATTTTAGTAAAGGCTTGTTATTTGAAGCTAGCCGTCGCCAGTTATTTGGCGAGAGCCGTCAGCCCGAGAAGCCAGTACCAGCCAATCCCACGTTTAGCACTACCGAATCCCGTCCATGAAGCACTTGCGAACAGCCATTGAAGCGGCCGAAGCGCGCACCCAACAGAGTAAAGTTTTGTTGACGCAGCACTACGGTGAATTCGCCGGCGCATTAAAATCAGCGGCGACTTCTAAAACTTCGTTTTTTGCGACACTCCTGAGTGGTGCGGTTTTGGGTTATTTCACAGGCGGTGGCGGTTTCGCTAGTAAGGTGAGGAACAGGGTTTCTGGCGGCGCGAGTTTTTCTTGGTCGAATTCACTTTTCAAAGTTCTGTTCCCCTATATAACAGGCAGCCTGTTAGGAATGCTACAAACTTTTTTAAATCGGCGCACGACTAAAGCAGAACCAGAGCCGCAAGCAGAACAAAAAGAACCTTCATCCTAATTAGGAGAACGCTAATGCATCGACTTTATTTTTTATCACCTAGCTTAGAAAGTGCGAAGCAAGTGGTAAATGAATTACTACTCGCACGCATACCCCAAAATAATGTGCACGTTATCGCGAATCATGCTGTGACATTAGAAAATCTCCCTGAGGCCAGTGTTTTGGAAAATAGTGACTTCATTCCTGCTTTGCAAAAAGGCGCAGCGGTGGGAGGTGCGACCGGCTTACTTGCGGGCCTTGTTGCCGTTGCGTTTCCTCCCGCTGGTTTGGTATTGGCCGGCGGAGCCGTCCTCATGGCCAGTACACTGGCCGGTGCAGGCGTCGGGGCTTGGGCGTCTAGTCTGATTGGGATCAGTACCCCCAGTTCGCGGTTAAAAGAATTTGAAGAGGCCGTGGCCCGCGGAGAGCTGCTACTTTTGGTTGATGTCCCCGCGGATCGAGAGCAAGAAATCCAAGCGCTCATTGCTAAAACTCACCCCGAAGCGACCATCCATAGACTAGGGGCAATGGCCGCCGCTTAAGTCCCTGCATTTTCGCCCCTGAAGGAGACGTTTTATGGGGTGCTATGTCGCACACTAAAAAATGGATTTTAATAGCAGTAGCGGCCCTATTCTTGGCTGTACTGTTACTTATCCTTTTTTTTGACTGGAACCTGTTGCGTGGCTATGTCGGTAAAAAAGTTACTGAAGCAACCGGGCGCGAATTTGTTATCCGCGGCAATTTAGACGTGGATCTTGGCTTTACTCCCAGAATATACATGGAGGATGTTCATTTCGCCAACTCCCCGTGGGGGCAAGAGGCAGAAATGCTGCGCATACCCAAAACCGAATTTACCCTGAGCCTACGCAGTCTTTTGCGCGGCAACGTCGTTATTCCCGAAGTCAGGCTTTCTCAGCCCTACGTCGCGCTCGAGAAAAGCCCTAGCGGAGAGCGCAATTGGGTGCTGAAAAAAAAGCAGCGCCCGGAGGATGCACCCCCGGAAATCGGGCGTTTGACCGTCGACCGCGGCACCTTAATCTTTCACGATCCCGCGACGAAAACGCATATTGAATCGGTGGTGTGGACGACAGTGCCAAATACGCAAAATCGCACAACACGTTTCGATGCCAAGGGAAAATTTAAGGGTTTGCCAGCCACTGCCTTCGGCGAGGGTGGATCGGTCCTCATGCTACAGGACGCTTCCGTGCCATTTCCAGTACGGGCGTCGGTCAAGATCGGAGACACCAAAGCCGCGTTTAACGGCACGATTACCGGCTTAACTAAATTCAGCGCCGCTAATCTTCACTTAACTTTAAGTGGTTCGGACTTGTCCCAGCTTTTTCCACTAATTCACGTAAGCTTGCCAGTGACGCCGCCGTATAAATTTTCCGGACATTTGGCGCACTACGCCAAGATTTGGCGTTATAACGATTTCACTGGAAGGGTCGGAGATAGCGACTTAAATGGCAGGGTGATGATTGATAACGGTCGGGCGCGGCGTTTTATGGAAGCCAAGCTTTCGTCCAAATTACTCGACTTTGACGATTTGGGCGGTTTTATCGGCGCGGCGCCGGGTACCGGTCCCGGCGAAACGGCTTCCTCCGCACAAAAAACACTCGCAGCAGCGCGGGCGCAACGCGCCACGGTTTTGCCCGATAAAGAATTTCGCGTCGAGCGCTTACAAGCGATGGATGCCGATGTGACGTACAACGCCAAAGCAATTCGCAGCAAAGGCCTGCCATTGGATGACCTTAGCACGCATTTAACTTTAAATAATGGCAAGCTTACTTTAAACCCCTTAGACTTTGGCGTTGCCGGGGGAGACATAAAATCTCGCGTGGAAATTAACTCATTTGTGAAACCCATGCGCGCGTCTATTGATGCGCAATTCAGTAGACTACAACTAAATAAATTGTTTCCTAAGGTTCAATTAACTAAAACTAGTGTCGGTCATATTGGCGGCCGAGCCAAACTCGCAGGAGAAGGTTCGTCAATTGCTAAGTTGCTGGCCACTTCCGACGGGCAGGTGGGTTTGGCCATGTCTGGCGGGCGGATCAGTGCGCTCCTGATAGAAATTATTGGCATCGACGGCGGTGAAATAATCAAGTTTATTTTTGGTGGCGATAAAAATATTGAAATTCGTTGTGCGGCAGGCGAGTTCGCCGTCAAGAATGGGGAAATGAATACCGAGGTGTTTGTATTCGATACCGTAGACACGAACGTACTCGGTGAAGGAACGTTAAGCCTAAAGCACGAAACGTTAAATTTGACGCTGCGCCCACAACCTAAAGATATGAGCATCCTTAGCCTACGCGCACCCCTGCATGTCACCGGTACATTTAAAAAGCCTGAGTTCAAACCTGACATGGGCACGATGGCGCGCCGCGGCGGCGCGGCTTTGTTATTGGGTGCCTTAAACCCATTGGCCGCATTGATTCCCTTGATAGAGACGGGCCCAGGCAAAGACAGTGACTGCAAATCGCTCTTGGCGCATGTGAATCAAGCCGGGCGCACGCGAAAAAGTAAATGATCACTGAAGTAATAGGTTGGGTGAGTGCTGCAATTTTATTGGCTACTATTAGCCGCCAGGTCTATAAGCAATGGCATGACAAAACCGCAGCAGGCGTGTCTAAATGGCTTTTTGTCGGGCAAGTCGCGGCTTCCAGCGGCTTTACGGTTTACAGTTGGCTGCTAGAAAATTGGGTGTTTATGGTTACCAATGCGCTGATTTTAACTAGCGCGATAGTTGGTGAAGCGGTTTACCTCCGAAATAAACGACTCCATCCCGATTGATGTCGTGTGAAATAGTTTAGAGCCATCGTTCCCAAAGTTTTGCCGCCCACTCCTTGATACGTAGGTCGATTGGTCTCTTCTCCCATTCTGCTAAAGTAATCTCGCGTGATTCTCGCAAATCCCGCGTAAACATTGCATCCAATTTTCCAGCGAATTCCGGGCCTAAAACCACGGCATTTACTTCATCATTAAACAAAAAACTGCGCCAATCTAAATTGGTCGATCCCACCGTAGACCAAACACCATCAATAATGGCAGTTTTGGCGTGGAGCAGGGCGGCCTCGTGTTCATAAATGCGCACGCCCGCGTTTAAGAGTTCGGTGTAATTCGAACGTCCGGCGTGGAAAACTGCCCAAAAATCGGTAAACGCAGGAAGTATTAACGTGACTTTGACACCGCGGCGAGCTGCGTCTTTTAGGGCGGCAAGCATGTTGGGGTCGGGCACAAAATACGCCATGGTCAGCTTAATATGATCTTCTGCGCTCATGATGGCGGTCAGCAACAGCGCGTAAGCTTGGCGGATGGGCAAATCCGCACTACTACCTACAGCCCTGACGATTAAAGTACCCTTATCTTTAATCGGCGGAAAATAATTGCGAGCTGCTAGCGGCGCGCCTTTTTGCTTTTCCCAAGTTTCCATAAACATTTTTTGAAACTCAGCGGCAACGGGGCCGTCGATTTGCACATGCGTATCGCGCCATCCTTCCCTTTTACGCCCCTCAAAGCGCCGCACCGGACGGCTAAACCCCGATCCGGAATAAACCGCACTGATGTTGATGCCGCCCGTAAAAG
>CAYYOS010000050.1:0-1487 GCA_964473355.1 uncultured Burkholderiales bacterium | reverse complement strand
TCTTTTTTGCTGGCTAGCGGGTTAACGGGATTAAATTCTAAGGTGCGAATGCCGGCCGCCTCCAGGCGCTGAAAAAAACTTTTTGGCGTGGAAATGGAGCCCACACTATCGTAAATTAAGTTGACCTGCACGCCTTGCGCCTGCTTCTCTAGTAAGAGGTTGGCAAAATCGTGACCTATTTCATCATCCTCGATGATATAGGTTTCGATATTGATGTGATCTTTCGCTTTTTTAATCGCTTGATACATGGCTCGGTACGTTGCCGGGCCATCCTCCAGCAGCGTCACGGCATTGCCAAGCACCAGTGGGCTACCTGCTACCCACTCGGTAGCCGCCAAGTGGCGTTCGATAATGTTTTTTTTGCCCACCCGGCGCTGCAAACCATCTAATATTGCTTGGCTTTGCTTCTCTGAAAGTATGCCTTTGCTGCTAGCTATACGGGGCGCGCGGGGGGTCGCATCGCTCAAAATTTCATCGGGGGAGGGTAAACTTGCACAACCGGAAATGAATAACAGGCCAAAAACCAAAAACTTGATGCGCAGCGCAGAAATGGAACTTACCATAGTGCTCCTCTAGTTCGTGATTAAGGCTTTGACCTTCCGGGAAGCCAATAGTGCGGCATTTCAAGCTATGAAACTAGAGCTCCGCCTGTCCCATAATGGGTTGGCACGGGTAGGCGGTTCGGCGCGTTGAAGATGATATAATCTCACGTGGCGGGCCTCCTCGCATTGCAAAACAGTAAACCTGGTCAGGTCCGGAAGGAAGCAGCCACAGCTGTGACTACAAGTGCCGGGGGTCAGGCTCGCCACCTTTTATGTTATGCCTTGAATTTTATCCCGGAACGACCTGAGTCATCCTAGAAACGGTAGTTGGGCACCCCCAAATGTGCCTTTTTCAAGCTGGCTGACTAGGCGAGACGACGCGGCAGGGCTATTCCCTGCAAGAAGGAGCAACGACGTAAGGCGGCTTGAAAAAGGTGCAGTGGGGGGTGTAGCGGGCTTAGCATTTAGTGACAAGCTTAAGTATCGAGGTTGGTGTACATGGGTCTTCATAGTAAGCAATGAGCGGTCAACTGCCGTTTCTAGGATCAATATGAGTTATCAAGTTTTGGCCCGCAAATGGCGGCCAAAATCATTCGCCGAACTAGTCGGTCAGCAACATGTGGTGCAAGCTTTAGTCCACGCTTTGGATCAAAACCGCCTGCATCAAGCCTACTTGCTTACCGGCACGCGCGGCGTCGGAAAAACCACCATTGCCCGCATTATGGCCAAAGCATTAAACTGCGAAGCCGGAATATCGTCCACGCCCTGCAATATCTGCCAAGCATGCGTAGAGATTGATAAAGGGCGCTTTATTGACCTGGTAGAATTAGACGCCGCCTCCAATACCCAAGTGGAGAATATGCGCGAGCTGCTGGAAAACGCGCAATACGCGCCTAGCAGCGGCCGCTATAAAGTGTATATCATCGATGAAGTACACATGCTGTC
>CAYYOS010000049.1:0-16451 GCA_964473355.1 uncultured Burkholderiales bacterium | reverse complement strand
TGACCCCGCCGGGGATAATAGTGAGGCCACCGACAATGCTCGAGAGCGCGTTGGAAATCCCCATCGCCCGTAGTGTTACGTTGGGGTCAGACTTGCGCTGATAGGGATCAATCTTGTCCACGGCGGCAATGGTCGCGAGGGACTCGATGCCATCTATGAGTGTTAAGGTAATCACGACCAGCAAAATACTGCCCCATATTTCAGGGTTATTCCAAACGGCACCGAAGGCCGGCAGCGTTATGCCCCCCTCGATCAGATTTTGCGGCATGCTGATTAAGAACTTAGCGTCAAGTTGCAATAAATACCCCAGCCCAATGCCAATCACCGCCACGAACAATGGTGCGGGGACACGCCGCAGCCAGTTATGGCGGGTGCGATTAAGATAAAACATCAAAAATAGGCAAATACCACCAATTAGCGCAATGGCCGGATCAATCCTCAAAAAGCTATCGGGGAGATTGCTAATTGTCACTAGCATGCTCTTTGCGGGTGGCACTATGTCGCCCACCAGCGCCGGAATCTGCTTGACGATAATCATAATGCCGATTGCTGCAAGCATCGCCTCGACCACGGTTACCGGGAGGAATAGCGCGAAACGGCCGGCCTTAAACAAACTGAGTACGACTTGCACGATACCCGTAAGACAGATCGCCACCAAAAGTAGTGGATAGCCTTTGGCAAGATCGCCGCCGCCCAGCATGATCATACCGGCCAGTAGCGCCGGTGCGAGACCCGCTGCCGGCCCGCTGATAGTGACGTAAGCGCCGCCTAAGAAGGGAAAGATTAGTCCAGCGATAATCGCAGAGATTACGCCGGTGACGGGGGGCGCACCGGAGGCAATCGCGATGCCCAGTGATAGGGGCAGCGACACCAGCGCGACTTGAATACCGGCAAGCAAATCGTAGCGCCAGTGTCTTAAACCCTTGATCCCGTTTTGCGGTTTTTCGGACGTGCCTCGAGGAGTGGTCATCGTTTTAATTAATACTGATTGCGCCGGCAACGAAAAAGTTTCGGCCTATGCATCGGGGCAGTGTAAGTATCGTATGCAGTCTCACTCAGCGCCGGGGCGCCGCTCCTTGGTGAATCACCCAAGTGGCGTCCGAGACTAGGCACATACCGCCCGACTTCACCAGCATGGGGCGAATTGCCGTGACCAACGCCTGGGCCTGTGTATCATCGCAAGCAACAATAAAATACACATTTTCCAGCTCATAAACGAATTCATCGGGCCGCCGCTGCCCGCGTTCTCCCTGCCCGCCCACGTGCCGAATGAGCGTATAGCCGTCGACGCCGATGTTTTTTAGAATCCCAAGAAAATTGTTAATCTCCGCCGCTTCGACGACAACTTCGACTCGCTTTACTGGTTTCATTTTGTATCCGTCTCCAAACTTGTACTTACGCCGCCAGCCATTGCGCGGCACTGTAGTATAAGGGAATGCCGACGACAACATTAAACGGAAACGTCACGCCCAGCGATAGCGTTAGGTAAAAAGAGGGATTTGCTTCGGGGACGGCCAAGCGCATTGCCGGCGGTACCGCGATATAAGATGCGCTAGCGCCAAGCACGGCTACCAATAGGGTACCACCCACGCTAAATCCTAGCAGCCAGTGGCCGGCCGCTAATCCGAATGCTGCACCTAAGATAGGCATGAGCAATCCGAAACTCACCAGGAATACACCCACGCGTCGAAAGTCTGCCAGACGCCTTGCTGCCTCCATACCCATATCCAGCAGGAATAGGCATAGCACGCCCATGAACACGCTGTCGAAAAACGGCATGATTTTAACGACGCTACTTGGTGTGCTAAATGCGCCGATCAACATGCTTCCGAACAGTAAGACTATACTGCCGTTGGTGAACGACTCACGCACCAGCCCCCTCATCACGCCTTCGCGCGCATTTTCTTGCCCCATGCTGCGCCGCGACAAGCTCGCCAGCACTAAGCCAATTAGGATAGCGGGCGACTCCATGATGGCTAGCATAATGACAGGGTAAGTTTCATAGTTGGCTCCCACCGAGTCTAAAAATGCGACGGCGGTCAGGAAGGTGCCCGCGCTGACTGAGCCATAGTGCGCGGCGACAGCCGAAGCGTTGAGTTTGTCGATGCGGCCACCGCGCAGGATCGCATAAGCCAGGATAGGCAACAACACGCCCAAGGCAATCGCGACTCCTATTGCAACCAGGGCCGGTGCTAACGCTACCTTGGCCAGTTCCTTGCCACCATGAAGCCCAATTCCCACGAGCAAATAGATGGTAAGCGCCTTGGCGAGATCGGGAGGGAATTTGAGGTCTGAGCGGATTAGATGCGCGACGAGGCCGAGCGCGAAAAACATGATCGCCGGTACGAGTAAATTAGAGAGATCCATTGAATAATCAACCTAGCTGATGTTGAGGACAGGTACGTCTTAATTTACAAAATAGAGGAATCTTTGCGGAGCAAAAAACGCCCGTCAAATTCTACTATTCACGTACGTGCAATTCAGATTCCTTGCGCGTCAGCGGACAAAATTTAGCATCAAACGATTCGTCGTTTATTGACTGGTAAATCGCATCCAAGGCGGCATCCACGGTACGGTAGAAATTCTCGGCGCCGATGTAAGAATAAAGACCAGTATTCTCCATTACCTGCAACACCTGTTGTTTTAAGCCGCTAAAGACGATAGTTATTTCATTCTCACGCAAGGCCTGCACGAGGTGATGTATTATTTCTTCGCCTGAGGCATCAAGTTGGTTTATCCCATCGCCCACGACCAATATAAATTTCGCCTTAGGATGGTTGGAAATCGCTTCTAAAATCGCGTCCTCAAATAAAGGCACATTCGCAAAATAAAGTGAACCGTCAAAGCGCACGGCCACAATATGTTCACTCGTGGGAAGATTGTGCACTTTAGCGTCTCTTAACGTGCCATCCGGATGACGTCCTAAAATAGCAACCCTGGGCTTCATGGTGCGCAATAGGTAAAGTATTAGCGCCAAACTAGCCCCTATCAGTATGCCTTTGTCGAGATGCGGCGCTAAAGCGAGTGTTGCGAAAAATGTTACCGCCGCCGCAATACCATCATGTTTGTTGGCTTTCCATGCATGCTTAAAAGCTTTGAAATTAATTAACCCGGTTACCGCAAGCATAATAATTGCTGCTAGTACGGCTTGTGGCAAGTGATATAAAAGCGGCGTTAAAAACAAAAGCGAGACTAAAACAATTAATCCTGTAAACACCGAAGACATGCCAGTAACAGCGCCCGCATTCAGATTAACCGCGGACCGCGAGAACGACCCGCTAACCGGATAAGACTGGCTAAAACTGCCGACGATATTTGCTAAGCCCTGCCCGATAAGTTCCTGGTTAGGGTCTACGCGCTGCTTAGTTTTGGCAGCCATGGCCTTGGCCATGGAAATAGCCTCCATAAATCCCACCACGGAAATAAGAAACGCCCCAGAAATTAAAGTTTGAAATAAATCCCAGCTCAGCGGCGGAATGGAAATTCGCGGCAAGCCCGACGGTACCTTACCCACCACTTCGCCGCCACCGATGAGTTTCAACTCTCCTTGGCTGATACTTTTTATTCGCCAGCGATGCCCATCTGTTTTAATACCCGCCGGGGTTTGGTTAAACAAATACAATCTGCTTGGCTCATTATTTGCCGCCGGCTCCAAGGCAAACACGAATTTTCGCAGCGCGCGCTGCCGCTTGCGATTTTCCAGCGCGGCGTCATTCTGCTGCAATTTTAATAATTCAATTTCATAATTAAGCTTAGCTATGCTGACGTTACGTCCCGATTCGCTACGTTGCAAGGTTCGTAGCGCACTGGTTTTAGTATTAATTTCACTTTCCCAGGCTTTGATTTCCGCTTCCGTCTGCGAATACTCTTCCGCCATTGTCTTGATGACGGGATCAGTGATTTGCGTTATATGGGCGCTGCCGTTAAGTTCAAATCCCGTTAACCAACTGACAACTGTTGCGACAAGCACAGCGACCAAAACGCCGGGTACCTTAGGATAATATTTTCTTAACAGCCACATTCCAACTAGGGCTGAGACACCCATAACTAAAGTAGGTAAATGGGTGTAACCCGCCTGCGAGACGACGCCCCAAATATCTTGTAAAAAATAGTCACTGCGCGAGGTCGTGACGCCCATTAATTTATTAAGTTGGGATAAACCGATAATAATGGCAGCAGCGTTGATAAAGCCCGCAATGACGGGATGCGAAATAAAATTAACGATGCTGCCTAACTTGAAAATACCTAATAACAACTGCACCACACCGGCGAGAAATGCCAAGAAAATGGCGAGCGCAACAAATTGTTCGGAACCCACGGCCGCTAAGGGGATTAACGCCGAAGCGGTTAACAAGGAAACAACCGCCACGGGGCCGGTCGCCAGTTGGTTGGAAGATCCAAACAGCGCCGCCACCATTACCGGCAGAAAAGCGGCATATAAACCAAAATAAGCCGGTAAACCAGCGAGCTGGGCGTACGCCATCGATTGCGGAATAAGTACCAGCGCAACGGTGACGCCCGCCAGCAAGTCGGCCTTAAGTGTTTCCGCGCGTAAAGGAAGCCAACGTAAAAAAGGTAAAATGCGAGAGAGAGATCGGCGTTCGACCGGCACGAGGTTTAACTTCCCTAAAAACCAAAGGCTCAAAGTTTATCATTAATAGACCTAAACGCTAAAGCACAAATGGAACCGAGGGGAAATTGCTGCTCCCGGAGCGAGTGGGCAGGGCCTATAACATGTAAAACGTTTAGGACTATTTGATACACTCGATCACGGATAACCGAGTGTTCGCTGGCATTCCATAAGACGTTAAAGTCTCTTTCATGTTTTTTGGAAAGATGGGCTCGACCCGATCTCAGGTAACGCGGTATAGCGCGTTGCTCAACCAACACCACCAAATAGGCAAATCCGCTGAATCAACCCTGATCATGCGCATCGCACGGACTTCTGCACCACTCCGGCGCATCCGGCGCACATTGTCCGCACAAGTGATTGCCAGGCACGGCGCAATCTATTCTTTTAGGGTAAGGCAAATTGAGATTGGCCATAATCTCCACAAACTCTTCTAAGCTACGCTTGATATTTAAACGCTGGTTGCGAATTTTTTCCTGACCGATGCTGGACACGCGACGATTTTCATAGTCGTGGGCGGGATACACTAGCGTTTCCTCGGGGAGAGCAAATAATTTATCGCGCACTGAATGGAATAACTTTTTGCTGTCGCCGTTTTGAAAATCGGTGCGTCCGCAACCATCAATTAACAATACATCGCCAGTAAATAGTCGAATGACGGAATCTTGTTCAATAAGGTAAGCATGATGATTGTCAGTGTGCCCCGGTGTATGCAAAGGTCTCAAGGTAATAGACCCAACCTTAAAGGCGGCGCCTTCCTCTACCCCGATGTCAACGCAACTTAAGCCGTCCAATTTCGGCGCGGCGATTTTACTATCCACTAAAGCTTTTAGGCGCAATGCGCCCGTCAGATGGTCCGCATGGATGTGAGTCTCTAAACTGTAAGTCAGTTTAAGATTAAGTTTGCGGAGTACCTCTAAGTCACGTTCGGCCATTTCCAGCACGGGGTCAATAAGAACCGCTGTGCCAGTCTGCTCGCAGCCTAGCAGGTAGGTATAGGTGGAGGACTCGGGTTCAAACAGCTGTTTAAATATCACGGTACGGGGCTTTGCATGGTCATGGTCATTGAAAAAGACAAATCGCTACCAGAGTGGATTTAAGCATTTACTATGAGACTGCGCATACCAAACGGAGTTCGGGCCGACAGGATAAGATCAAAGCAGACAGGTTGCTTGGGATTTCGAAGGACCCGTCTTGACACTAATAGACGAATCGCCTTTTAGTGCCTGCGCCTCCCTAACGGCTGTCATCTTTTCAAAGGCGACTGGTGCGCTCTAAATTCCGCCAAACATTCTGGCAGGTCATAAAATAAGCCCGGCTTTACGCCTCGCCCCGATGCGGTGCTTTGGTTTTCCCCGTAGGTGCTGATCTCAACTTCGCATTCGGCGCGCGGTCGCCGCTCTTCTTTCACGCATTTATCAACCAGCTTTGCTCGTATAGGTGCGAGTTTAGCAGTTCTTGCGGCTTGGCATTTTTTACCCAAGGCCTCCAGTCGCTTGGTCTCAGGGTCGTCGACCCCGAACGCCGGTGACGCCAAGAAAATAAGTGCCAAAAACACAATCCGCATGGCCCCTCAACAGTCTAGTCAAAAAGTTAGCAGCTAGGCTAAGTACAAAAAAGGAACGCTGCCCTCCAGCGCCCCGCTTACTATACCTTAAGACAATTTGTTATCGGGCGTAGTGCGGTCTTCCGGCTGCCACCAGGGCAGATTCTCAGGATTAAAAGGCGCCAGGCCCAATTGCTCCAGCGACAAGTCAGGGTTGAGGTAGACGCCGCAAATGGCCATAGTTGTCCCATCGGTCCTGGCTAAATGCGGAAAATTAGGCTGCCGCGAGAGAACGCGGATAACTTTAGTCGCCATAACGGCCTCCGTCGATATAGCCCGGAACTTTGGCGGGTGCGAAAGCGTCAGTTCCAGCGGTGCGGACTTTTTTTAGTTTAACGTTTGCCAATGATGGCGTCGCAGCGTCGTCCGCGCTTTGTTTCTCCCGGCCATCTTCGTCAGGTGGTTCACTCGCAAAGGCGGGTGAGTATACGGTGATCAGTCCTAAGCCTAATCCAAGCAGATAATCTCTCATGGGATACTCCTTTGGGTTGGTAGCGGCAACTGCTACGGTTCCCATTTTCGAGCGTCATGAGAAGGTTATAAAGGTAGGAAGTCACAAACGTGATGTGATTTATTACCCAGCTCTTTGAGTCATTTGCGCTGGAAGATTGAGGCGGTTTGATGATGTCTAGGTTGTGGCCCGGATTCGCTTAGTCTCGTCCGCAGCCCGCCATAAATACCAGGTGGCGATGGAACGATAAGGTCGCCAGGCTTCACCGATTTTTAACAGCTCTTTAGGTGATGGTGGCCGAGGCAACGATTTCATGGCGCGCCAGCCTTCGCGTACGCCAAAATCGTCCACCGGTAACACATCAGGTCGCCGCAGCGTATGGATTAGCAACATTTCTACCGTCCAACGTCCAATGCCGCGTATCGAAGTTAAGCGCGCGATTAAATCCTCATCCTGCAAAGTCAGCGCATGATCACGACTGGGAACGATGTGGTTTAAAGTTTGCTCGGCAATGCCTCGGATACTGGCGACTTTGGCTGCGGAAAAACCGCAAGCGCGCATGGTATCGGGATCGGTTGACAAAACCTGGGACGCGGAGGGAAACGTTACGCCGGGATAAAGCGCTAAAAATCGATTGGTGATGGCTTCGGCTGCGCGGCCGTGAATTTGCTGATGTGCAATGGCACGAATTAAGGCCTCGTAAGGCTCGCGTTCAGAATTCAAGGGCAGCCCACACGGGCCGATGCGCGTGATTAAATTGGCCCAGTCGGGATCGCAGGCACAAAGATGCGCGATGCCCAGGCCGAATGGATCCCGCTTTATTTTGCGTGCCACGCGGTAATTTTAAACTAACAATGCAAGCTCACAGAATAGCATGCAGGTTAGAAGAATGTGCCTGCAAAGGCGCTTCATTTATTGCCTTCTCGTCGCAATAACCTGCGCTTGCGTTCGACACCCCAGCGGTAACCGGAAATCGCGCCATCGTGCCGCACCACGCGATGGCAGGGAATTGCAACGGCTATCGTGTTGGCGGCGCAAGCCTGGGCAACGGCACGGCCTGCCTTAGGCGAGCCTATCCGTTTGGCTATGTCGCTATAGCTTGCGGTAGTCCCCGAGGGAATGCCTCGGAGGGCCTGCCATACCCGATGTTGGAACACCGTACCGCGCACATCCAAAGGCAGCTGCAGCCCTAAGGCGGGTGCCTCCACAAAACCCACGACTAGCGAAACAATGGTTTTAAATTGGCTATCATCGCCGATGAATTCAGCGCGAGGAAATTGATCCTGCAATTCGCGCACTAGGATTTCGGGATCGTCACCCAATGAAATGGCGCACACGCCTTTATCTGTTGCGGCTACTAAGATGTTGCCGAGCGTACATTTGCCTAGCGCGAAACGAATTATAGTGTTGGCGCCACCCGCGCTAAAGTTAGTTGGCGTCATACCCAGGGTTTGGCTGGAGCTGGCATAAAAAGGCGCAGCGGAATTAAACCCCGAGCTATAGATAACCTCAGTGATGTCGCCACGACGGGCTAGCATCGCTCGAACTCGTTTTGCCCGATGTGCGGTGGCATACGCCTTGGGCGTGAGGCCGGTGATGGCTTTAAAAACACGATGAAAGTGATAGCGACTCATACCCGCCGCATGCGCCAATACGGCTAGCGTGGGCGACGCTTCAGCGTTAATAATCAGTTCACATGTTCGCGCAATCGTTGTTGCATGTTGCTCGGCGAGTGTAGGCTGTTCCGGCTTACAACGCTTACAAGGGCGGAAGCCGGCACGCAATGCTTCATCTGGGGTATGGTGGAAACTCACGTGCTCTCGTTTAGCCAAGCGAGAAGGGCAAGATGGACGGCAGAACACGCCAGTCGTCGCCACTGAATAATAAAACTGGCCGTCCGCCTTCGGGTCGCGCTGACGCACTGCCATCCAACGGTCCTCGTCGCTATTGAAGGGCTGCGGCAGATGCTCTTGTTTAACAAAGCTCGTTTTAGGCATGGTTTAAATAGTTTAGCAACGATTTGGCAAACTGCACCTTGAGTTTTGCTTTCAAATCTTTTTAATTTGAATGTATACGCGTTTGAATGTATACGCGAAAGTTTGTGCTTAAAAATCTGCATGCGCTCACCATTGACACACGGTAAACTCTGTTTGATCCAGGCGAAAACATTTAAAGAAAAATATCGGGGAAAAATGATAAATTCGATGTATGTTGCAGGCGCGGTTATCCTCGCGCTCGGCACCGCAACTTTGTGGTTCTATCGAGAGGCGCTTGCCGCCAGGCGCGAAAAAGTCATCCGCTCCTACGTGTTTTTTTCGGCGATGTTCGATAAGTTGCGAGAAAAGCATCCCCATCTCACGCCTAAAGATTGCCAATTGGTGGCCCGAGCCTTGCGTGAATTTTTTCTTGCGCACTTAAAAAGCAAGCGAGGGTTCGTGGGCATGCCCTCACGCGTGGTGGACGACTTATGGCACGAATTTATTCTTCATACGCGTGAATACCAATGTTTCTGCGACATTGCTTTCGGCCAGTATTTTCATCACGTTCCAGCGGGCGCCATGGGGAAGAATAAGTATAGCGATGAGGCGCTCCGGCTGACATGGCGCTACGCTTGCCGGGAAGAAAATATCAACCCCCGCAAGCCGACGCGTCTGCCCCTGCTGTTCGCAATTGATGAAAAGCTAAAAATTGCCGGTGGATTCATTTACACGCTGGACCAGCAACGCAAGGCTGCCAGCGATACGTCTGGTTGTAGCGGGGCAGGGGGCGATTGTGGTGGAGGCTCGTCCTCAAGTTCTAGCTTTGCGTGTTCCGGCGGCGGATTAATTGGGGATGACGCATCAGCTTCTGCAGCAGGTGATTCGGGTGGCGATAGCGGTTGCGGTGGTGGAGGCTGTGGGGGAGGAGGGGACTAACGGGCCAAATTATGGAGAAGTATATCGGCAATAAGTCTCGCGAATAAAAAAAGTACCCAGCAACCCTACCACCGAAAACGCCAACAGAATCCCTAAGCCCATTTGGTAGTTATCCGGTGAATAAATTCTTGCACCCGCGGCGAGTTTGCCATCCCATCCCATGTCCATTGCCCAACCAACCAAGGGTTGCAGGATCGCGGCTCCCATAAAACCCCCGGTATTGATGACGCCCGTCGCCATGCCGGAAAGCGCCGGCGGGTTAACTTCCTTGACGCTCGCCCAGGTCAGCGTAAACCCAGAGGCGCCGAATCCCATTAATGAAAACAGTAGGTAGCTGGCAGTGAGGCTGAGATCCCAAGTTGCAACCATCGGTAGCCAGCACAAAACATAAATCAGCACGCCCCCTATGATTACCGGGCGACGCCTCCCTAGCTTATCGGAAAGACTACCGCACAGCAGGGCGCCGACCGCAAAAGATAATAACAGTAGACTCGTATGATTTGCTGCGACTGCGCGTTCCATATCATGAACATGGCGCAGATAGGGAATTCCCCACAAGCCGGCAAACGCAAACAGGCTGCCGCCTATGCCAAAATTCGGCCAGAACCCCGGCCAGGTTGCGCGGTTTTTTACGACACGCACCAGGCCATCGTACCAATGCCCCACGTGAGGCGGATGCGGGTCTTTCCCTTCCATTTCACGCATGGTGGGTAGGCCCGCGTCTGCGGGTGTATTACGCACTAGAAACCACGCGAGCACGGCGAGGAAAATCGAGAACAAACCGATACCGACAAATACGTTGCGCCACGATGTTTGCGTCACTAACCAAACTAGAGGCGCTGCTGCCAATACGGCGCCGAAATTGCCGAGCAACATTGAAAAGCCACCCATCGTTCCGAAGTGTCGGTCATGAAACCATACTGAATTTAGTTTCATCAAAGAAATAAACATAACGGAAATGCCGAAGCCTATTAGTATTCTTCCGATGGTTGCTAGCAGAAGCGATTCCGCCAGGCCAAAAAGCAAAGAGCCTATACCCGCCGTTACGCCGCCAATCGCTACGATACGGCGCACGCCTAAGGTATCAGCCATCACCCCCACGGGTATTTGCATGACCATGTAAGTATAAAAATAAGCAGCCGCCAGGGCCCCTAACGCAGCACCGCTAGTGTTAAAAGCTAGTTGTAAATCACTGGAGATAGCCGCCGGCGCCATGCGGTGAAAAAACGCGAGCATGTAACCCAGCACCACAATGGTGTAGCTTATCCAACGTAAGCGGCGCATATGTGCGTGTATATCCGAAGTCATGCTTAGCCTATTCTTTTACGACAACAATGAGCACGCGGTAAGGGCCGTGTGCGCCTAGGGTTACGGTCTGCTCAATATCCGCCGTGCGCGACGGCCCGGAGACGAAATTGACGGCGCGAGGTAATGCCCCCCGCTCTGCACGTAAACGTTCCCAAGCGTCTTCCATCGTCGCAACTATGCGAGTTGAGTTTAATATCGCAATATGCGTTTCCGGCAATAGGCTGACGGTCGCAGGCGTCTCGGGGCCGGAGAGCAACATTAAGGTTCCGGTTTCGGCGATACCCAGAAATGCGCCGGTGATACCCACAAGATCATCTGCGCTCGCCGCACCCGCCTTCACCTTCATCTCGGAGCGCGACCAATCCAAGTCGCTGATACCCGGCCAGCAAACCGCGTCTAGGGGCAACGCGTGTTCATGAAGGTATGCCGCAACAATGCCGGGCACCTCGCTTAAAGAGTCAGCTAAGCTAATATCGCTAGCTAGCCGAGTTGCCTGCGAGCAAAAGCGCTGGATCAAATCTTCTTCTATAGTCGGGATGGGTCCTCGTTGGTGGGGCTCGCTTGCCTCTGTAAGTGTGGCAGGGCGCTTGTCCCTCGCCGCGACAATCTTAGCCAAAATGTTATCTCGCGCGCTCATGACCATTGTTCGTTTTTGTAGCGCTCTCGAAACGTTCGACCTTGCGGTGCAGGCATGTCCCGTCCTTTAGTCCATCCGTTAGCGCCGGGAATATATCTCAAGTATTTTTTCTTGCCGGCAAAGCTTCTCAGCGTGCGAGCTACCAGCTTAGTAAGTAAGCCGTAAACCCCAGGATGCAAAGCCGCCCAGGACCATAAGTTGATCATGGCGCGCTCCCGCCAGGGTCGCAAGCGTTGCTGTACTTGTCGAGCGCGCAAATGGCGCAGCAAATCCGGTAGCGGAATTTTCACCGGGCACACCACCGCGCATTCACCACACAAAGTGGAAGCATGGGGCAAGTCGAGTGCTTCTTTCAGCCCCACAAATAACGGCGTCAGCACGGAGCCCATAGGGCCGGGGTATACCCAACCATACGCGTGGCCACCGATATTTTGATAAACCGGGCAGTGATTCATGCAAGCGCCGCAGCGTATGCAGCGCAACATGGGTTGCAATTCGGTACCGAGTAATTGGCTACGGCCGTTATCGAGCAGAATAATATGAAACTGTTCCGGTCCATCCAAATCGTCGCTAGCTTTAGTTCCCGTTAACACTGAAACGTAGTTGGTAATGGATTGGCCGGTTGCGGAACGTGGCAATAAACGCAGTAGGGTGGAAACATCTGCGAGCGTAGGCACAACTTTCTCGATGCCAGTGATGGCAACATGGATTCGGGGCAGGGTTGTGATGAGCCGCCCGTTGCCTTCGTTGGTAACAATGAGAACGGAACCGCTTTCGGCCACGATAAAATTTGCCCCGGAAATCCCCATATCAGCCGACAGAAAACCTGGACGCAATACTTCTCGGGCTTCTCGGCATAATTCCGGGATGGCGGTTTTTCGCGGTTGATGATGTGCGCGCGCAAAAAGTTCCGAGACTTCCTCTAGTGGTTTATGCAGCACCGGTGCCACAATATGCGAGGGCGCCTCATGCGCGAGCTGTAATATATATTCGCCTAAATCGGTTTCCAACACCGTCAAGCCACAGGCTTCTAGAAAATCGTTTAAGCCGCATTCTTCGCTCACCATGGATTTGGATTTGACGATTTTACGCACACCATTGGCGGCCGCGATTTCGCCTACGATGCGACTTGCATCAGCCGCCATTTCTGCCCAATGAACAACAGCACCCTGTGCAATGGCGGCTTCTTCAAAGCGCAGTAAATAGCCATCCAAATCATCTAACACACGCTGGCGAATTGCAGTAGCGGCGTCACGGATGTCCTCAAAATTCGGCAGTTCCGCAATAGCGGAAGCGCGCGCATCCACAAACTTTGCGGGTAATTTGGCCAGCGCCTTCTGCAATTTTTCGTTGTGCAGATTTGCTAGGGCTTTGCGTTTGAAGTGTAGGGTGCTTACTTGCATGGGTAATTCCAATCCGAAATAAAACGATAACTGCGTTGACTTCGTCTTCGGCTCCTCGCCGTACTAGGTGTACTGTCTTCGTCGCCTCATCCTTGCCGCCTTGTTCTCCTTTTATTGCGCATTGGAATGAATGGTTCTAATGTCCAACTATATGATAAATTCAAACACTACATTGATGGGATATTCCGGTTTTATCCTTAACGAGCCCAGAAAGGAAAACAATGACTTATATAGAGGAATCTCTATCCGCCGGGGAGGAAGTTAAAGCGCTGTTTAAGCTGCACTGGGTCGCTAAACTCCCTTTGATAATGTGGCTCGTCTTAGCAATTCCTACCTTAGGCATTACATTACTGTTGGCAGGCTGGGAATGGCTTAAATTACGCAGCATCGAACAAGGTGTAACCAATAAGCGTGTAATTTACAAAGAGGGCATCGTCAGCAGACGGTCCGAGGAAATGAAAATTTCTTCTGTAGAAACCGTTGAAATCATCCAAGGCGTGATGGGGCGGATGCTCGGGTTTGGGATGGTAAAAGTAACGGGCCGCGGGATTAGTGATTTGCAGTTTAAGAATGTCAACGATCCGATGGATGTGAAACGAAAGATAGAGAGTGTGGAAGTCGCTCCAGGTGCGGGTGCGACAGATAGATGAAAACCAGTTCCGTCATTCCCGCGACCAGCGGGAATCCAGGATTTTAATTAACTTGTCGGGGGTAGCCCGACACCTAGTTACTTTCTTTTGTTTGGCCAAAAGAAAGTAACCCAAGAAAAGGCCACCCTCCCCATCCGCCCTAACGGGTTCCCTGTGCTGCTCACCAAGCCAGGCGGCTGCGCAACTCAACCTCGGCGCTATAGCGCCTCGGGATTCGGACAATGCTCGCCGACTACTCCTGGCTTGGTTGCGCTGCTCGGCGGTGGGGAAAGGGTCCCAAAAGCCCGCATCGCCACAGGGTCTTTGGGTTTTAGAAAACTTATGTTTCATCACCCCCCAAAACCTCCGCAATATGCAGCACCCGCGTAGTCAAATCTCCCCGACGGCGCAGGCGGCCCTCAATATGTAGCAAGCATCCCAAATCACCCGCAACGATAGCGCCCGCCCCAGTCTGGGTAATATGATCGCATTTCTTATCCGCCATGCGTGTCGCAATGTCGCCGAATTTGACTGAAAACGTTCCCCCGAACCCACAACAAGTTGTTGCTTCCTGCATTTCCGTGAGCTGTACGCCGGGCATCCTAGCTAAAAGCGCGCGCGGTTGGGTTTGCACGTGAAGTTCGCGCAACCCCGCGCAAGAATCATGATAGGTGAGTGACCCAGAATATTGTCCAGGGATTTTTTCAAGCTTTGCGATCTTAGTCAGAAAATCGCTCAACTCATAAGTCCGCTCGGCTAAGTGTTGGAAATCTGTGTAGAGGGTTGCGTCGTCTTTAAATAAGTTAGGATAGTGCATCCGTATCATGCCCGCACAAGAACCGGAGGGCACGACGATGTAATCAAAATTTTCAAATTCGTTAAGTAATTTTAGCGCCAAAGCCTTCGCCGCCTTTTCATCGCCGGAGTTATAACCAGGCTGACCGCAGCACGTTTGAGTAGTCGGCACCATTACTTCGCAACCGGCAGACTGCAATAAACGCAATGCGGCAAACCCAATTCGCGGGCGCATTAAATCAACCAGACAGGTAACAAACAGACCGACGCGCAAACTGACCCCCTCTATCCAAATTGGCTACTTTTCGCGGCTGAGCGCCGAACTAGCTAGCCACTCTTGGACGAAATTTGACAGAGCGAACAAAATTCCGTGGAGCTCTTTGGGTCTGAAATCGAACGTGGCTTCTTCGTCTTTCGCTCCGCGTTCTATCCATTGAGGACCTAGGCGCAGGTATTCCCGCTCGGATAGCCCCTCATATGCCTCATACGGATAGCGGAGCCGAATGAAGTTGCGGCCCCATAATTTCAGTAGTAACTCGATATTCGTAAAATCTGCCACTGGGCCTTCTCTCACTGCAGCCGTTTCGGCAAGCGAGGAACGAGTAGCGAGTTCGAGTTTCGAAAAGAGCTCGGCATATTCATGTCCACGCTCCAGCTTGCCTGATTCAATCGCAACGCATGTCTTTAGGAAAATTTCCAGGGCGAGGAGATCAAGCAAATACGGCGCAGGCGATTCGGAGTTACGAAGACGAAGCGCTTCCGCGTCAAACATTAGATTCGCTGCGTGGTTATACATGAGTTTGATGCGCAGTTCACTCATTGATTAGCTAGCTTATCGCATCACGCGAATATGCAAGAAGGGTGTCGCCGAAAATCAAACCATAGATGACAACAAGAGCTGGTCAGAATCTCGGCGTCATGTGCTAGCTACGCGACCATCGTACTTCCATTTCCGTACGCCCGCTCAAAGCACCCCGAAGAAGAGAGATTAACGCCTTATCTGCGCCATTTTCTTCTAGGAGATCAAGCGTGGACTCATGAAGATAATAATTCTGATCTTCTCCGGACTCTTCTTCAAGCTGGTCGGTAAGGAATTGCAAATTTTCCTCGGTGATAGCGCCTATCCATGCACCGGTATCTTTATCATGTAGTTGAATCATGCGCTCTCCCAAATTGTTTTAAGTTGTTACATCCTGCATCCGGTTGGCGAAGTCCCGGCTGGAGGTCGCGGGCGGCAAGGGTTTGCTGTCCTTCCGATATAACTCTATGGCTTCTTCGACAATTAGGCAAAGCTCCTCGAAAACTTGCTTCTCATCATTGCCATGGCAACCGCCGAGAATCAGTCCAGGCGCGCTCCCTACATAGCATTGGTCTTCGTCAGACCATTCGACAATTTTTGCGTATTTAGCGCTATCTTTCATTTCTTCAGCTCCTTTAGGGCCAAGCGTACGCCTCGCACCTGATAATGTTTTGCATCATCTCCCAGTTTACCGGAAATTGTCACTGGTTTCTGGGCATTTGGGTGGACAAAATTTCGATGACTGCCTTTGCCGCCGCGATTCACGAAACCAGCGCTTTCTAATTCAGCTATGAGGTCCTTGACTTTAGGTGGCATCAACTCAACTCGGTATAGTTAACGTATTGCGGAGTAATGCAGCGGTTAGCGGTTTGATAAAATGATAAGAATCGAGGTGCGTGATTATCTATGAAAATTTCGCCTGTGGCGTTCAAGGCAGAACAACCGGCGCTATAGACTTCTCCCTCCGCATCATAAGCCAAACAATAGCAATCGCGACGACGACTAAAAAAGGCAAAGCCGCGTAATTCACCGCTTGCCAGCTAAAATGATATAACAGCGTGCCGGAAGAGAGCGACGACAACGCTACCACGGTAAACACCAGAAAATCATTGGCAGCTTGAGTTTTGGCGCGCTCGGCCGGTAGGTAGGCTTCTGTTAACAACGTTGTGCCGCCAACAAAAAGAAAATTCCAGCCTACGCCTAGCAACACCAGGGCCGTCCAGAAATTCATGAGCGCAATACCGGAAAGTGAGATGGCTACGCACGCCACCATCAGAG
>CAYYOS010000048.1:0-16738 GCA_964473355.1 uncultured Burkholderiales bacterium | reverse complement strand
ATCGCTGGGAACAGTGGTTGTTCGTGCAATTATTTAAAAAAGATTTAATCTACACAAAAACCGCACAAGTAACTTGGGACCCGGTTGACCAAACGGTATTGGCCAATGAGCAAGTGATTGACGGCCGTGGATGGCGCTCCGGGGCCCTCGTGGAAAAACGTGAAATCCCGCAATATTTTATGCGCATTACGCGCTACGCTGAAGAGCTATTGCGGGAATTAGAAAACCTAAGCGCCTGGCCGGAGCAGGTTATCGCCATGCAACGTAACTGGATCGGAAAAAGTCTGGGCGTTGAGGTGCACTTCCCTATCGTGAATAGCACCGAAGTCCTAAAAGTTTTTACGACTCGTCCGGACACCTTAATGGGTGCGACGTATGTTGCGATTGCTTGCGAACATCCCTTAGCCTTAAGGTTGGCGGCGCAGGATCCTGCGTTAAAAGCTTTTATTGAAACGTGCAAACAAGGGGGTGTGGCGGAAGCCGATCTTGCCACACAAGAAAAAAAGGGCATCGCCACGAAAAGTTTCGTGCAGCATCCTTTAACCCGAGAAACAATCCCGGTTTGGGTGGCCAACTACGTACTCATGGGTTATGGCGAGGGCGCAGTGATGGCGGTCCCCGCGCATGACGAACGCGACTTTGAATTTGCCAGCAAATATAAACTTCCCATCAAAGCGGTGATTAGCCCAGAGAGCGGCGAGGTCACCGAGCTGCCTTTCACAGAAGAGGGCAGTTTATTTGATTCCGGCGAATACTCGGATCTCTCTTCCCAAGAAGCGTTTACAAAAATCGCTGCCGACTTGGAGGCGCTACAGTTAGGCGCCACTCGCGTCAACTATCGCTTGCGCGACTGGGGAATTTCCCGGCAACGTTATTGGGGCTGCCCCATTCCCATTATTCACTGCGTGACGTGTGGCGATGTCCCGGTAAATGAAAGCGACTTACCCGTGGTTTTGCCAGAAGACGTGAACATAGATGGCAAAGGTTCGCCCCTTAAAAAGGATAGACAATTTTTTGAGACGACTTGTCCGCAATGCGGAGGCCCAGCGACGCGGGAGACCGACACGATGGACACGTTTGTCGAGTCCTCATGGTATTTTGCGCGATATGCCAGTTACGACAACTCCGACGCGATGGTCGATCAGCGCGCGCATTATTGGTTGCCAGTGGATCAATATGTAGGCGGTATTGAGCACGCCATTCTGCATTTACTTTATGCACGATTTTTTAACAAACTGATGCGCGACGCCGGGTTGTTGAAGAATGATGAACCTTTTACGCGGCTGCTAACTCAGGGTATGGTGCTAAAAGATGGCGCTAAGATGTCTAAGTCGCGCGGCAACACCGTCGACCCACAAGCGTTAATCGATAAATATGGCGCGGATACGGCACGACTTTTTATGATGTCGGATGCGCCGCCTGAACAGACTTTGGAATGGTCGGATGCCGGGGTGGAGGGCGCCCATCGATTTTTAAAGCGCTTGTGGCGGGTGGTGCACGAGCACCTTAGTATTGCCCCCAAAACTTCATTGGATGAGTTTTCTCCAGAACTACAGGAATTGCGTTATCGTTTGCATCACACCATACAAAAAACCAGCCATGATTTTAGTGAACGGCAAACCTTTAATACCGCCATTGCTGCGAACCGGGAACTGATGAACGCGCTGATGAAAATCGATCAAGATAACATTGCCGGCCATACCTTGGCGCGCGAGGTTTTGGAAAATATTGTGTTGATGTTAGCGCCTATCGTCCCGCACATTTGCCATACCCTTTGGCAGGCGTTACACCCGGATGTAAAAAAGCCAATGTCTTGGCCGGTGGTAAATCCTGCCATGTTGATTCGCGACGAAATCGAATTGATGTTGCAAGTAAACGGCAAACTGCGCGGTAATTTGCGGGTCGCCAAATCTACCGCCCGCGATGAGCTGGAGGCCTTAGCCTTGGCAGCGCCAACGGTCCAGAAGTTTATGGCGGGACAGCGATTAAAAAAAATTGTGGTGGTTCCCGGACGTTTAATTAACGTGGTTACCGAAATATGACAGCTAAAAATCTCATTGCTCTGATTTTTTGCCTAGGTTTAAGCGCCTGCGGGTTTCACTTGCGTGGGCCCGCCACGCTACCCTTCGACACCCTGGCGATTGAACCCAGCAATTCCTCCGTTGCGGCTGAACTAGAACGCGCGATTGTGGCAGGGGGCGTCACTCGTGTTGTACGTAGTCCCGTCGCGGGGCAGACGGTCGTGCACATCCTGGAGGAAAGCAGTGATAAACGCATACTTTCTTTAAGCAGCACGGGCCGGGTACGAGAGTTTGTATTGGTGTATCGGGTACGTTTTCGTGTTCACGACGGCAAGGCTCGGGAATATATTAGCCCGCAGCTGATCGAACTAAAACGTGATTTTACGTTTAACGACACCGACGTACTCGCAAAGGAAGCGGAAGAAGCCCTGCTGTTGCGTGATATGCGCAGCGACGCCATACGTCAAATTTTAGCTCGGATCGCTGCTGTAAAGCTGTGAAGCAGATTGTAATAGCCCGTCATTCCCGCGCAGGCGGGAATCCATTGGTAAAAAAATTCAGCAAATCAGTAATTCCTGGATTCCCGACTGCGCGGGAATGACCAAGGCGTAGCCCCAGTGCGTATTAAGCCCGAACAATTATCACAACATTTAAAACGCGGTTTAAAACCCCTATATGTTCTCACCGGCGATGAGCTCTTATTAATCGCCGAGGCGGCGGATGCTTTAAGGAATGCAGCCAGCAACGCCGGCTACAACGAACGCGAAGTCATGGTGGCCGAAGCAGGTTTTGACTGGCGACGCTTAAAGGCCAACACGTCTAATTTATCGCTGTTTGGCTCCAAACGCATAGTCGAAATCCGCATTCCTTCCGGCAAGCCCGGCACCCAAGGCGGCCAAGCGCTGCAAGACTACTGTGCAGCACTGCCTCCGGATACCCTAACGCTAGTGATGCTACCTAAGCTAGATCGCCAAACCCAGGCCACAAAATGGTGTAAAACTTTGCTAGACAGCGGCGACAGTGTTTTTGCCATGGCACTATCGCCCGCGGAATTTAGTTCCTGGTTAGTTAAACGCATGGCCTCGCAAAATCAGAAGATCGATGCCGAAACTCAGCAGTTATTTGTGAATTTGGTTGAAGGCAATTTAATAGCCGCCCATCAGGAAGTACAAAAGTTAGGATTAATTTATCCAGCAGGAAACCTTACCGCAACTCAAGTAAAGGACGCAGTGCTGGATGTTGCCCGGTATGACGTCTTTAAACTCATCGACGCGGTGTTAATGGGGCAGAATGACCGCGCACAAAAAATGCTCAGCGGTTTACGGGAGGAGGGCACCGAAGCGCTGTTTATTTTGGCCATGTTGGTGAAAGAACTTCGCCTATTAATTAAAATTAAGGTGCAGCTCGCCGCCGGTCGTGCATTTTCTGAAGCGTGCCGGGCGACGGGCGTCTGGGAATCCCGAATGGCGCTAATAAAAAGTGCGGCCGACCGGGTAAGTCTACCAGCCTTGCAAAGCGCGATAATGGATGCCGCCAAAGTGGACAGAGTTGTTAAAGGCGTACACGCCGGGGACGCGTGGGAAGAACTCAGCCGCCTAGTATTACTGGTGCGCGCCCCACAAACGTCCGGCAAAGCCGGTAACGGGTCCGCGCACCCCGCCCAGAGGGCGTCGGAGAATAAATCAGGGAGAATGACGGGGTAAGATGCGCTTCCCGCAAACGGCCGGCTACGCCGGTAACGGGTCCGCGCACCCCGCCAAGATGGCCATGCCAATTGAGTCCTGGAACAAGCGGGGTAAGGTGCGCTTCCCGCAAACGGCCGGCTACGCCGGTAACGGGTCCGCGCACCCCGCCAAGATGGCCATGCCAATTGAGTCCTGGAACAAGCGGGGTAAGGTGCGCTTCCCGCAAACGGCCGGCTACGCCGGTAACGGGTCCGCGCACCTATTTAGTTTTGCGACGTAGTCATTTAGAATGGGTTTATGCGAGATATTGATATTAAAACCTATATGGCCTCGGTGGGCAGCAATGCCCGCGAAGCTGCCCGTTATATCGCGAAAGCGGATGCGGCCACTAAGAATAAAGCGCTAGCGGCGATGGCGGCGGCACTGTTGCGCGATGAAAAAATTCTCCTGGACGCGAATAAAAAAGATATGGATACCGCCCGTGCTAATGGGCTAGATGCGGCGCTGCTGGATCGGCTAGCGCTTACCGAAAAAGGCGTGAAGGGTATGGCCGAGGCCTTATTACAAATTGCGGCTTTACCTGATCCGGTTGGTGAAATCAGCAATTTAAATTTCCGGCCATCTGGGATTCAAGTAGGCAAAATGCGCGTACCACTAGGTGTCATTGGGATAATTTACGAAGCGCGGCCCAATGTTACCGCAGACGCCGCTGGCCTATGTCTTAAATCCGGTAACGCCGCCATACTGCGCGGTGGTTCCGAAGCGATGCTTTCCAACCAAGCTATTGCTGCTTGCGTACGTGAGGGCTTGGTAGCTGCTGGCCTGCCGGAAGCGGTTGTTCAGGTAATTGAGACTACAGATAGAACAGCGGTGGGCGAGCTCATTACCATGACGCAGTATGTAGATGTGATTGTGCCGCGCGGTGGCAAAAGCTTGATCGAGCGCATCAGCAATGACGCAAAGGTGCCGGTAATCAAACATTTGCACGGCGTGTGTCATGTCTATATTGATGATATGGCGGAAATAGACAAAGCCATCCGCATTGCAGATAACGCCAAGACGCAACGTTATGGCACCTGCAACACCATGGAAACGCTATTAGTAGCGGAAAAAATCTCAGCCGAGGTTTTAACGCGGCTGGCAAAAATTTATTTTGAAAAAGGTGTAGAGTTACGCGGCGACGCAGCGGCTTGCAAGTTAATAAAAGGCATGCATGCGGCAACCGAGGAAGATTGGTCCACGGAATATTTAGCGCCCATTTTAAGCGTGCGTATCGTCAAAGACGTGGACGAAGCAATCTCTCACATTAATCGCTACGGCTCTCAGCATACGGACGCCATCATCACGCAAGATTTGGCGCGCGCCCGGCGGTTTTTACGCGAGGTGGACTCTAGCTCAGTGATGGTGAACGCTTCTACGCGCTTTGCCGACGGTTTTGAATATGGCCTGGGCGCCGAAATCGGCATTTCCACAGATAAAATCCACGCGCGCGGACCGGTCGGGCTGGAAGGCTTAACCAGCCAAAAATTTATTGTCTTGGGGGATGGCCACGTTCGCGGCTAAATCAGCAGTTCTGGTTATTGGTGCCTATTCTTAGCTTGATTCCTCTAGGCCTCTTCGGCGGCACGTTTAATCCCATACACTTCGGTCACCTGCGTCTTGCGCTGGAACTATCCCAAGCCCTGAATATCGAGCGCGTTAAATTTATTCCCGGCGGCAGGCCCCCGCATCGCAAAGACCCGCTGGCCGCGGCAGCCCATCGGGTGGCCATGGTGCAACTGGCGATCGCGGATAACAAGCGCTTTGAGTGCGATACACGGGAAGTAGAACGCTCCACCTTAAGTTATAGCGTGGAAACACTAAAAGAAATGCGCCGAGAATTCGGCGACGAATTTTGCTTTTGTTTTTTCTTGGGCTCCGATGCGTTTCTCAGCCTATCCACCTGGCATGAGTGGCAAAAACTGTTTGAGTTAACCCACATTATTATCGGGCAGCGCCCCGGTTTCCACGATATCGCCGCCGCCCAGTTACCCCCAGCATTGGCGACAGAATTTTCCCAGCGTCTACAAACGAATCTGGATTTTATAAAAACCCGTCAGGCCGGCTGCATCTATGTCGTGGACACCACTTTGCTGAATATTTCCGCCACCCGTATTCGGACTGCCGTACAAGCAAATACCTCGCCTCGTTATCTTCTGCCCGACCCATTATTGGAATATATCGCGCGACATAACTTATATAAGGAAACTGCCGATGCAACTTAAGGCAATGCAAAAAGCTGTGGTCTCCGCACTTGAAGATATTAAGGCGCATGACATTACCGTCATCGATATGCGAAAAATGTCTAGCTTCACCGACATGATGATTATTGCCAGCGCGGATTCGGTGCGGCAAACCAAAGCGCTCGCCTCGCACGTGCAAGAAAAGCTTAAAGACTTGGGCGTGCCTATTTTAGGGGCTGAAGGCGAACAAACTGGGGAGTGGGTGCTGGTAGACTTGGGCATAATCGTTGTGCATATTATGCAGCCGGCGGTGCGCGAATATTACAACCTAGAAGAGTTATGGCAGGGGGCGGTAACGAAACGGGCTAAACGGGCGGGCTCTGGGGGCGTGGGCACTTAGTAGCATATCGAATAGCAAACATGCAACGTGGACCAAGGTCCCCTGCCGTAGTAACCTATTTCTCTTAATGATTAGAGGCAAAAATGGATATTTTAAAGACTAAATTCAAGTTAGTGCTGCTAGGCAGCGCCGTCAGTTTTTTAACTGGCGCGAATGCTGTGAGCTTAAGTGCTACCAGTGGCCAAGTCTTAATTTACCCTTATTATACGGTTAATGGTGGCTATGACACCTACGTTTCTGTGGCCAATACCAAACCTATTGGTAAAGCATTAAAGGTACGCTTCTTGGAAGGTAAAAATAGCCGTGTCGTGTATGAATTTAACCTTTATTTAGCTCCGAATGATGCCTGGGCGGCAGCTGTCACTTCCGCCTCTACGGGGGGCGCGCGCCTGGTCGTGAACGATCCTTCCTGTGCTACGCCAACGTTATCTCTTACAAGCAATCTTATTTTTAATAATTTTCAATTTACAGGCGCCGGGGCAGATGGAGAGGATAGCAGCATGGGGCGCACCCGAGAAGGTCATATTGAAATCATCGAAATGGGGGAAGTGGCCCCTGTTGCTATTCCTTCGAGCAGTGGCAGCGGGACTATTTTATTTACTCAGGCGATTAGTAATTCAGGTCTGATTGGTTCTACGCCCCGAGATTGTTCAGCGGTTGCGTCGGCCTGGTTTGGCAGCAGCGGCGTGTTTGCTAATGGCTCAATTCTAGACAAAGGGCTAACTAAACCTACCGGCGGCTTGACCGGAACGGCAACCGTTATCAATGTCGCAGAAGGCACCAGTTACTCCTATGATCCGCTGATGTTAGCGGGCTTTCGCGATACGCCCATGCATACGGACTATGGCGATGCTGCGCCTAACCTATCTAGCGCTTCCCCTAAAACCAGTACCGTGCTGCTCGAGGATCGGGTGATCGTGTCCACATGGAATAAGCCAGGCAATAATCCGGCTGACCCTGTGTCTGCTGTCCTGATGCATTTTGCCCTTACCAACGAATATGTTCTTGATCCTGCTATTGCCGCAGGTACGGACTGGGTCGTGACATTCCCTACCAAAAAGTTTTATGTGGGCGTGGACCCGCCTAGCGGGCCGGGAACGCATATTCTTTTCGAGAGACCCTTTAGCAATGACTTCTGGAGAGGTGGCGCGTGCGAGGTATACAAGGGCGAACTCTATAACAGACAAGAGGGGAGAATTCCTTACGATGCCGTTGTTGGGGGGCAGCCATCTCCAGCCACTGAGCTATGCTTTAGTGTCAACGATGGCAGCTTTGCTGAATCAAAAGTATTTAAATCGCCTTTGCGCGAAACTGCTGCTCTTACTTCAGGCGCGTTATCGGGGGGCTTGGGAACCTACATCAATCCCACCGGCGGCTCTATCTATGGCTTCCCCATCGCTAATTTCCCTTCAGGTTGGATGAGGCTATCCTTCCCCCAGCAACTTCCGTGTTGCACAGGCACCGTGAATGCCGTCGACCGTAATGGCGTGCCCACTCGCCAACTAACCGACGACGCCGGAATAAAATACATTGGCCTACCGGTGGTGGGTTTTGCCGTCCAAAAATATGTTAACGGCAACGTTAACGGCGTGCTTTCGAATTATGGCGGCCTTTTTGTGCACAAGTATGAGCGGCAGGTTCAATAGAAAGCCAATCGGAGAGGGGCGCTCGGGCACCAAGTGATTCGGGGGAAGGCGTACTAATTCCGCAGCGGTTTCCCCATTTTCAGCGTATGTTCAATGCGCGCTTGCGATTTTTCGCTGGCGAGTAACTCTAAAAAACCCTCGCGCTCCAGCCGCAACAGCCATGCCTCATCTACCAAGCTACCGGCATCGACATCACCCCCGCAGAGTACGTACGCAACTTTGCTGGCGATTTCATAGTCATGGTCGGAAATAAATTCGCCTTCACGCATGTTGGTTAAAATCATTTTGAACGTTGCCACACCGGTTTTGCCCGCCACGGGAATTTGTGTTTGCGGTAAGGGCGGACGATAACCAACCTCGGACATGGCTTTGGCGGTATGTTTGGCGGCATGCAACAACTCAAAAGTGTTCATTACGATCGGATCATCGCGGCGCATGTAGCCCATTTGCTTGGCTTGCTCCGCACTTTTGGCCACTTCCGCCATCCCGATGTTTTGAAAGTAAGGGCGCAAGAAAGGCGTAAGGTCCCCGCCTTTGGCGTCCTCAGCGGCGCGTAAGGTCGCTTCTTTACAGCCGCCGCCCGCGGGTAATAATCCCACCCCGGCTTCCACTAAACCTATGTAACTCTCTAGTGCTGCAACGATACGGTCACAATGTATCGCAACTTCACAACCGCCGCCTATCGCCAGGCCATGCACGGCAGCGATGACGGGAATATTGGAAAATTTTAAGCGCTGGTTTGCGTCTTGGAAGCGCGTCAGCATCTCTTCCGCGGTGATTCCAGTGCCAGTGAGCGCGGTCAGCGTTTTAGCAAAGCCCGCATGCCCCGCAATGCTGAACTTAACGCGCTGAGCGGCGCGCTTAAGCTTGTCTTGCAGTGTCGCTTCCGGCGCCGGACGTTGTACGGCTTGCATTAATTCCACAAGATTGGCGCCCGCGGAAAAGGGGGCGTCTTTATGCCAAATTACCAAAGCTTGAAAATTTTGTTCCGCATAGTCAAGCGCCTGAAGCAAGCCGTCGATCACCGCTTCGCCGATGGTATGCATTTTCGAATGAAAGCTGACGATACCAATATTATCTCCGGTGTCCCACAACGATACCGCGGCATTTTCAAAGTGCGTAGTAGTTTTAAGCTGTGTTTCATTAAGCACTTGATCCGGAAAAAGCTGGCGGCCATAAACCGGCAGTGCTCTGCGCGGCTTAAAGCTGTTGCTCGCAGCCGAATAAGACCCTTGTTGCTGATGTAGGCCTTTTTGCGCGCTAACCCAAGAAGGTAAAGGAACCTTAGATAAAGCTTTACCTTGATCTATATCGTCTGTTATCGCCTGGGCCACAGACGCCCAACCGGCTTGCTGCCAAATTTCAAAGGGGCCGCGTTCCCAGCCAAAACCCCAGCGCACGGCAAGGTCCAGGTCACGGGCGTTGTCCGCAATCTCGCCTAGATGCACCGCGCAGTAGTGAAATAAATCGCGATAGATAGACCATAAAAATTGGGCTTCTTTAGCGGGAGATTTGCGCCACAAAGCAAACTGAGCCGCATAGTCGGTAGATTTTATTAAGGCCGCTACATCGCCGGGCAGGTCACGACTTGAAGGCCGGTAAGCGTTCGAATTTGCGTCCCATACTACAATCGATTTGCCGTCCTTACGATATACGCCACGCTTGGTTTTTTGCCCGAGCGCCCCGAGATCGATAAGATTTTGTACCCACGCTGGCAATTTAAAGTATTCGTGCCAAGGGTCTTGGGGCAAGGTGTCGTGCATGGTTTTCACCACGTGCGCGAAAATATCTAAGCCCACTACATCCAAGGTGCGGAACGTAGCGCTCTTGGCTCGGCCAATTTTTGTGCCCGTCAAAGCATCCACTAAATCTGCTGCCAGACCCAAGCGTTCCGCATGGTGTAGGGTCGCCAGCATAGAAAAAACACCGACGCGATTGGCAATAAAATTAGGCGTGTCTTGCCCGCGAATTACACCCTTACCTAAAGTGCTTACCAAAAAAGTTTCCAGATGATCCAGTAGCGTAGGATCGGTAGCGGAAGAGGGTATTAGCTCCACCAAATGCATATAGCGCGGCGGATTAAAAAAATGCGTACCGCAGAAGCGCGGCTGGATTTCTTTAGGTAGGGCACGCGCCAATTGGTTAATAGAAAGTCCCGAGGTATTGCTGCCGAGAATAGTATGCGCGCTTAAGTGAGGGGCGATTTTATTGTATAAAGCGATTTTTAATTCGACGTCTTCGGCGATGGCCTCGATCACCAAATCACATTCCTGAAGTTTATCCAAATGCTGACCATAGTTCGCGGGCTCGATGTAAGCAGCGAAATCACTGCGTGATAGTGGCGCGGGCTCGAGCTTTTTGAGCTGTTGCAATGCGGTCTCCGCATACGCATTCGGCGCATTGCCCTCGCCACTTAAGCCAAACAACACACAGGGAATTTTTGCATTCACCAGGTGCGCGGCAATCTGCGCGCCCATTACGCCTGTCCCTAATACGGCTGCCTTGCGGATTGGTATGCGGATAGCGGGCATTCGGTTACTCCTTATTATCGAAGCAATATGAATTAGAGGAAGCAAAATCGGCTAGGAATAAAAATTCACAAATATGTTTTTCGTGGATTTGAGCTCCCGTATGCCATATTATAAGTCACTATGACATTTAATAATCGTCACATAACACAGCGATGGAATGGTTCCAATTGATTTATACGTATATTATACATATAATAGGTCATGCGCTTTCAATTTGACCCCAAAAAGTCGGCGGCTAATCTTAGAAAGCATGGCGTCTCGTTTGTTGACGTGGAAGGGGTATTTTGCGACCCGCTCGCGATACATCGGAATGACCCAGATGCCAAAGGTGAGGAGAGATTTGTTGTTGTCGGAATGGAGAGCGTGGGAAGAGTTTTGGTCGTTGTTTATACGCTTCGCGGCGGGGAAATTCGTATAATATCGGCCCGCCGCGCGACACCTAAAGAGGTGAAACACTATGAGAGCTGAATACGATTTTTCTAAAGGTAAACGTGGCGCGATTATGCCTGAAAAGGGCAAGACTCGCATTACCATCTATATTGATGATGCCGTGCTTAGTGAATTTCGGGCTCGTTCAGATAAAGCAGGAATTGGCTATCAAACTATGATAAATGAGGCACTTAATGTCTACCTCTCAGTTCGCACGGAAGCGCCGGTTACCGAGGCGATCTTGCGCCGGGTAATACGGGAGGAGTTACCTAATAAATCCGCGGGGCCAAGAACGCGCCCCAATCAACGCGCTGCGACTACACGGGGTTGAGCTTATTTATTGGGTGCAAAATTAGATCGATTTGCAGATCGGTGTCGAATGCTGGATATAACTCACCCCGCTTGTCCCTGCACAGCCCTTTCAACCAATATTGCGTTATCCAGCTTCCCCCACTTGGAAGTCGTTAGCCACGCTTCCAGCTCTTCTATTGGCAGCGGGTCGCACATATAAAACCCTTGCGCGGTATCGCAGCCCATATCGCTTAGCATACTCCAGGTTTTGCTGTTCTCCACGCCCTCGGCAATAACGTTTAAGCCAAGATTGTGCGCGAGATCGATGGTTGAGCTGACTATGATCGCATCGGTAGAATCCACCGCCATATCCCTGATAAACGATTTATCGATTTTTAATTCATGCACGGGCAAACGTTTTAAATACGACAGCGACGAGTAACCGGTACCAAAGTCATCCATCGCTACGGCTATGCCGAGGGAAGTAAATTTGCTGAGCATGCCCATCGAGCGCTCCGGATCAGCCATCACGGTGCTCTCGGTAAGCTCGAAGACTAACGATTGGGGCTTGGCGCCCGTCGCAGCAAGCAGTTCCGCAACTTGCGCTGCAAAATTAGGATCTAAAAGATTGCGTGTGGATAAATTAATACCAATACGGAGGTGAATTCCTCGAGCTTGCCAGGCTGCACTTTGTTTCAGCGCGACGTTAAGCACCCAAGAAGTGAGAGGTCGGATGAGACCAGAAGCTTCCGCCAGGGGAATAAAATCATCGGGCCCCAACTGACCCCGGGTGGGGTGCCTCCAACGGAGCAACGCCTCGACCGCAATCACTTGGGCAGTCGCTACGCTAATTATAGGTTGATAATACAATACCAATTCGTTGCGCTCGATGCCTTCACGCAACGCCTGTTTAAAGGCCGGATCGCGTTGCGCTTCCCGTTCGACATTGGGATTGTAAATAGTGTAGCCACCTCCTCCATGCTTTGCAGAATACATGGCGGCATCCGCCTTCTGTAATAAGATGCCTTGATCGTCGCCATGCTCCGGACAACAAGCCACACCAAGGCTAGCCCCGTAGCTGACCAGTCTATCGCCGATCTTTAATTCGATCTCTAAGGATCTAAGTAACTTTCGGAGGATGGGCTCCACACTGGAAAGGCTGGTTTGGCGGAGTACCATTGCATATTCATCGCCGCCCAAGCGGGCTAAGGTATCGGTGCTCCGCAATACGCCACTCATGCCCTGCGCCACATGTTTTAGCAATGTATCGCCGGCTTCATGTCCCAGGGAGTCGTTTGTTTCTTTGAGGCGATCCAAGTCCATCATAACCACGGCAAACGATTCATGATCTCTTTTACAAGCTTGCATCGCTTGCTGCAGGCGATCAAAAAATAACGCGCGATTAGGTAATCCCGTCAAGCTGTCATATAACGCTTGATGTTCGAGGGAACGCGCTTGGCGGAGGGCGAGCCGCAAAACAATGACGGCGACCACAATGCCAATGACTAAAGCCAAGCCCCCTAAGATTAACATCCAAGTTTGTGCCTTGCGGTAGGCAGCGCGGGCACCCGCTTCGGCCGCCTCGGTTTGTTGTAGTTGCAGCCTAACCAGTTCCTGCACACGTTGCGCCTGCCGGCGTTGCGCGGGTACTGCAATGTTACGCACGGCATCCCTTGCAGCCGCGGAATTAGATTCGCCCGACATGGCTAAGTCAATTGCATGCAAAGCTTTGGGGTTTGATTCGCGGGCTTGAGCATTAATGAGATCAATCGCGGCCTTTTCTGCAGGATTCAGCCCCATTTTTACTAGGGTGTCACGGGCGCGTATGTAATCCATGCCGCGTTCATAGAAGCGTTGCAGTTCCTCTTCTTTCTCGAACGGGTCATTCATGACGGCGATGGTATGCATGCTGACCGCGCGATCTCGCAAGGTGTATTCCATGGTGTGGGCTAATTCTGTTTTTGTATTATTTACACGAACGATACGGCTAAGATCGCGATGTATCTGCGCCATATGAGAGAGGCCAATTGATGTCATCAGCACCACTAAGCCCAGCGCCAGGGCAAAACCGATCCCGACGCCGAGACCAATACGAAAATGTTGAGACCTGCCTGGGGCAAGCATAACGCCTCCTTTAGCCTATACTACCGGGGACTGCGCTAATTCGCGATGGCCAATTTTGCAGTGGAAGCTGGGAGCGCCATGACCCCAGGATCTACTTAACATTGTCTATCGGCGGCGGGACGGCACGTGGCTTGCGGTTTTCATCCAGCGCAACATAAGTTAAGGTGGCGTCGGTGACCCGTACGCATTCTATCGTCCCTTTTTTGTGGCGTTGCGCAAATACTTCCACGTAAATAGTAATGGAGGTGTTGCCTACCTTAGTGATGGAGGCGTAAAAACTAACCAAGTCACCGACAAAGACCGGATAGTGAAATTCAATCGCATTAACCGCCACCGTGGCAACACGTCCTTGGGCACGCTGAATAGCAGGCACGCTGGCGGCGATGTCCACTTGCGACATAATCCATCCGCCAAACACCGTGCCACCCCAATTGGTATCTTGGGGCATGGCAACAAGGCGCAAGGTGGGCTGGCCTTCTGGTAAGGTAACCTCAGACACGGTTGTGACCCTCGTAGAGTTTATTGATGAGTTCGGAGTAATGATTAGCGACCGCGGTGCGCCGCAGTTTGAGTGTCGGCGTTAGGTAACCGTTCTCGACTGTCCATGGCTCAGAAACAATTGCGAGCCGCCGTATTTGCGCATACCCGGGGAACGCCGTGGTCTGCTCGGAAATGCGAGCCAACAACATTTTCTCGGTGTCACGTGGAAGCAAACACCCATTTACCGATGAATCACAAGCTTCGGGCAATGTCCGCCGATGCGCCTCATTTACAATCGCCAGCAATGAAAGATAAGGGCGCCCTTCGCCGACTATCATTACTTGCTCGAAAAATTTATCACGCATAATGGCCACTTCCATATCGTGTGGGGAAATTTTTTCGCCCGTCGAAGTCACAATAATTTCCTTTAACCTACCCGTGATATAAATATGACCTTGGCTATCGATACGAACAATATCGCCCGTATTAAACCAACCTTCCTCATCCAACACGTCACGCGTAGCTTCTTGGTTACGCCAATAACCCAACATGATGCTCGGGCCGCGGACCAATAGCGCGTTGTCTGCACCGAGCTTTACTTGCAGGTTGGCTAACGGCGTGCCAACACTCTCCGGCACATTATCGTCGATCCGATTCGTGGCGATCACGGGGCTAGTTTCAGTCAAACCGTAGCCTTGCAATAATAGAACCCCTAAACCAATAAAGACACGCGAGACTTCCGGATCTAATGAGGCGCCGCCACTTAAGGAAAATTTAAGTCGGCCACCGAACTTTTGCCGTAGCTTTTTTGCCACCAGTACATTCAACAAAGGCCAAAGGGCATAAGACCAATGCCAATTTCGGCGGCCTTGCGTATATTCAAAACGAGCGTAACCAACCTTAACCGCAAAATTAAACAGATGACGCCGAAAAGGCGATGAATCGGCCAGGCGGGCATGGATTGCTGCGTAAATGCGTTCATAAATTCGTGGTACCGAAATAAGTAGCGTGGGTTTTATTACTAATAAATCTTCAGCCAGCTGGGCCACAGAGCGCGAAAAAGCTACTGCTGTACCTGCCATCATCGTCATGTAATAGCCGACGGTGCGTTCCAAGGTATGGGAAAGCGGCAAAAAGGATAAACTGATTCCCCCATAAAAAAGCTTGCAGCTGTCCAGCGAGGCGCTCGCATTGCTAATAATATTGTGATGGCTCAACATCACACCCTTTGGTCGGCCGGTTGTTCCCGATGTGTAAATAATGGTGGCAAGTTGATGGGGGTCGTGATCATGATTTTGCAGGGTACATTCTTCAGCCGGCCGCCATTGATCTATTCGTATCAAGCGCGCATCAGCGTTTTCGGGATGACTGCCATACAGGTAGAGAATTCGCCGCAGCTGCTTTAAGCCTCCTTTGAGACCGCTAAACGCATCCCACGTCGCGCAATCCTCTATAAGTAGGATATTTACGTCAGCATTTTCTAAGATGTAAGTCGCATTGTCGGGGCGGTCGGATGTATATAAGGGAACAACAATTAAGCCCAGACTTAGCGCAGCTTGATCAGCCACCACCCAAGTTGGGGAATTCTTTAGCATAATGGCGAGCGCATCACCCGCTTTGAAACCATCGTTTAATAAGCCGCGCTGCCAGCGCGCTACCTCAGCCGCCATTTGTGACCAAGTGTCATCGCGCCACGCTTGCCGCCCTTCATCAAAGCTGCGATAAGCTAAGACCGTTGCGGAGCGCCGCACCCGCTCTCGAAAAAGTCCATCTAAAGTTAGCGCGGCCTCAGCAGAGATGATGTCGCGCTTATCCAGTGTTTTCCCTAAACGCATAAGCGGGCTTTCGACCACCTTGTTTATGACGCGCAACATCCGCCGGAAAGTCATCGACGCTTATTACGCTATCCCGCAAGCTCCAGGCTTTTTGTAAATTTGCTACCTCTTCGGCGTTGAGTATATTTTTTTCTTGCGACATCCGGAGAATAGCCGAGAGGCTCTGCTCAGGTAACGACTTATCTTTAATGGCGTGTCTTAATTTCTGCTCTAGCGGTTCTGTAACCACCGCCGAAATAAGCGCGTTTTCAAGCAAGCGCAGCGGCTCATCCGCTTGTTGCGAAATAAAAATTCCGGCCGTCAAACGGTCTCGGGCGGCGGAAGGTTGCATCACTATGCGGGCAACTTTATGTCCCAGAAAATCACTGGGCGCATAGCCTTTTTGGCCCAATGGGAAAACCCACAGACCCAACAACCTCCCCAGAAACCGATTCGGAAAGTTTTGTAAAACGCCGTTAAAAGCCGTTTGCATTTGCACCAAGGCATCAGCCATAGCCCAACGCAGTAATGGCAGATCATCAGTCTGCTGGCCCTCATCTTCAAAACGTTTCAACATGCTGGAGCTGAGATACAGCAAACTAAAAATATCACCCAAACGTGCCGAAAGTTTTTCGCGGCGTTTTAAGGCGCCCCCTAAAATTAACAGGGAGACGTCGGCGAGCAAGGCAAACGCAGCCGAAAAACGTGACAACTGCTGGTAATAGCGACGCGTTACGCCAGCCGGAGAAGCGAGTCCACGGCCGCCGGTTAATCCCAGAAATAAACTCCGCGCGGCATTACCGAGTAAATAACGTAAATGCCGGGTTAGCGCGAAATCAAAATCATGCAGACCTTTTTTACTATCGGGATTTTGCGCCGCGCCTATTTCGGCCAATAAATAAGGGTGACAACGTATCGCGCCCTGACCAAAAATAATTAGGCTGCGGGTTAAAATATTGGCGCCTTCCACCGTGATGGCAATGGGCAAATGCTGATAAAGTCGTCCTAAATAATTGCTCGGCCCTAAGATAATGGCTTTACCGCCGTGCACATCCATCGCATCGTTGATGACTTTACGGCTGCGTTCGGTAAGGT
>CAYYOS010000047.1:0-16753 GCA_964473355.1 uncultured Burkholderiales bacterium | reverse complement strand
GACGCGAAACGCATGATACGCCACGCCATCGAAGACGATGGTGCCATCCGAGCCGACGACATCCCCAAAATCTCCTTGGCGCGCAACGAATTAATGAACGCCGAGGGCCTGCTATCTTTTGAAATAGAAACCGCCAACGCAAAAGATATCGGCGGCCTCAATCGCCTTAAACAATGGTTGCTGCAAAGGCAGGCGGCGTTTTCGGGGAAGCTCAATGCCAAGCTCGATACCCCTAAGGGTATTTTAATTGTTGGCGTGCAAGGCGGCGGTAAAAGCTTGGCTGCTAAGGCCGTGGCTGGCATGTGGAATTTGCCCCTGCTGCGCTTGGACTTCGGCTCGCTGTATAACAAGTTTCATGGCGAATCGGAGCGCAATTTGCGGGAAGCGCTAAAAACTGCCGAACGCATGGCACCTTGTATATTGTGGTTGGACGAAATCGAAAAAGGTTTGGCGCAGGACAGTAGCGACGATGGCGTCTCGCGCCGGCTTTTAGCCACTTGGCTAACTTGGCTGGCGGAGCGCCGCGCAAGGGTGTTCGTGGTCGCCACCGCAAACGATATCCAAGCGCTTCCGCCGGAGCTCATCCGCAAAGGGCGCTTGGATGAAATATTTTTTGTCGATCTTCCGGATGAGGAAACCCGGGTGGAGATTTTTCGCATACACTGCGTGCGCCGGGAAATTCCTGTAGAGCACTTCGATCTTAAGGCTTTGGCGCAGGCTGCAGAAGGTTTTTCCGGCGCGGAGATCGAGCAAGCCCTAGTCGCCGCGCTTTATCAGGCGCACAACGAACAAACGCCCTTAGAAAATCGCCATGTACTGGAAGAGTTAGCCCGTACCCGGCCGTTGTCTATCGTGATGGCGGAAAAGCTCACGGCGTTGCGCGCCTGGGCACAAGAGCGCACGGTAATGGCGAATTAAATCAAATACCTGCGACATGTCTGCTTTGTAAACTCGCGAAATCGTTTTTCCTAGCGGGGGGCTAGTATAATAAGCCATTTAGCTAAACCCCAAATGAACCCACTCCTAGATTTTTCAGATTTACCCCGTTTTGAAGAAATTCGGCCCTCCCACGTTACCCCGGCCATGGACGAGCTCTTAACTGAAAATCGCGCGCTCATTGAAAGCCTGGCCCAAGATCCGGCTCCGCCCACGTGGGAGAATTTTGTTCAGCCGCTGGAAGATGCCAATGAGCGTTTAGCTCGAGCTTGGTCGCAAGTGGCGCACCTAAACGAAGTTATGAATGAGCCGCTGTTGCGCCAAGTGTATAACGAAAATTTGCCCAAACTCACTATTTACTACAGTGAGCTCGCGCAAAACTTGCGATTATTTGCAAAATTAAAAGCATTGCGCGCGGACCCAGATTTTTCGACTTTGAGTGTGCCGCAACAGAAAATTATCAACAACGCATTGCGCGATTTTCGCTTGGGTGGTGCTGACCTGAATGCGCAAAACAAAAGACGTTTTCAAGCGATACAAGAAGAGCTGTCGGCACTTTCCGCCAAATTTTCGGAAAATGTTTTGGACGCGACCGAGGCTTATGCGCATTACGTAGAATTTGCCGCGGAACTCGCGGGCGTACCTGACGACGTGTTAACCGTAGCCCGTGAAGCGGCCGAGAAAGAGGGTAAAGCCGGCTATAAGCTTACCCTGCATGCGCCCTGTTATATGCCGATTATGCAATACGCCGACAATCGCGCCTTGCGTGAGCGCCTCTATCAGGCTTATGTCACGCGGGCTTCCGAGTTAGGCAACCCTCTGTGGGACAACACCGAGCTGATTAAAACGCTGATCGCGCGCCGCTCAGAAGAGGCGGTGTTGTTAGGGTTTCACAACTACGCTGAACTCTCACTGCAAACCAAGATGGCGGAAAGTCCAAACTCCGTTTTAGCGTTTTTAAGAGATTTGGGCGAAAAGGCCAAGCCTTTTGCCAAGCGAGATTTACAAGAGCTCAAGGAATTTGCCAGCAAAGAACTGAATTTAGATGAAATGCAAGTGTGGGATTACGCCTATGCCAGCGAAAAACTACGCATCGCCCGCTACGCTTTTTCCGACCAAGAAGTAAAACAATATTTTCCTGAAGAACGCGTTTTAAGCGGTATGTTCAAAGTGGTCGAAACCATTTATGGGGTATTCATTGAAGCCGCCAGCGCCCCGACCTGGCATAAGGACGTAAAATTTTTTACGATTAAAGACCGCGCCGGAAAAGTTTTGGGGCAGTTTTATGCGGACCTTTATGCCCGCCAGAATAAGCGCGGCGGTGCTTGGATGGATGACGCCATTAGCCGCCGCCGCAGGGACCAGGAAGTGCAAACACCCGTGGCTTATTTGACCTGCAATTTTTCCGGCCCCGTAGATGGAAAGCCGGCGCTGTTTACCCATGATGAGGTCATCACCTTGTTTCATGAATTCGGTCACGGACTACATCACCTTTTAAGTCGCGTGGATTATTTGGGCGTTTCCGGTATCCACGGTGTGGAGTGGGACGCAGTCGAGTTACCCAGTCAGTTTATGGAAAACTTTGCTTGGGAATGGCAAGTGCTTAAGCACTTAAGCCGACACGTTGATACCGGCGAACCTTTACCGCAAAGCTTATTTAAAAAAATGCAGGCGGCAAAAAACTTCCAGGTTGGGATTCAAACTTTGCGTCAATTAGAGTTTTCCTTATTTGACATGCATTTACATTACGACTTTGACCTCAACGGCGATAAAACCGTGCTGCAGTTACTGCAGGAAATCCGCAGTGAAGTCGCGCTATTGCCGGCTCCCGAATATAACCGCTTTCCAAACAGTTTTTCACACATTTTCGCGGGTGGCTATGCAGCGGGCTACTACAGCTACAAATGGGCCGAGGTATTGTCGGCCGATGCCTATAGTTTATTTGAAGAAAACGGTGTGCTCAGTCCAGCCATCGGTCAGCGCTTTTGGGACGAGATTTTAAGCGTAGGCGGCAGCCGGCCCGCGCTCGAATCGTTTATTGCGTTTCGCGGCCGGGCGCCAGATATCGCCGCCTTATTGCAACAGAGCGGCATGCACTAATGCGCGCAGCGCTTGCCCTGCTTTTTTGGGTTTGCAGCCACGCTGTTTTTGCCGCGCCCCTGGCAAAAAAAAACGTTTTACCGCCACCCCAGTCGGTGGAAATAATACAAATCGCCCAAGGCTATGCGCAAATCCGAAATAGTGCCGGGTTTGTAGGTTGGGTGCCTTTGAACGTATTGTCTTCCGATGGGTCTCAAGTGTCGATTTACCAAAAAAAAATCGCCAGCTTGGAACAGGAGATGCAGGCTCTGCGTGCTAAGCTGACGCGTACCGAAACACAGTTCAACGCCTTAACTGCAGAGCATAACCGGCAGCGCAAATGGTTACTCCCGGCCCTAGGGGGGGTACTAATCGCCGGATTTTTAATCGGCGTGGGTTTTTTTAGAACACGCTTTTATAAACGTTTAAATGGGCTACGCATATGAAACCAATTATTCTGGTGTTATTAACCTTATTCGGCACGGCGCACGCTGCGGAACTATATCGCTGGGTGGATAGCCAAGGCAAAATTCATTATTCCGATCAAATGCCGCCCGCCGGTACCGATTATTCACAAAAAAAACAACAAAGCCCTAACGTTATTCAGTCCTCTGAATTGCCCTACGTTTTACAAGTGGCGGTTAAGAATAATCCGGTGACGTTATACACCAGCAACTGCGGAGAAGGGTGCGATAAAGCACGTGAGCATCTGGTGAAAAGAGGCGTACCTTATACCAGTAAAAATCCGGAAACGGCCGCGGACGCCGAAGCGCTGAAAAAATTAATTAATAACATTGAAGTGCCGGTGTTAGTGTTAGGGGGCAGCCGCACCGTTCGCGGTTATAACGCCGCGGAGTGGGACAAAGCGCTAGACATAGCCGGTTACCCGAAAACTAGCGCACTCAGGACTCCAATTAAACCCAAAGAAAATAAAGTAAAAGAGAATTCCAATCCGCAGAGTGGGGCCGCCGCTGCGCCAGCCGATACCCCAGCAGGGGTTAATCCATCTAAGTCTGCGACCCCAGCCTATTAATGAAGCTGGCGACCTGGAATGTTAACTCCTTAAAAGTCCGCCTGCCTCATGTTCTCGAGTGGCTGGGACAAAACCCAGTAGACGTACTGTGTTTGCAGGAAACCAAGTGTGTCGATGAGTCTTTCCCCTGCCATGCCTTGCGCGACGTCGGTTATGAAACCGTATTCTGCGGGCAAAAAACCTATAATGGCGTGGCAGTACTCACCAAACAAGCTGCAACCGAGCCCCTCCTGGCTATCCCTAATTTTGTCGACGATCATAAGCGCGCCCTTGCCGTAACCATCGATGGCATTCGCGTGATATGCATCTACGTGCCCAACGGGCAAAGCGTGGGTTCGGAAAAATACGCCTACAAATTGAAATGGCTGGCCGCTGTTACCGAATGGCTGCAAGATGAGATCGCCCGTTACCCTAAGCTCGCGCTCTTGGGCGATTACAATATCGCGCCGGAAGATCGTGACGTCCACGACCCCAGTGTATGGGAGGGCGGGGTGATGGTGAGTGAGGACGAGCGCAAGGCGTTTGCAAAAATAGTCGGATTAGGTTTGCACGATAGTTTTCGCTTGTTTGAGCAACCCCCGGGCATTTATAGCTGGTGGGATTATCGCGTGGCGGCGTTTAGACGCAATATGGGTTTGCGCATCGACCATATTTTACTTACCAGTGAGCTCGTAAAAATTGCTAAGTCTTGCAGTATCGATAAGGCGCCGCGTAAATGGGAACGCCCTTCTGATCATGCTCCAGTAATAGTTGAGCTGGAAAACGCTGCCCCCAACCCCGCCTAAATTTTTCGCTATTCCGCCAGGTTTTCGTAATTCGCTATCTGGGTGTATATTTAGAAGTTGATACCCCACTGATTAAATGATGACTACTCCCCGGCAAATTCAAGAGGCCTATATTGTCGCCGCCGTGCGTACCGCCGTCGGTAAAGCGCCACGCGGCATGTTTAAAAACACTAGGCCGGACGACCTGCTGGCACACGTATTGCGGAGCGCGTTGGCACGCGTTCCAACCTTGCCCGCCGCCGCTATACAAGACGTGATTGTCGGCTGCGCCATGCCGGAGGGTGAGCAGGGAATGAATATTGCGCGCATCAGCTTGCTCTTGGCGGGGCTACCCGATTCTGTGCCGGGGGTAACGGTCAATCGCTTTTGCGCCTCTGGCCTCCAGGCGGTCGCCATGGCTGCGGATCGAATCCGTCTCGGCGAAGCCGATGTGATCATAGCGGCGGGTGCCGAAAGTATGAGTATGGTACCGATGATGGGTAATAAGGTCGCGATGAACCCGGCGGTGTTTAGTAACAACGAGCATGTTGGGATTGCATACGGCATGGGTATTACCGCGGAAAAGGTGGCGCAACGCTGGAAGATTACGCGTGAAGCCCAAGATGCGTTTGCACTGAATAGCCATATCAAAGCCATCCGCGCCGTAGATGCGGGTGCATTTTCCGACGAAATTTCCCCTTATACACTGGCTGAAACAAAACCTGACCTGGCTCAGCAAGAACTAATCGTAACTAGCCGCGACATAACAACGGACGAAGGTCCGCGGCGAGATACGGATGCCGACGCATTGGCCAAACTGAAAACGGCCTTTGCCAGTCATGGCAGTGTTACCGCCGGTAATAGCTCGCAGATGAGCGATGGCGCGGCGGCGGTGATATTGGTTAGCGAAGCTTTGCTAAAACAATATAATTTAAAACCGTTAGCGCGTTTTGTCGGTTATGCCGTGGCGGGTGTACCGCCGGAAATTATGGGCATAGGACCCAAAGAAGCAATTCCGCGCGTCTTAGCGCAGTGCGGCTTAAGTCTGGCCGATATTGATTGGATAGAATTAAACGAAGCTTTTGCCGCCCAAAGTTTGGCCGTAATGCAGGATTTAGAACTAGATCCGCAATTGGTGAATCCCTTGGGTGGAGCGATTGCGCTCGGTCATCCGCTGGGTGCCACGGGCGCCATTCGCACCGCTACCTTGGTGCATGGGTTACGTCGCACGGGAAAACACTATGGCATGGTCACGATGTGTATAGGAACGGGTATGGGAGCCGCCGGGGTATTTGAAGCGATCGCGTAATTCAGGTTAACCTTGGAACTCATAAACTTACTTGAGCCTAGTCAAACAGTCCTATGGCCCAACGTGAAACAAAATTAATAGACGGCTCTCCACCAGCTTTGCTATGACGACAAAAAATCCGGTCCACACCGAAGTAATAAAAGTGAGATGGGGCGATATGGATGCGCTCAACCATGTTAATAATTCAGTTTTTTTTCGTTACATGGAACAGGCCCGCATTTCTTGGTTTGATAGCATAGGGGTTGCCATGATCACTAATTATCAGGGACCTGTGGTGGTTGCGGCAAAATGCAATTTCCTAAAACCCATTGTTTATCCCGCGACGGTCGCAGTGAGCGTATTTTTGGGACACGTAGGTCGCAGCAGTTTCGTCATCCATCATGAAATCATCTCGATGGAAGCGGACCTGCGGTATGCCGAAGGAGAAACAACGATAGTTTGGATTGATCACAAACGAGTAAAATCTATTGCTATGCCCAACGAGTTGCGCCAGCATTTCCTAACGAATAAGGAGAGGTAAGCAAACGGGTATGGTTTAACTGAAGGGCTCCGATTATTTTATTTACGGTGATTAAAGGAGAGGGACATGAATGGGCAAACGCTAGCGCTCGCCAGACCACATAGTTTCTTAAGGGATGTTGTTGAGGGCACCGGTATTTCATGCGAGGTGATACTGCCATCTGGAGAATCCCTATGTTTCGGTAGCGCCCATCCACAATTCCGAATTACTTTTCATAATAACCGTCTTTTAAAATGGGGTTTTAACGAAGCCAAGTTTGCTAAGGCTTATGTCAATGGAGAAATTGACATCGAGGGCGACATGCAGGCCTTAGTGCGGCTACGTACGCGTATTGAAGATAAGATTCCTTTTTTTGCTTGGTTAAAGTTTGTTGTTTTGTTGTTTACGCCGGAAACAAAAGTAAATTCCGAGGTTATCAATGCCCATTATCAAACTGGCGATGAGCTTTTCCTTTCCTTTATCGACTCGAAATACCACCTCTATTCTCACGGGATTTTTAAAACCAGCAGCGATACCTTGGAACAGGCCTCTGAAAATCGTTTAGAAGACGCCTTCAACTCCTTGCAATTAAAACCTGGTATGCGAGTGTTAGATATTGGTGGCGGCTGGGGCGGGGTCGCGCAATATTTTGGCAGCCGCGGTATTAAAGTAACGGAATTAACATTGGGCGAAAATTCACGCCGCTATATCGATGGCGTCATCAAACGAGAACAGCTCCCCTGTGAAGTGTTGCTGGAAGATTTTCTACTCCACAAGCCCAAGGAACCCTACGATGCGATCGTAATTTTGGGGGTGATCGAGCACATCATTAACTACCGTCGGTTTTTTCAACAAGTGCGAAAATGTATTAAGCCGGGTGGCCTGCTTTATTTAGATGCTTCTGCGTCTATTGAAAAATTCGACGTTAGTGTATTTGCAAGGGAATATATTTGGAGCGGCACGCATAGTTTTTTATGTCTGCAAGAATTAATTCGCGAGCTCTTGTATGAAGGCCTGGAATTGCTGCGGGTAGATAACGATAGCAAAGATTATGGCCTAAGTATGTATCATTGGGCGCAACGCCTGGATGAGCATCGCGACAAAATCATCGCACGGTTTGGTGAAAAATTATATCGCGCTTATCGGCTATATTTGTGGGGCGGCTCGGAATGTTTTCCGGAACTGCTTCAGGCCTACACCTTGGTTGCGCAATGCACTGAAAAGCGTAGTGGACCGCCCGGGTTTACCCGACGCTTTTTACATTTTCTGGGACGTTAATACCTCATCATGGCCACTAAGCAAGTGCGCAGCAAATCCGCTGTGCTCGCCAGCCCAAATCGTCGACTTGAAGATGCCTATGAGGACGACCTCAAGGCCTTAGTTAAAGTCATCGAAGCGCTTTCCTTGGAAATGGATTTCGAAAAAGTGTGCGATTCTTCCACCCAAGTCGCCATGCAAATTGTCGGGGCTGATATTTGCGGTTTAGCCTTACCCGACGGAGAAAATTGCCTCAGCTATCAGTTTAATTGGGGTCTACCGGACGGCATCGACGAAGGGCCCCTGCGCGCACCCTTTTCCGTGACTACCGGCGCTGCAAGTACGGTCTTTAAAGATGGCAAAGGCGCTTTTTTTGCCGAATATGAGAACTACGCGCACGCGATCCCCGCCATTGCAGCGCTAGGAGTCCTTTCGGTGTTTGCGGCACCGGTTGTCGCCGCCGGGGAAATTGTTGGCGTACTTTCTATCGCCTGGTATCAGCATGTCCCCCATCCTCCCCAAAACAAAATCGTACTACTGGAAGTGGTGCTAAGACAAATTGGCATTGCTTATCATCGCCATCAGTTAATTAAAAAACTATCCCAGAGCGAGGCCCACGCAAAAGCCAGTAACGAGCGCCTGCAACGGGTCTTAACCGTGTCACCGGTGGTAATGTACAACGTAAAGGTTGATCTACAGGCGCCTATCAACGATCCTGGGGTTCCCCCGGAAAATATCACACTGGATTTCATCAGCGACAATGTGCAGGGGCTCGTGGGCTATACGCCAGAAGAGGTATACCGGCACCCCAACCTTTGGTTTGAAATCGTGCATCCTGAAGATCTTCCTCGAATTGCCCTAACAAATAATCCGGAAGCCGTAACCAGGGGCGACTTTAATCGCACTTACCGAATTCGCCATAAGGATGGCCATTATATTTGGATACAAGATAGTTTGCGTATATATAACAACCGCGATGGACGAGAGTTAGAGGTTGCCGGTGGTTGGATGGATATCACTGAACGCAAAAATGCGGAGTTTGCACTCAGCGAAGCTGAGGCCAAGTACCGTAGTCTGGTGGAACAATCCATGGTAGGGATATACATTATCCAAGATGGGAAATTTACTTATGTGAATCCAAAGCTCGCGGAAATTTTTGGCTATACCATGCCCGAGCTAAACGCCAAGCCGGTGCTGGAGTTAGTTTACCCCGGAGATCACGATACGGTTAGGGAAACCATGCGCCAGCGCTTAGCGGGCGGCGGTCCGCAGCGGCCGTATATCCTGCGCGGCCTGTGTAAGGACGGCACCGTAGTAGATATTGAAGCGCAGGGCGCACTCATTTCAATTGGCGATAAGCCGGCTATTATGGGCTTGGGCGTCGACATCACCGAGCGCAGACGAGCGGAAAATGCGCTGCATGAGGCTGAAACTAAGTACCGCAGCTTGATTGAGCAATCCATGGTGGGCGTATACATAGTTCAGGACAATCGCTTTACCTATGTGAATCCTAAACTCGCGCAAATTTTTGGCTACAGCCAGGAAGAGATTTACGCTGCCAAATCAGTATTTGAATTCGTCCCCGAGGAATACCGGCCGCTTGTCCAGGAGAATTTTCGCAAGCGACTGTCGGGTGAGGTAAAAAGCGTACAGTATTATTTCCAGGTTCTTCGCAAGGACAACGTGATTGTCGAGGTAGAGGCGCATGGATCCGTAACCGAATTAAATGGCACGCCAGCAATTATTGGAATGGGGTTTGACATTACCGATCGAAAAATCGCGGAGGCTGAGTTACTACGGCATCGCGCCCATCTGGAGGAGCTGGTTGCCGAGCAAACGGCTGATTTAACCGCCGCAAAAACCATAGCCGAAAACGCCAAAGAAGAAGCGGAGCTTGCTAACCAGGCCAAATCCCGGCTACTGGCGTCAGCCAGTCATGATTTGCGGCAACCTATGCACGCTTTGGGTCTGCTAGTGGCGGCACTACGCCGGCGTATGCAATTTAACGATGCCGAAACGGAAAAAATCATGCGCTACATTGAGGCCTCCGTGGAAACCATGGATAGTCTTTTTAATGCGCTACTGGATATTTCTAAATTGGATGCCGGTATCATCAAACCCATGTTGAGTGCCTATCCGGTTAATTTATTGCTGGAACGCTTGAAAGGAGAGTTTGCTGAGGAAACGTCGCAAAAAGGATTACGTCTTAAAGTGCATGCCTGTAACCGGGTGGTGCGCTGCGATCCGGCATTGCTGGAAAGGATTTTACGCACTTTTATTTCCAATGCAGTACGTTATACCGTTTCCGGGGGGGTATTGGTAGGCTGCCGAACCCGTGGAAAATGGCTGGAGTTGCAAGTGTGGGATACGGGACCCGGCATACCACCGGAATCCCAACGGGAAATATTCCAAGAATTTTATCAACTCAATAATCTGGAGCGCGATCGTACCAAGGGATTAGGTCTAGGTCTGGCTATCGTTGATCGGCTTGCCCGATTGTTAGGCTACACCATAAAGGTTGCTTCAAGACTGCATGCCGGCACGATGTTTTCCGTTCGTGTGCCGCTTGAAGTTCAGGCTGACGCACCGCGGCAAGCGACGCTACTAAAAGTCTCGTCGCAGTTCCCCGGTGCCAAGGTAGTGGTGGTAGACGACGAAATAATCAATGCCGAGGCAATGCGCACATTATTGCAAGAGTGGGGTTGTGTCGTGACCGCGGCGACTTCGGGGGCGCACGCCCTGGCGCAACTCACGGATTTAACCCAGCCTCCCGATCTTATCATTAGCGATTACCGCTTACGCGATCTTGAAACCGGCGCCGAGCTAATTTATAAGTTGCGTCGACATTTTAATCGCGCCATCCCCGGTATTCTGGTAACAGGAGATACGACGTCGGAGGTTTTAAAGCAGGCTGAGGCCAGTGGCTTTCGCTTGTTGCATAAACCGGTGATGCCGCCAAAATTACGGGCCCTGATGGCCTACTTGATGAGCGACGGCGAGCAGCCGAATTCTCCTCAATAGCTAGGCCCTAGAAACGAAAGTAATGGTCTAGCAGAAGTAAAGCGAATAGTAGTGATAGATAGAGTATCGAAAATTTGAACGTCTTTTTCGCCAGCGTATCGGTGTAATGGCGGTAGATTCCCCACGCATAAAATAAAAATACCGCGTCTAAGATCAATACGCCGCCCAAGTAAATTAGTCCGCTCATCCCCGCGGCGTAAGGCAGCAGCGTCACCGCAGTGAGCAATACGGTATAAAGCAACACCGACAAACGGGTAAATTTATCGCCGTGGGTCACGGGTAACATAGGCATTCCCGCTGCAGCGTATTCTTTCTTGCGATACAAGGCCAACGCCCAGAAGTGAGGCGGCGTCCAGGCAAATATAATCAAAAAAAGAAGCAACGCGTTGGCGTCCACTTCCCCGGTGACGGCCGCCCAGCCCAACACCGGCGGCATCGCGCCCGAGGCGCCGCCTATCACGATATTCTGCGGCGTAATGGGTTTTAAAATTAAGGTATAAATGATTGCATAGCCTACAAAGGTGGCAAGTGTTAACCACATTGTTAAGCTATTCACCCAGGTGTTGAGAATAAATAAACCGGCGCCCCCCACGATTCCGGAAAATGCCAAGGTTTCCCAGGAAGCGACGTCTCCGCGCGGCAATGGCCTACCTTTAGTGCGCGCCATTAAGGCGTCAATTTTCTGTTCCACCAAACAATTAAACGCGGCGGCCGCACCAGCAGTAAATGCAATGCCCAGCGTGGCGGCTACTAAAATATCTAAGGGCACCATGTCCGGCGTGGCTAGAAACATGCCAATAATCGCGGTAAACACGATCAATGAAACAACCCGAGGTTTGCTTAAAAGCAATAAGTGTTGCAAATGCCGCAGGGTAGCGTGACGGTTTAAAGTACTAATCATGGAAGGCTTCTAGGTTTAACTATGCTCGATTTTAACATGACCAGCGCGCCTAATAATAACGCCGCGGTGGCGTTGTGCGCTAAGGCGATAGATAACGGTAGGGATAGCCACACATTGGCGACGCCCAAACCAATTTGCAACGCCAATAGGCCGACCAGTATGTAAGCAAAAGTGCGTAGTTGAGGCGCGCGCCTAGCCCGCCAGGCCACCCCTATCAGCACAAAAAAGGTTATGAGCGCGCCCAAGCGATGTGTCCAATGTATGGCAGTTAAAGCCTCACCCGAAAGTAAACCACCATCGCCGGTCTTGCCCAACTCTCTCGTAAAATGAAACGCGGAGGAGAAATCCATATGTGGCAGCCAGTTTCCTTGGCACAGCGGAAAATCGCTGCACGCCAATGCGGCGTAGTTGGAGCTTACCCAGCCGCCCAAAGCAATTTGCAAAAATAACACCACTAAGCCGAGCGTAAACCAATTTTTTATATCCGGTGATACCACCCGCGGCAGTGGCAGTTGCGCCGCGCTTAACCACACCAAAAGTGCCCAGGTCGCCATGCCACCTAAAAGATGCGCCGTGACAATGACCGGTTTTAGTAATAAGGTGACGGTCCACATACCCAAGAGCGCCTGAAAAATTACCAACACCAGTAAGCTCAGGCTGGCCGCCGGGTGCGTATTTATCTCACGCCGCAAGCGAAATGCTAATACCGTTATCGCCAAAATAAGGATGCCCAAGGCGCCGGCCATATAGCGATGTAACATCTCTTTTGCCGCTTTAGGTTTTTCCACGGGCTGACCAGGGAATAAGGCCTCGGCATTGGCAATTTGCTCCGCTGTGCGCGGGGCGCTTAAGTAGCCGTAACAACCCGGCCAATCCGGACAACCTAAACCGGCATCCGATAGCCGCACATAAGCCCCCAATACCACCACCACTAATGCTAACACCGTGGCAGTCCACAGCAAATTTTTATAGACCTTAACCAATGCGCGAGGCTTGCAATAAGCGTTTTAAATCTTTCGCCATTTTTTCCGGCTGCAGCGGCCCGCTATAACGTAATACCACGTTCCCTAAGGGATCCACCACATACACGTGATCGTGCACGGCGGTTTTAATTGGCAATTGATTTAGCACCGGACTATGGTAGGCGTTGAGCGTCCAGACGCCGTCGTGACTGGCTGGTGGCATGGTTTGATCATCAATCAGCCAAAGCCGAGCAATGCGATCCTGGTGCTTGCCCTGCATTAAGCGCGCTTGCCGCATGGCGTAGAGTTTATTTTGGCAGGAGGCGCCGCACTGGCCGCTATCCACTTGGACTAATAACCACTTACCGCGTAACTGCTTTAAGGGAAAAATGCCTCCCCCCGCCGCGGGCAAAGAGGCTTCGGGCAAGGCATAGCCTTGCACCAGTTCGCCAAAATTACTGCGGCCTTTAGGTTGCCAAACATAATAGGCGATATAGGACGCTACCACCGGTGCGATAAAAACCAATGCGATGAGGATGAGTTTGGTACGGCTATGTTTATTAGATACGTTTTGCATTGACCACAATATAAATAATGATTAAAACAATACTTAAGGCATACCACTGGAAAGCGTAGCCTAAGTGCATGCTGCGGCCCGTGTCCGGTCTCGGCCATTCGCGCACCAGGCCATCGTTGCTACCGTTTTGCTGCAACAGCACAAAGGGTTGAATGGCAAAGGGCACGGTCTTTTGATAATTTTCCAGGTTAAGGTTTTGCCAGACTTTGCCTTGTATGGTATCGGCGCTTAACTCTAAAATCTTCTTACTTGGAACTTGTGCTATCCCAACGATGCGCACTTCCTCGGAGGGCGTGGCAACGCTGGGCAAGGTATGGCGCGCCCGGCCTGCCCCTATCCAACCGCGGTTCACCAATACCCGAACGTCACTATTCTGGACACGTAAAGGCGCAAGGATATAAAAACCGGCGACGCCATTATGAATTTTATTGTCCAAATAAATTTGCCATGTTTCTTCAAACCTGCCGTAAGCTTCAAATTTACGGTAGGCCGCTTGCGTCGCGCTCATGATGGTTTCAGGCAAAACCATAATGGGCGCCGTTGCACGTAGGTCGTATTCGTGTTGCAGCGCGGCTTTTTCAGCGGCACGGTTTAGTTGCCATGTGCCCATTAAGGCCGTGACGATAACCATGATCGTGGTGGCTAGCGTAGGTAGCAGTGCGGGTTTAAACGTAAATCCTGCCGGAAACATGACGCCACTCCGCTGTAAACAATTCCGAATAGACCGCGCGAGAAGTCAGCTAGCCGATTATCCGGGCGTGCCCTTAGTTCTCACCCAATTTCCGATTAGTCGGATTTGGTGGCGTGATGATGGCGAATTTATTACACTGTTAAGTTCAGATTACCTGCCAAATTTCGAGCCAAGGACGCAATGAGAATCATCGTCATTTTATTTCTGGTACTTATCGTCGCGAGCCTGGGCAGCGGCCTCTACTATCTAATTAAAGATAAGGGACAATCCGAGCGTACCGTTAAAGCCCTGACCGTACGGGTCGCTCTGTCCATCACGCTTTTTTTACTACTCATGCTGGGATTTTACTTTGGGCTCATCCCAGGCAACGGCGTTTCCGGCTAAGCCGCTAAATCAACCAGTACACAAAAACAAACAGTCCCAACCATACGACGTCGACAAAATGCCAGTACCAGGATACAGCCTCAAACGCGAAATGCCGTTCCGGGGTAAAGTGTCCTGCGATCGAGCGAAATAAAATGACAATCAGCATGATGGTACCCAAGGTGACGTGCATACCGTGAAAGCCGGTTAGCATATAGAACGTCGCGCCATAGGCACCGGTGGATAAAGCAAATGCCGCCTCGTGGTACTCGTATACTTGTAATCCTAAAAATGCGATGCCCAAGGCAACGGTTAGGATTAAGCCCCAGATTAACTGAAAGCGGTTGTTTTTCTTCAAACCCCAATGCGCCCAGGTTACCGTGGCGCCAGAAGTTAACAAGAGTAAGGTATTAATAGCCGGAATACCCCACGCCCCCATGGGTGAAAACTTATTGTCTAGCCCTGGTCCGGCAATCGGCCAACTATCTGTAAAACCCTGCCACAGCAGTTCTCCGGTAGTGCCGCTGGCCAGTTCCGGAATTGCCAGCACCCGCATATAAAATAAGGCGCCGAAGAACGCCGCAAAAAACATGACTTCGGAAAAAATAAACCAGCTCATGCCCCAGCGATAAGATAAATCCACTTGCTTGTTATACTGGCCGCTCTCGTTTTCGCGTATCACCGTACCAAACCAGCCGAACAACATGTAAATCAGAATTAAGCTGCCTAGTCCTAAAATATATGGCGCAGAAGGCATGCCGTTCATAAAAAATACCGCACCAATCGCCATGATAAATAAGGCAACAGACCCTACTATCGGCCAAATGGAGGGTGAAGGCAGAAAATATCCCGGTGAGCTCTGATTCATGAAAACCCCTTTAATCTAAATAATTTCGTATTAGCTATGCGTTACTAAGTAAACCAATAGCAGCAGTACACCAATAAATAACAATGCGCCGATCAGCCCAGCAACAATTACCTGAGCGGGCGTTAGCCGTACGGCATCCGCTTCATAATCGCGGTTTTTGCGAATACCCAAAAAACTCCAGAGCACCGCGCGGGCCGCTTGCGGCGCATTGGCGCGTGCGGCGGCCAGCCGTCTTCGTTTACGCACCAGGCACTTTAATCAGCGCCGCCCGCTTATCAACCTCGAAAAACGTGTACGACAGTGCAATCGTCTTAACGTCTCGGGGCAAATCCGGCGCGACTACAAACTGCACCGGCATTTGCTTTTCCTGTAGAGGGTTAAGTGTTTGCTGCGTAAAACAAAAACACGTTAGCTTATTAAAATAGCGGCCTGCCACAGCGGGGCTATAGCTGGGTACCGCTTGGCCGGTTATAGCCTGCGCCGTAGTGTTCTTCGCGCTATACACCACCTGCGCTAATTCCCCTGGGCGAACCCGCACGCTGGTTTGCATTGGCTTAAAACTCCAAGGCATGGCTTGGTTGGTGCTGGCTAGAAATTCCACCGTTATCCAACGGGATTGGTCAATTTGCGTGTTGCTGCGCGTGCCATTTATCCCTGTAACCTCACAAATTTTTTCATAAAACGGCACCAGCAAAAAACCAAAGCCGAACATCACTACAATCACCACCAGGAGCTTGCGCAGTAGCAAGCGGTTCGCTGCAATCGTTTCAGGCATTGATGACAAAAGTAAAAATATACAAGGCCACGGCAGCGATCAGCAGAATTAACGCGGTACGCCTTTTTGCCTTGCTATCGGCGTTCGCTGTCATGCTTAACTCGTAACCGGCTGCGTGGCATAACGCGGCACAGCCCCTATGACTGGGGGAGTCTCAAAAGTGTGGTATGGCAAGGGCGAAGGCAGCGTCCACTCTAAGGTGTCAGCGGTTTCCCACGGCCGAGCTTCTGCAGGTGTGCCATGTTTAATACATTTTAAAACCACCCAGACGAACAACAATTGGCTGACCCCTAAACCGAATGCGCCTATGCTGGCCCACATGTTGAAGTCCGCAAATTGCAGCGCATAGTCGGGAATTCTGCGTGGCATGCCCGCTAGCCCTAAGAAATGCATGGGGAAGAAGGTAATGTTAAAGAAAATTGTTGTCAGCCAGAAGTGCCACTTACCCAATTTTTCATCATACATGCGCCCAGACCATTTTGGCAGCCAGTAATAGACGCCTGCCATAATTGCCATCACCGACCCTGAAAATAAAACGTAGTGGAAATGAGCAACGACATAATAGGTATCTTGCAATTGAATATCTACAGGCACGATCGCCAGCACCAAACCGCTAAAGCCGCCCAAGGTAAACAAAAAGACAAAAGCCAGCGCAAACAGCATGGGCGTTTCAAAGGTCATGGAGCCCCGCCACATGGTCGCGATCCAATTAAATACC
>CAYYOS010000046.1:0-16871 GCA_964473355.1 uncultured Burkholderiales bacterium | reverse complement strand
AACGGCGTTCCTTGGTTATGCCGGAAGATGAACGGCGCAACACCGCATACCACGAGTCCGGTCACACGGTGGTTGCAAAACTTTTTCCGCGAGCCGATCCCGTACACAAGGTGACCATTATTCCTCGCGGCCGAGCTTTGGGCGTAACCATGCAATTGCCCACCGAGGATCGTTACAGCATGGATAGAGAGCGGATACTAGAAAATATTTCAGTGCTCATGGGTGGCCGTATCGCCGAAGAAATTTTTATGAAGCAAATGACTACCGGCGCCGGCAATGACATTGAACGAGCCACTGATTTGGCTCGACGTATGGTTACTCAGTGGGGTATGAGCGATGCCATGGGACCGATGGTATTTGGTGAAAACGAGGGCGAGGTTTTTCTAGGCCGCAGCGTTACGACGCATAAAAACTTAAGTGAAGCCACCATGCAAAAAGTGGACGCGGAAATTCATCGCATTATTGACGAGCGCTATAAAATCGCCCGCAAGTTGATCGAAGACCACCGCGAAAAAGTGGAGATTATGGCGAACTCTTTACTGGAGTGGGAGACGCTGGAATCTGATCAAATCGATGACATCATGGCTGGTCGCGCGCCCCGCCCGCCTAAACCCACTGCGCCCGTTGTTCCGCCTCCACCCCCCGATGCAACAGGCACGCCCGCCACAGCTACCACGCGTCCGGCGTAATCTGAAGACAGGGATCAAGGGATCAGTAATGTAGGGCGTACTAAACAACGAGCATTGCGCCTTATGCTCGAAAGGCAAAGCAATAATCAAAAATCAAAAGGCAAAAATTAAACCCGCAACCCCAAATCTGAAACCCAACATTCTTCGGCAGCACTTGCGTTATTCCCGCGTAGGCGGGAATCCAACTCAGAGAATAGGGGTCAGAAGCCATAAGCCATTTGGCCTGATGTTAAGCGCCATTTATTTTTCTCTCTGAGGTTTCCGTCCCGTGCCACCCGCCATATTTCATTGCGGAAGTTTCCAATTTCCCCTAGATCGCCCCTTAATCATGGGCATCGTCAACGTGACGCCGGATTCTTTCTCGGACGGTGGTCAGTTTGCTGCAACCGCCGCAGCGCTTGCCCATGCCCGCCGGCTTATCAACGAAGGCGCTGACATTATTGATATTGGTGGCGAATCCACGCGCCCCGGCGCCCAGGCCGTAAATGTGGATCTGGAGTTACAACGCGTTTTACCGGTGCTGGAAGGTTTAAGCGGCTGCGGCGCTGCCTTATCGGTAGATACACAAAAAACCGAGGTGATGATTGCGGCCATCTCTGCTGGTGCGGACATGATTAATGACGTTAACGCGTTTCAAGCCGAGGGTGCGATGGAAGTCATTGCTGCACATAATGTGGGTTTGTGTGTGATGCATAAAAAAGGCAACCCCGCTACTATGCAAGTAGACGCGTTCTACGATGACGTGGTGACAGAAGTTAAAAGCTTCTTTAGCGAGCGCCTGTCTGCATTGATGTCATGCGGGGTAGCGCAAAATAGGATTGTCCTCGACCCGGGTTTTGGCTTTGGTAAAACCTTAGCGCATAATGTAACGTTACTTCGTCGCTTACAGCAGTTTTTAGACTTGAACGTTCCCATCATGGTTGGCTTGTCACGCAAATCCATGTTGGGTAAAATCACCGGCGCTGAAGTAGACGAGCGTTTACCGGCCAGTATTAGCGCCGCAATTTTAGCCATCCAAAACGGTGCCACCATTGTGCGTGTGCATGATGTGGCAGCAACCAAACAAGCACTACAAATTTTAGCGGCGGTAGACTTACATGAGTAAAAAATTTTTTGGAACCGACGGCATACGAGGCCGTGTTGGCCAAGCCCCAATTACCGCGGAATTCGTACTGCATTTAGGTTATGCGGCCGGCATAGTCTTGGCTGCTGCTGACCGGCGTTTATCCCCGGAAACGCGACCCACGGTTGTCATTGGCAAAGACACCCGTATCTCCGGCTATATGCTGGAGTCAGCCTTGCAGGCCGGTTTATCTGCAGCCGGCATCGATGTCCTTTTGCTAGGGCCTATGCCCACGCCAGCGGTGGCTTACCTAACGCGTGCTTTTCGGGCGCAAGCCGGCATTGTGATTAGCGCGTCTCATAACCCGTACGAAGATAATGGCTTAAAGTTTTTTTCCGCGTCGGGATCTAAACTTGCGGACAAAACGGAACGCGCCATCGAAGCGAGAATAAACGAGCCCATTGTCACCCAAACATCCATGAATTTAGGCAAAGCGAAGCGCATAAACGATGCCGCCGGCCGCTACATAGAGTTTTGTAAAAGCACTTTTCCGCCGGAAATGGATTTGCGCGGACTTAAGCTGGTATTGGATAGTGCGCACGGCGCTACCTACCATATTGCGCCGCACGTATTCCACGAACTGGGTGCGGAAGTTATTCCCATAGGCGTTCAGCCCAATGGCTTAAACATCAACGAGGATTGCGGTTCCACACACCCCGCTCAGCTGCAAGCAGCGGTCACCGAACACCACGCAGACTATGGTATTGCCTTTGATGGCGACGGAGATCGCGTATTAATCGCAGACAATGACGGCATCGCTTACGATGGCGATCAATTGCTTTATGCCATCGTTAAGCAGCGCGTCAAATCGGGTAGCTTAAAGGGAGGGGTCGCCGGTACCGCCATGACGAATCTCGCGTTTGAGCACGCGCTGGCAAAAATGAAAGTTCCTTTTATGCGAGCCGACGTGGGAGATCGTTATGTCTTGGAGCTTTTACACGCTCAAGGCTGGCATTTGGGCGGAGAAAATTCCGGTCATATTATCTGCCTAGACAAACATACCAGCGGTGACGGAATTATTTCCGCTCTGCAAGTGCTGCACGCGGTACGCGCAAATAAAACCACGCTACGGGAATTTGTTGGCGAACTAACTCTGTACCCGCAAGTGCTGGTAAATGTACCCGTGCCTAAAAGCTTTGATTTTCGTAACAATATTCCGATTCAAAGCCGCCTGGTTGCTGCGGAATCAGAACTCAACGGCACCGGTCGCGTACTATTGCGCGCCTCAGGCACCGAACCCTTAATCCGCGTCATGGTCGAAGGTAGAGCAATGGAAAAAGTCCGCTGGTGGGCGGATGACATCGCTAAAACCGTGCGGGTAGCGGCAGGGCAGGGCGCGGCGCTATAGCTAGGAATACTCGTTGGGTTTGTAGCGTGTGTGGTACCGGCGTAGCCAGATAGCGCTGTGGGCGACGCCTTCCTCCGTAATATTAGATTCCATTCGACATCTCATTAGTTTTGTAGCCTTACCCCGCGTTCGTGGTACAATCGCGGCCCTTGATTTAAAACTAGACGATTATGAAACTTCGAAACATAGCGATTATTGCGCACGTTGACCATGGTAAAACCACGCTAGTGGACAAGCTGTTACGCGAAGCGGGCATTTTTGCGGCGCACACCGCGGTGACCGAGCGCGTCATGGACAGCAACGATCTGGAAAAAGAGCGCGGCATTACTATTTTCGCGAAGAATGCCGCGGTCACTTTCGGTGATACCCATATCAATATCGTCGACACCCCGGGGCACGCGGACTTTGGCGGGGAAGTGGAGCGGGTTTTGTCTATGGTAGATGGCGTGTTGTTGCTCGTGGATGCCGTCGATGGCCCCATGCCGCAAACACGCTTTGTGTTAAAAAAGGCCTTAAAGCTGGGCTTAAAACCCATAGTCGTCGTCAATAAGATTGATCGCCCCGGCGCGCGGCCCGATTGGGTAGTAAATCAAACGTTTGACCTGTTCGATAAATTGGGTGCTACCGAAAGCCAAATGGATTTCCCCGTGATTTATGCGTCGGCCCTATTAGGCTACGCGACCCACGATTTAAAAATTGCACGCACGGATATGCGCGATTTGTTCGATGCCATCATTAGTTATGTGCCCGCGCCCGATGCCGATGCTAGTTTGCCCCTACAGCTGCAAATTAGCGCCTTGGATTATTCCAGCTTTGTCGGCCGTATCGGCGTAGGCCGCATCACTCGCGGCACCTTACGCCCAGGTCAGGAAGTTGCCATACTAAATGACAACGATAAGCCGAAAAAAGGCCGGATTAATCAAGTCCTCGGATTCCGTGGTTTAGATCGCGTGATTTTAGAAGAAGCCCGCGCCGGCGATATCGTGCTAATCAACGGTATAGATGAAATAGGTATCGGGGTCACGCTTGCTGATGTCGCCAATCCCGAAGCGCTACCCATGTTGCACGTCGACGAGCCGACGCTGGTCATGAATTTTCAAGTCAACAGTTCTCCTTTCGCCGGCACCGAGGGTAAGTTTGTTACCAGCCGCCAGATAAAAGAACGCTTATCTAAAGAGCTGCTGACCAATGTTGCGCTGAAGGTGGAAGACACCGCCAATGCCGATGTGTTTCAGGTTAGCGGCAGGGGAGAATTGCACCTTACTATTCTCTTGGAAAACATGCGCCGTGAAGGCTATGAAGTCGCGGTGTCACGGCCGCGAGTCGTATTGCGCGACATCAATGGCGTGCGCTGCGAACCCTATGAAATGTTGACTGTAGACATTGATGCGGAAAATCAAGGTGCGGTGATGGAAGCCCTAGGTGCACGCCGCGGCGATCTACAAGATATGTCACAAGACGGTCAAGGGCGGGTTCGCTTAGACTATCGGATTCCGGCACGCGGGCTAATTGGTTTTCAGTCTGACTTTATGACCCTAACTCGCGGCAGCGGCGTCATGAGCCATGTGTTTGACGATTATGCGCCCGTTAAAACCGATATCCCCGCACGACGCAATGGTGTATTAATCTCCGCGGAGAATGGTGAAGCCGTCGCGTATGCTTTATGGAAGCTACAAGAGCGCGGTCGGATGTTTGTTGAGCCCGGCGCGCGTTTATATGAGGGCATGATCATCGGGATCCACAGCCGGGACAACGATCTCGTGGTAAATCCAATCAAAGGCAAGCAATTAACTAACGTGCGCGCATCCGGGACGGATGAAGCGGTGGTGCTAACGCCGCCCATCAAACATACGCTGGAATCGGCCATTGAATTTATTGCCGATGATGAGCTAGTGGAAATCACGCCGAAAACCATACGCATACGCAAACGCTTATTAACGGAAAACGACCGTAAGCGCTCGGGTCGCGCGCAGGCGGCCTAGTAGCGCAGTCTGGTATACTTTATTTTCGCAAATTAATGAGCGAAGATAATGGAGACGGTGGCGTTTTTTCTAGCCGGAATAGCACTAGGCTGCTTGGGCATGTGGCTGCTGATGCGCGCCAAAATGGCGTCATCTTTAGAGAAAGCCCAATTACAAATTGGCGCAAAAATATCCGAACTTGAAACTCGGATTTCGGGCTATGAGAAAGATGCGGCGCGCCTAGACCGCGAACTTCAAGCCGAAAAAAATCGCACCCTTGAACTGGCGGAAGAAGGCGCCTTACTTAAGGCAAGAATATCCGACGCCGACGCCAGACTCGATGAAGAGCGCAAAAAAGCTCAAGAAAAGTTGGTCTTATTGGAAGAGGCACGGACGGCGCTAACCGATGCCTTCAAGTCTCTATCCGGCGATGCCCTGCGCAACAACAATCAAGCATTTTTAGACCTCGCCAAATCTTCCTTGGCCAGCTTTCAAGAAGTCGCTAAGGGCGATTTAGAGCTTCGTCAACAAGCCATTCATCAAATGATTACGCCGGTTAAGGAATCTCTGGCGCGCGTCGATAGTAAAATTCACGAACTTGAAACAGCCCGAGCCGGCGCTTATGGCGCGCTGACCGCGCAAGTCGCTTCACTGCTAGAATCGCAAACCAGTCTGCGCCAGGAGACGGCGAATTTAACCAAAGCCCTGCGTGCTCCACACATACGCGGCCGCTGGGGCGAAGTGCAATTAAAGCGGGTAGTGGAAATGGCGGGTATGCTCGACTACTGCGATTTTTACGAGCAAGTGACGACGGTAACGGAAACAGGTGCGATGCGCCCTGATTTATTGATTAAGCTCCCCGGTAATAAAAATATTGTCGTCGATTCTAAAGTACCCCTAAGCCATTATTTGGATTCCTTAGAACTGGACGATGGCGACGCTCGCACGCAAAAACTCAATCAATATGCGGAACTAGTGCGCACGCATATGACCGCTTTGGGTAAGAAAGCCTATTGGAGTCAGTTCGATCCGACCCCGGAATTCGTGATTCTTTTTCTCCCCGGAGAAACATTCCACAGTGCTGCGCTTCAACAAAATCCCGCGCTGCTAGAAGAGAGTTGGGAAAAAAAAGTGCTGGTGGCAACGCCGACGACCCTAATCGCCGTGCTAAAAGCCATTTCTTATGGCTGGCGTCAAGAGGCTATCGCCCGCAACGCCAAAGAAATCTCTAATTTAGGCAATGAGCTATATCAGCGCTTGGCGGTCATGACTGGCCACTATGCAAAACTGGGAAGAAGCCTAACTTCCAGCGTGGAACACTATAACCGCGCCCTGGGCACCTTTGAGTCACGGGTGTTAATCACCGCCCGAAAGTTTAAGGGATTAGGCAGCACCTCAGGAGATCTTGAACTCGAGGAGTTAAAACCTATCGAAATATTGGCGCGGCAGTTGCGCTTAAGTGACGAGCCGACTTCGCTTGATCAAGACACGAGTAACTGATGCCACACCGCTCTGCTTACAGACTTTCGGCTCAAGCCGGCCAAGCCCCGGGCTCATTGGTGTATGTCGGTGAAAAAAGAACCGATAAACCGAAAATTACGCTTGGGCAGTAGGAGAAGGATGGGTGCCAAGAAACCCTGGGTGAATACGCGGATGACTTGGCTTCATTGGTCGATAGTTCCAAAGTCAGTTGGATAAATATCGATGGGCTGCATGATACCGAGCTCATAGCAAAAGTTGCTCGCCAATTCGGGCTGCACGATCTCACTATAGAAGATATTCTCAATACCGAGCATCGCCCCAAAGCCGAGGACTACGGGGAGTATATTTATGTGGTGATGAAAATGCTGGATTTCATAGATGCCGACGACGAAACGCGCATTGAGCAGTTTAGTCTGGTCATCGGCAAGAACTACGTCCTGTCGTTTCAAGAGCAAACGGGTGATGTCTTCGATCCATTGCGCGAGCGTCTAAAAAATAATAAAGGTCGCATTAAACAACTGGGCGCGGACTACTTGGCATATTTGTTATTGGACGCGATTATCGATGAATATTTTCTTATTCTAGAGAAAATTGACGATCGTGTGGTTCAAGCCGAAGAGAAGATCACCGCGCAAAATCCCCATGTGTTAACGGTGATTCACGCATTACGTCGAGAGGTAATGTTTTTACGTAAATCTATTTGGCCGGTACGGGAATTGGTGGCTGCTTTGCAACGTAAAGACTCCAATCTTATTCAAGACAGCACGGTGCCCTATTTCCAAGACCTCTACGATCACACCATTCAGATTATCGATACCATCGATACCTTCCGCGAAATTTTAGCTGGCCTTATGGATATACATTTGGTTAGCTTAAGTAATCGCATGAACGCAGTGATTAAGGTCTTGACGGTAATTACCACTATCTTCATGCCGCTAACTTTCATTGCCGGCATTTACGGTATGAATTTTGAGCATATGCCGGAGCTTAAAATGCGTTACGGCTACCCCATAGTGGTCGCGGGGATGGCGATTATTGCCATCGCGATGTTAATCTACTTTAGAAGAAAGAAATGGCTATAGATTGATAATAAGGTATAATCTAAAAATCGGTTGTTTCGGTACGGTCTCGTGAACAACCTTCCCATGTGGGTCCCGTTTATACTTAAATCACACGTTAGCCTAGACCGCTCCGGAAGAAATGATTCTGGTAGGCCACTTTTCGGAGCGTTGTTACATGTCGTTTACCAATTTAGGCTTATCAGCCGAAATTCTGCGTGCCATTACAGAGCACGGTTATACTACCGCCACACCTATTCAACTTGAAGCTATTCCAGCGGTCCTAGCAGGCCGCGACATGATGGCGGGCGCCCAAACTGGCACCGGCAAAACCGCCGCATTTGTTTTACCCATCCTGCAACGTTTAACCTTGCGCGCAAATAAATCGACCTCCCCGGCGAAGCACCCCGTGCGTTGTTTAATTTTAACGCCAACGCGGGAGCTCGCTGCCCAAGTGGAAGCCAGCGTCAGCGTCTACGGAAAATATGTGGCACTGAAGTCCGCCGTCGTTTATGGCGGCATGAATATGCACCAGCAAATTAAGGCCTTACAACAAGGCGTGGATGTGCTGGTGGCCACGCCGGGGCGGCTGCTAGATCATTTGCAATCCAAAACCGTTAATCTGTCACAGGTCGAAATTTTTGTGTTAGATGAAGCTGATCGCATGTTGGATATGGGGTTTATTTTGGATATCCGTAAAATTGCGGCGCAGCTGCCGAGCACCCGGCAGACCCTGCTCTTTTCTGCTACTTTTTCTGATGAAATTAAGAAATTTGCCAAACAGCTACTGTCTAATCCTGCAGAAGTACAGGTTACGCGTAATAACACCATTACGGAAAATGTCACGCAAACTGCCTATGCCGTGCATCGTGACCAAAAGCGGGCTTTACTAGTGCACCTGATTAAAACCAATGGATACGCTCAAGTGTTGATTTTCACTCGCACCAAGCATGGCGCCAACCGCTTAAGTGAACAACTGCAGCGCGAGGGCATCGCCTCCACTGCTATACATGGTAATAAAACGCAACCGGCGCGCACCGAGGCGTTGAATAAGTTTAAGGCTGGACAAGTGCAGGCATTGGTGGCGACCGATATTGCGGCACGCGGTTTGGACATCGACCATTTGCCTTGCGTGATCAACTACGAATTGCCAAATGTGGCGGAAGACTATGTCCACCGCATTGGCCGCACCGCCCGGGCCGGTAAATCGGGAGATGCGATTTCTTTAGTAAGCCCGGACGAGGCACAATTTTTAAGTGATATCGAGCGTCTTTTGCAGCAACCAATGCCCTATGCAGAAATTGCCGGATTTAATTTAAGTCAGAGCAAACCCGTTACCGTTCGGGAGCCACGGCATCGCTCGGCGGCTAAACCTCGTTCTGCCACAACGCCTCATTCTAGTCGTCGCTCGCCGAGTGAATTACCGCCGCTAGTGCGCAAAGAAAAAACGCCGCCCGATGTGATGATGCCTCCGCCCATCCCTGGTCGGCGCCATATTAAACAAAAACCCGCTTTATTTATGTCTGTGCCCACAGCGAATACAAAAACTGAGCTAGGCTATGTCGCTAAAGAAACCGATTGAGCTAACCCCAGAAATGGAACTGGCCGAGGCCGCGCTGGTTATCGCCCAGGACGAGTACCCCGATTTAGATATAGCGCGTTACCTAGAGCGATTTGATGAATGGGCTATTCGCGTGAACCAGCGGTTGGCAGAGGGCGCATCTCTCGCCGATGCCATTAACGCCTTAAATCACGTATTGTTTAAAGAAGAGCGCTTCTCTGGCAATGCCATCGATTATTACGACCCGCGCAATAGCTTCTTAAATGAAGTGATGGATCGCAAAGTAGGCATTCCCATTACGCTATCCATTATTTATTTAGAAGTGGGTTTGAGGTTAGGTTTGCCCCTAGCCGGCGTTTCTTTCCCGGGGCATTTTCTAGTCAAATGTACGATACAAGAAGGCGATGTCATTTTAGATGCCTTCGCGGGCGGGGTATCGCTGGGCAAGGAAGAGTTGGAAACCCAGCTGGAGCACCTTTATGGCAAGGAAGCGGCGCGTAATATGGCGCTTGGACCCTTACTAAATCCCGCTCAAAATACGGACATCTTGACGCGACTTTTGCGGAACTTGAAGGCAATTTACTTGCACCACAACAAAATGCCGCAAGCGTTGAACGTCGTGGATCGCATCCTGGGCTTAACACCCGACGTGGCGGGCGAGATTAGAGACCGCGGTTTAATTTATCAGCAACTCGAATGTCACCGCGCCGCTTATAATGATTTGCAGCGCTACCTAACCATCGAACCCGGAGCCGAAGATGCAGAAGAAATTCGCACGCGCGTTATCGATCTACAGCGTGTGGCCGCTAGGATAAACTAATGGTTTTCTTGTGCTGCCCCTAAGCCCGTCTTTTGCCACAAATTATCACTGAACTTATTGTTGTCGCCCTCATAGCAGCGGTTATATGGGTAGTATTCGATGGTTTACACGTGCGCGAGCTGGCTGTCGCGATTGCAAAATCGAGCTGCCTGGAAAATAACGTGCAGCTTTTAGATGGCACGGTCGTTCCAAAAAAATTTGCAATTGCACGCGCGGATTCGGGGAGCTGGGTTTTTCGCCGGACGTTTCGATTTGAATTCAGCAGCACCGGCGATAATCGTTTAGTAGGTCAGATTGTTATGGATGGCAAGCAACAACGCTTTTTAGATATGGAAAATTTATACATGGAGGGGAGCGAGTAAAGTCGTTTTTTTGTCCCTGCCGCTAGAAAGCCTACGCTTCACGCGCGATATTCCGAGACTTCCAGCCAGTTACAAAACTGCACAATGGGAAGTGGATGACTAATATAGTAACCTTGCGCGGTATCGCACCCGAACGCTATCAACTGTCTTAGGATTTCCTCGCTCTCGACCCCTTCCGCGACCACACGTAATCCCAAATTATGCGCGAGATCTATGGTAGAGCGAACGATAATGGCATCATTATCATCTTCGATCATATCGATCACAAATGATTTGTCGACTTTAATCTGCGATACTGCCAGTTTTTTTAAATATGCCAAGGAAGAATAACCAGTCCCAAAATCATCGATGGAAATCAAGATGCCCATCTCACGTAGCGTCTGGATCGCCTTAATAGCGCACACTGGATCTTGCATTAAGGCACTTTCGGTGATTTCCATCTCCAGCAGCGACGGTGGAACCGCGTGGGCCGTCAATGCCTCCCCCACCTGAGATGGGAAGGTGGGGTCCTGCAAATTTTCACCGGAAATATTGACGGCCAACGGCATCTGGAGCTCTCTTTTTTGCCACTCGACGCGTTCCTGTAAAGCCATATCCAGTACCCTACGTGTTAGGGCTCGAATCATGCCGCTTTGCTCGGCGGCAGGAATGAAATCGTCGGGAAAAATTAAACCCTGCTCAGGATGACGCCAGCGTATTAAGGCCTCAACACCGCAAATCTTCCTAGTTTTTAAGTCAATCTTTGGTTGGTAGTATAAAAATAATTGTTTAGTATCCGCAATGGCTTCGTAAAGATCGTTTTGCAAAGTCATCCGTTTGGTGTTTTGCAAATCCTGCTCGACATCATAAAACGCAAGACCGAGTTTGGCGCGCTTAGCGCTGTACATGGCAATATCGGCGCAACGCATTAAATGAGATGGATCTGACCCATGCTCCGGAAATAGTACAATTCCAAGACTGGCACTCACGCGTAGGGACCGATGTTCAATATTTACAGGTTGGCGAATGGTTTCTAAAATTTTCTCGGCCGTATGCATCGCCTGAGACTGCGTGGAAACACCCTTCAGTAGGATTGCAAATTCGTCCCCTCCCAGTCGCGCTACGGTGTCACTGCCTCGCAATACGTTTGGCACACGTTGAGCAATTTGCTGCAAGACGAGATCACCAATATGATGCCCTAAGGTGTCGTTAATGTTTTTAAATCGATCTAGGTCCACTAAGATTAATGAGAACGCTTGCTTTTCCCGCAGGCACAACAATATAGCTTGCTGCAGTCGGTCGTATAGTAAAACGCGATTTGGCAAATTCGTCAGTGCATCGTGAAGGGCCTGATGGCGCATTGCCAGGCTCAATTTTTCAGCGGTCCGCAGCGCCACTTCTTTGGCATCTATTTCGGTGCGCAGGGTCTGCTGAGACTCCTCAAGTTTTGCAAGGACGCGAGTCAGCGCACGCAATGGTAAGATTTTAAGGGCGAAATATATGGCCAATGACAACAAAGCGCCGAGCGTTCCCGCGACTATGGTGTTAAGCAATAGCGGACGCAGGCTTTTTTCGATCACGACTTTGCCGACTATGTCTTTACCATCGGTGAGGTCAGTTGCGAAGGAAAACGTGGGTTCTACCGGGGTTGCCGGTAATTGGGCAATAGTGCTTCCTTTTATGTCGATGATTTTGGCATCATGCGTATCTTTGTGCCCGGAGTGCTGTAGCAAGGCGCCGATCAAACGTAGCTCTTGGAAATTCCAGAGATCGGGGTTGGCATAAATGATTTCGGAAATTTTATCGGCCACAAGGTTGGCTTTGGATTGAAGCGCTTCAGCCTCGTAGCGGTAAGCTATTAGACCGTAGCCCAACGGAATCGCAATCAGCACAATAACCGCAATTACACTGGCGAACAGAGTGACAATTTTCGTTAGGCTAGAATATGCATTCACATCCTGTAATTGGGAAGCCATCAACTATTTGGGTTTCTGCGTTAAAACGAGATGGCCGGTGCGCTGTAGTACTTCCGCACCCTCTTTTGAGAGAATAAAATCAATAAACCGTTGTACCGACTCTTTTGGGCGTGACCGTGTGATGAGATACAAATTTTTGCTCATTATATAATTGCCGTTGCCTAAAGACTCAACAGTAGGTGCGACGCCGTCAAGCCTGAGCGCCTTAAGAGGGCGGTTTTCCGAAAGAATCAGCGCCAGGGTGCTTGGCCCTAACGCACCTGGGATAGTTTGAATCATGTCGGCCGCATCCTGATCAGTTAATGCAATCGGCGGGCCGCGGCGTTGATAGGCTTGGGCTAGGGCGGCATCCATGCCGGGAATGTATTTTTTTAACAATTCGGTATCCGTCTCAGTTTCGGAGCGGAGCACGATACGCGCGATGCGGCCATCTTTCCAAGTCCGCAACGTCCCATCGTACATAGCGATAAGTTCCGCTCGGGACAATTCGGATTGGCCGTTATTTTGATGGGTTGCCAACACCAAGGGCGTTTTTGCGTACGCCCATTCAAGTGCGCCTTGCTTTCTCTCTTCTTCCTTTAAGGGGCGGGCACTAACGGCGATATCTATGGCGCCCGCCAACACCGCTTTAATCCCGCCACTGCTTCCTATGCTAGGGAGAACTTCTAGCCTTGTCTCCGGAGAGATGCTGTGGAACGACTCTCCCAATATTCGCATTGTGCCCAAGCCGGTGCCGGTGCCCCCGAGAGTCAGCGCCTCGGCGGCAACACCACAAGGCAATGCAATTCCTGCGGCAAGTGCCGCGCTCAAAATCATCCCAGCGCCACAACAAGAAGGTTTAAACATAGCATTTCCTTTCGCGACGGCAGCGCGGATGCTTTTAAATGCTGCAACGCCGACCAGCTGGAGCGTCAAGCAAAAACGCTACTCAGTTGCTAATATGAACCGTTTGGCATACGCCAGTCAAGGCGAGCTTGGTAACGGCGGGACAGAGAAACCGTTGACGGGGCTATAATAAGAAAAACCATTTGCGGAAAAGGAAGGCTATGCACATTAATACACTGCCCGAAGCCATACAGCGCGAACGCGAAAATCTGCTGCGATCTACCTTGGAATACCTGAAAACGCTAGGCTATACAGAATTTTCGGTGCGCGATTTGCAGGGACATCCTGAGCCGCGGGAGCTCGTTATCCCGGTCCTGAACGCGCCCATGCAGCCGGATATTTTGGCGACGCAAGCCAGCGGTCAGATGCTGGCCGCAGTCGTTGAAGTGAGCACAGATTTAGGCGAAGAGTCTTGTGGGCGACGTTGGCAAGCATTTATAGCGTGGGCTAACGCGCAGCAAGCTGAATTTATTATAGCGGTGCATCAGGACGAACTTAACCGCGCGGAAGCCATTGCGCAGCATTGGCATGTTGACGCCGGCCGCTTAGTGCCGCTGGCGTGCTAGATTAGCGTATATCCCATCGTTTAAATATATTTAACGTCCAAAATCTCGTATTCGCGCACGCCACCGGGTGCGTTTACTTCCGCGATATCACCAGCGTATTTACTGATTAGTGCCCGTGCGATGGGCGAACTGATAGAGATTTTTCCTTGTTTAATGTCAGCCTCATCATCACCGACTATTTGGTAGGTTACTTGCTGGTCTGTATCCAAATCCTGTAAATCGATCGTAGCGCCGAATACGCAGCGTCCGTCGGCGTCCAAGAGCGTTGGATCAATTATTTGCGCATTCGCGAGTTTGTTTTCTAGGTCCGCTATACGCCCTTCGATAAATCCTTGACGTTCTTTGGCGGCATCGTACTCGGCGTTTTCGGATAGGTCCCCATGCGCGCGGGCCTCGGCAATCGCCGCGATCACAGATTGACGTTCGGTTGTTTTCAATTGCTGCAACTCATTACGTAATAGCTCGGCACCGGCTACCGTGAGGGGTACTTTTTTCATCGTGTTCCTTAAATCAATTTATAGCGGCGGCGGGGGCGTGCGGCAGTGCTCTGATCGACTGATGCAAGCTTTGTAAATCATAGACGTGCAATTCTTGCATGTATTGCATCCCCAATGAAGCGGCGCGCGCGCCGGAGAGGGTTGTGTAGTAAGTAATCTTGTGTTGCAACGCGGCTTGGCGAATCGTGTAGGAATCTTGCCGGGCGCGTTTGTCTTCCACGGTATTAATTATAATACTAATTTGATTGTTCTTGATCATATCGACGATATGCGGGCGGCCTTCTGTAACTTTGTTAACAATGGCAACGGTGATGCCCGCATTTTTCAGGGCGGTGGCAGTCCCGCGCGTGGCAAGCAAGGTAAAGCCCAGCTTAATGAAGACCTCGGCGATTTCCGTAATCTTAGTTTTATCGGCGTCCCTAACGCTGATAAAAGCTGCGCCCCCTTTGGGCAGCAATACGCCAGCCGCTAACTGCGACTTTACAAAAGCCTCAGCAAAAGTTTGCCCTATGCCCATCACTTCACCGGTGGATTTCATTTCCGGGCCTAGGATAGTATCAACGCCGGGAAATTTAGCAAAAGGAAAGACCGCTTCTTTAACCGAGAAATAGGGCGGAATAATTTCGGTTTCTACCCGCTGCTGAGTCAAAGTTCGCCCAACCATTGCCCGTGCGGCAACTTTTGCCAAAGCTAAACCGTTGGCCTTGGAGACGAATGGCACGGTACGCGACGCGCGCGGGTTTACTTCTAATACATAGACTTCGTTGTCTTGAATGGCAAATTGCACGTTCATTAAGCCCACGACGCCCAGCGCTTTACCCATAGCCGCGGTTTGTGCGCGCAATTCCTCTTGTATTTTTGAAGACAAACCGAACGGGGGTAACGAGCAAGCAGAATCGCCGGAATGTACCCCGGCTTGTTCGATATGCTCCATTACGCCGCCTATTAACACGCGATCACCATCGCAGACCGCGTCTACGTCTACCTCACAAGCGTCATCCAAAAAATGATCGAGTAGGACTGGTGAATCATTGGAGACCTTCACTGCTTCCCGCATATAGCGCTCTAAATCCGCGGGTTCATGAACGATTTCCATGGCGCGCCCGCCTAACACATAGCTTGGCCGTACTACCAGTGGATAACCAATTTCTGCAGCCATAGATAAAGCAGCTTGGGGATCGCGAGCAGTGCGATTAGGCGGTTGCCGTAAACCTAAATCACTAATGAGCTTTTGAAAACGCTCGCGATCTTCGGCACAATCGATGGCGTCGGGGCTAGTGCCGATAATAGGCACACCGTTGGCTTCCAACGCTCTTGCCAGCTTCAGGGGGGTTTGTCCACCATATTGAACAATCACCCCATCGGGTTTTTCTATAGCCGCAATCTCCAGCACGTCTTCGAGAGTCAGCGGTTCGAAATATAAGCGATCAGACATATCATAATCAGTGGATACGGTCTCTGGATTGCAGTTCACCATGATGGTTTCATAGCCATCTTCGCGCAGCGCCATCACAGCATGCACACAACAATAGTCGAACTCTATGCCTTGACCAATACGATTGGGCCCGCCACCCAATACCATTATTTTTTTGTTGCTCGTAGGGTTCGCCTCGCACTCGTCTTCGTAGGTGGAGTATAAGTAAGCGGTATCCGTCGCAAATTCTGCCGCGCAGGTGTCCACGCGTTTGTAAACCGGTTGAATGCCCAGTTGCCAACGTTTGTTACGCACTAAATGCTGATCGCTAGACAAAAGTTGCGCTAGCCGTTTATCCGAAAAACCATTGCGTTTTGCCGATCGTAACGCCTCGGCGCTAATCGTATCTAAGCTGAGTAGTTTTAAAGCGGATTCATGCTCTATTAGTGCGGCAATTTGATGAATGAACCAGGGATCAACATGACTCAGTTCATGAATTTCTTCTAGGCTCATGCCAATACGGATAGCATCTGCTAAATACCAAATGCGTTCGGGCCCGGGGTCTCCCAGTTCGGATTCTATGGTATCCAAGTCGGTCGTCTTTTCGTCGAAGCCGTTGGCGCCGGTTTCCAGACCGCGCAGGGCTTTTTGCAGTGCTTCAGGAAAGGTTCTACCGATAGCCATGACTTCGCCGACCGACTTCATTTGGGTGGTAAGCCTATCGTTGGCGCGCGGGAATTTTTCAAATGCAAAGCGCGGGACTTTAACGACAATATAGTCGATGGCGGGCTCAAAGGAAGCGGGGGTGCGGCCCCCGGTGATATCGTTAGTGAGCTCATCCAGGGTAAAACCCACCGCTAACTTGGCAGCGATTTTTGCGATGGGGAACCCAGTAGCTTTAGAAGCGAGCGCGGAGGAGCGCGAGACCCGGGGATTCATCTCAATAACTAAAATGCGTCCGTCGTCCGGGTTGATTGCGAATTGCACATTTGATCCGCCGGTCTCCACACCGATTTCGCGCAACACTGCGATCGAGGCATTGCGTAGCAATTGATATTCTTTATCAGTTAGCGTTTGCGCAGGGGCAACGGTGATGGAATCGCCGGTATGTACCCCCATTGCATCGAAGTTTTCGATGGAACAAATAATA
>CAYYOS010000045.1:4176-17140 GCA_964473355.1 uncultured Burkholderiales bacterium | reverse complement strand
CGTCTTCTATAATTAGTATATTGGCACCCATGGCGTATCCCCCAATTTAAATTAGTTTTTGATTATATGAAACAAATATTACGATTATGTGACTTCCCGCCACCGCTATCTCATCCGGTAAATTTGGGTTTTAGGAGAAGAGCGGTTATTATTTCCATTTAGCTAAAAGATATCCATGAGCGGCTTAGACAAATCTACCCCCCATCCAACCGAGATTAAACTGCATCAGAAATCCAAATTGCTAGAAATAGGGTTTGCGGATGGCCAATGTTTTAACTTGAGTTTCGAGTTTTTGCGTGTTTATTCGCCGTCTGCCGAGGTGCGCGGGCATGGCCCCGGACAAGAGGTTCTGCAAACCGGCAAAAAAAATGTCGACGTTACGCATATTGAACCAGTGGGTAATTATGCGGTACAGCTCACCTTCTCCGATGGTCACGATACCGGTTTGTATTCTTGGGATTACCTCTATGATCTAGGTCTTAACTACGAAGCCTTGTGGCAGCAGTATTTAGCGCGCATGGACGCGGCCGGGGCTAAGCGTGAATCCATAGCCGGCGCATTCGAATCCCGCCCTAAAACTAAATAATTGTATGGATACAAAAACCCATTTTGGCTACGCGGAGGTACCAGAGTCGCAAAAAGCGGCCAAAGTGGCGGGGGTGTTTAGTTCGGTCGCGCGCCGTTACGATTTAATGAACGACGTGATGTCCTTAGGCTTACACCGCTGGTGGAAGGCGTTTACGATTTCCATAAGCGGCGTTCGCCCGGGCTGGCGGGTGCTAGATATCGCGGCGGGTAGCGGCGATCTCGCTGCCAGTTTTGCACAACGCGTCGGTGAAACGGGTGAGGTTTATCTTACCGATATCAATCCCGCCATGCTAACTTTAGGCCGCGACCGCTTAATTAACGAGGGGATTTTAATTCCCGCGGTGCAGTGCGACGCGGAACGCCTGCCGTTTCCGCCAGGATATTTCGATTGCATTAGCGTCGCATTTGGCTTGCGCAATATGACGCACAAAGAAAGCGCTTTGCGGGAAATGTGGCGGGTGTTGCGTCCTGGCGGACGTTTGTTAGTTTTGGAATTTTCCGCCGTTGCCAAACCCCTGCAACCCCTATACAACTTTTACTCATTACGCATTTTGCCGTTGCTCGGCAAGATGGTTGCTAACGATGCCGCGAGTTATCGTTATCTAGCCGAGTCTATACGCATGCATCCCGCGCAAGCGGAGCTGAAAGCCATGATGGCGCAGGCGGGATTCGAGCGCGTAGAATTTTTCAACCTGAGCGCGGGGATCGTGGCACTGCATATAGGCCGGAAATTTTAAACTCCCCACCAAATGCTTACGCCTGCTCTTATCGCCAGCCTCAATCATTTGTTGCGGCAGAATAGCTGGGCCTTACCGGACTTAACGGCTAACAAGGGCAAACATTTACGTTTAGCTTTGCCGGGCGTGGACGTGTCCTTGGCCGTTTCCGATAATGGTTACTTTCAGGAAGCAGTTCAACATTCCTCGCCGGACGCCGTAGTTAAGCTCAGCGGCGCACACTTACTGCGCCTGGCGGCCAATAATTTCCGCGATGCCCATTCGCTGCAGATTGAAGGCGATGTGACGTTTGCCACCACAGTGTTAACAATATTGCGCGCCCTGCGGTGGGACGCCGCGGAGGATTTAAGCAAATTCATGGGTGACATCGCCGCCGAGCGTGCGGTAAACACGGCTACCGCCGCCTGGGCATGGCAAAAATCCATGGTTGAAAATATCGCCCAAACCTCGTCGGAGTTTCTTAAGGAGGAGCAATTTTTGTTAGCCCGCCCGAACGACGTACAGGAATGGGTACGTGCCGTGGAGGAATTGCGCGATCGAGTGGCACGCTTGGAAAAAAGGCTAATGCGGCTGAAATAACTCAGGCTGACAGCATTGGCCAATGTTTTAACTTTACCGCGCGTACGGCGTCGCCCCGCGTTTAACTGCAACCACTGCCCGAATAAACACAATGCGGCTCTTGCGTTTAATAAAAATTATTAATATTACGTTGCGCTTTGGCCTGGATGAGTTCTTCCTGGCTCACGCGCGGGTGCAATGGCTACGGGTATTAATAAAAGGCGTTTTGTTCTGGCGCAACCTTAAGCAACCCCGAGCGGTGCGCTTGCGGTTGGCACTGGAAAGCCTCGGGCCGATATTTGTAAAATTTGGGCAGGTGTTATCGACGCGTCGCGATTTATTGCCCCTGGATATCGCGCAGGAACTGGCTAAGCTGCAGGATCAGGTTCCGCCCTTTCCAGCGGCGCAAGTCGCTGCTGTTTTAACCCGAGTTTATGGCATGCCGCCATTAGCAATATTTCGTGAATTCGATCTTGAACCGATAGCGAGCGCCTCGGTGGCGCAAGTGCATTTCGCAGTTTTGCCGGACGGCATGCAAGCCGCCGTAAAAATTTTACGCCCAGGAATAAGCCGGATTATTGCCAATGACCTGGCCTTGCTGGACATAGCAGCCGGCTTAATCGAAAACCTCTGGGCCGAAGGGAAACGCTTAAAGCCGCGTGAGGTCGTGGCTGAATTTGAAAAACACCTGCATGACGAGCTCGACTTAATGCGGGAAGCGGCAAACGCCAGCCAGCTGCGCCGCAACTTTTTAAACTCGCATTTACTCGTCGTGCCGGAAGTTTTTTGGGACTATTGTCATACGGACGTGATGGTCATGCAGCGCATGCATGGGACGCCGATTAGTCAAGCGGACACACTCCGTAGCCAAGGTTTGGATATCTCAGCGCTGGCGCACGCCGGCGTAGAAATATTTTTTACGCAAGTCTTCCGCGATGGTTTCTTTCACGCGGACATGCATCCCGGCAATATTTTTGTCAACGCGCAAGGGCAGTATATCGCCGTAGACTTTGGCATCATGGGCACGCTTACCGACGTCGACAAAAATTATCTCGCGCAGAACTTCCTGGCGTTTTTTCGCCGCGACTACAAACGCGTGGCCCAGGCACACATCGATGCGGGTTGGGCGCCGCCGGAAACGCGGGTGGATGAGTTTGAATCGGCAATTCGCGCGGTATGCGAACCCATCTTTGATCGGCCCTTAAAAGAAATATCTTTCGGCAAAGTTCTGTTACGTTTATTTCAAACGTCGCAACGGTTTAATGTGGAAATCCAACCGCAACTGGTGTTGCTGCAAAAAACCTTGCTGAACATTGAAGGTTTAGGACGCCAGCTCGACCCGGATCTAGACTTATGGAAAACCGCTAAGCCTTATTTGGAACGCTGGATGAGCGAACAGGTTGGCTGGCGGGCATTAATCAAAACACTGCGCGACGAAGCGCCGCAATGGGCCACATTACTGCCCCGGCTGCCGCGATTGGCTACCGACGCGCTGCAGCGTCGCGATGACAATACGGTGCCACGCGCCCTATATGACATACAAAATCAGCTAGCCTGGCAAAACACGCTAGTGCTTTTTTTGCTAGTTCTTTTGGGTGGAATAGCATTGATATTATGGTTTAAGCTTTAACCTTGAAAGACCGGCTTTACGATTTCGCTTTCGTTTACTGGACTAGGGGAACCACTAGATGCTAATCGGCTTTGTCATACTTTATCTTGTTGTCTCAATCGGCATAGGCATTTACGCCGCAACTAAAGTACATAATGCGCGCGACTATATCACCGCGGGTCGCTCGCTGCCGTTGTACATTGTGCTCGCTATGGTGTTCGCCACCTGGTTTGGCGCCGAAACGGTCCTGGGCATACCCGCCACGTTCCTTAAGGAAGATCTGGGTGGCTTGATTTCCGACCCTTTTGGCGCGTCTTTGTGTTTGGTTCTGTTCGGTTTATTTTTTGCGCGCCGCTTATACCGCAAGAATTTACTTACTATTGGTGACTTTTATCGGCAGCGCTTTGGGCGAAACGTTGAAGTCTTAGCGAGTGTGGCCATAGCCCTATCGTATCTCGGTTGGGTTTCAGCGCAAATTACTGCACTGGGTTTGGTTTTTAACGTGCTGTCCGATGGCAGCATTAGTCAGGCACAAGGTATTGTTATCGGCGCGGCCGTGGTATTGCTTTACACCCTATATGGCGGGATGTGGTCGGTGGCGTTAACCACGTTTTTTCAAATGATTATTATCGTTATCGGGTTACTGTATATCGCTTGGTTGGTATCAGACTTGACTGGCGGCGTGGCGCCGGTAATTGAACACGCCCGGCTAAACAACAAATTTAATTTCTGGCCCGATATCAATGCTATTGCAATGCTTGCTTTTATTTCCGGGCTCTTGACTATGGGCTTTGGTTCTATCCCCCAACAAGATGTATTTCAGCGCGCCAATTCGTCCAAAAATGAAAACGTTGCCGTATGGGGAACCGTGCTAGGCGGCGTCGCTTATTTTATGTTTGCGGCGGTGCCGCTATTTTTAGCCTATTCGGCAAACCTTATCGACCCGGCGCTCACGGCGAGATTGCTGGATGAAGATGCGCAAAAAATTCTACCTGCGTTGGTGCGTGGTCACCTGCCGTTAATGGCGCAAGTAATCTTTTATGGCGCATTGTTGGCGGTGATTATGAGTACCGCCTCCGGTACGCTATTGGCGCCTTCGGTAACAATCTCCGAAAACATCCTGCGAGGCTGGGTAACTAAGCGCGACGCATCCGATCGCCAAATTTTAGTGATGACACGCTGGGTGGTCGCGGCCTTTGCGTTGTGTGTCACGCTTTACGCTTTGTGGTCGTCTAGCCGTGAAACCGGCATACATCAAATGGTCGAAAACGCTTACAAGGTTACCCTAGTGGTAGCCTTTACGCCTTTAGTCGCGGGGCTATACTGGAAGCGCGCCACGACCTTGGGCGCCTATCTCGCCATAGGCTTGGGCTTAGCCGTTTGGTTACCTATGGAATTTTTTATGCCTGAGGGCAATATTCCGCCTCAATTTGCCGGCTTTTTAATGAGCGTCGCGGGCATGATTATCGGGTCTATTTTTTCCCGCGCGAACCCCAACCTCGCTACCCAATAACTTACTGGACAAAATACTATGGTTTTAAACCAGGGGACCCGGGGCGATTGGCACTTGCTATTGACATTTAAGCTTGCTAATTGAGAATACAAATGTGCAGCCTCGTTTTATATTGTCGCGCTTTAGCGCCGCCGTATTTTTATTCGCTTATTCCGCGTTGGTTATTTTCGGCAGCCTCTATCCCTTTTCCGACTGGCACTTTTCTCGGGCCGAAATAATCGCCATTTTTTTCCCCTCGCAACCGCGCTACATCACTCGCACCGACGTGTTGACCAATGTTTTGGCTTATACCCCGCTTGGGATGTTAAGTTTATGGTATTTTCATTATCGCTGTAGCTTAAATAAATCGCTGCTAAGGGCATTGGTTTATGCCGGATGTTTAAGCCTCACGATGGAGATATTGCAGCTGGGCATCGCCAGCCGTCACGCGTCCCCGGTGGATTGGCTCACGAATGTACTTGGCGCCATACTGGGCGCTTTGCTTGCCGCATTTAGCATTGCCCAGCCCAAAGTGGTCGGCTCGATAAGCGCGTTGCGGCGACGCTGGTTTTTACCGGGCACCTTAACCAGCGTGGGTTTAGCGGTGCTAGCCTTGGGCTTATTGGCGGAAATTCGGCCCTTACCGCAAGCAGCCCAGAGTGTGTTGCACTACGAGCAATTGCTACAATTTGCTTTAACCAGTTTAAGCCTGGCTTTACTTGTCGCTTTGCTGGTGCCGCAGCGTATCGCTTTGGTTGGTGCCGCCCTGCTGATTGTCAGCGTATTTTGTTTGCGCGCCCTAACTACGCTATTGCTCTATCGATTCAATTGGTCGCGCTTGTTACCTGCCGAACCTTTGCTGGGTACGGTCGCTGCACTATTGATTGTGCTCTTCGCATTCCGCGCCAATTCCACGGGGAACAAATACCTGGCCGGCATTAGCGTGCTTCTGCTACTGTTATTTTTACAATGGCGGAGCTGGATTGAGCGAGACCAAGCGGGTAAGTTTTTTGGCTATTGGCAGTTAAAGGCCTCCATGTTTAATTTCACCGGGGCCGCGCATGCCTTAAGCGAAATTTGGCCCCTGCTGGCATTAGTTTACTTGCTAGCCTTTTATCTGCTCGCACCAAGGAAAGCTTAAAACGCGGCTTTCGCTGCTTGGCATTTAAGTTTAAAATGGGCGGCTCCCGCGAAAAATGCCAGTATGCAAATCGGTCCCTACCTATTAAAAAATAAACTTATCGTTGCCCCAATGGCGGGCGTTACCGATCGGCCTTTCCGTATCTTGTGTAAACGCATGGGCGCGGCCATGGCGGTTTCCGAAATGGTATCGAGTAACTCCCTCCTGTGGGGCAGCGAAAAAACCCAGCGCCGCGCCAATCACGATGGTGAGGCCACCCCTATTTCCGTGCAAATCGCCGGAGCGGATCCAGCTATGATGGCGGAAGCCGCCCGCTATAACGTCGACCATGGCGCGGAAATCATCGACATCAACATGGGCTGCCCGGCAAAAAAAATATGCAATGTCATGGCGGGATCCGCCCTATTACAGGATGAACCATTGGTTCAGCGTATTGTTGAGGCAGTGGTTCGTGCGGTGCCGGTTCCGGTCACCTTAAAAATTCGCACTGGCTGGGATCGTGACCACAAGAATGCCCTCACCATCGGCAAGATCGCTGAGGACAATGGCATTCAAGCGTTGGCCATGCACGGGCGCACCCGCGCCTGCGCATACACCGGACACGCTGAATACGATACGATCGCCGAAGTGAAGACGCGCCTACGCATTCCCGTCATTGCCAACGGCGACATTAATACGCCGCACGACGCGCAAAACGTGTTGGTGTATACCGGAGCCGATGCCGTCATGATTGGCCGCGCAGCACAGGGCCGGCCATGGGTTTTTCGCGAAATCCAACATTTTTTAACCACCGGACAAATTGCCCCGGCCCCCGAAGTAAGCGAAATTCATCAGGTATTAATAGACCATTTGCAAGATTTGTATGCTTTCTACGGCGAGTACACTGGCGTGCGCATGGCTCGCAAGCACATCTCGTGGTACACCAAAGGTTTGATAGGTTCAGCACAGTTTCGCCACCATATGAATCGGCTCGAGACTACTGCCCAGCAGCTGCAAACGGTTAACGCTTTCTTTACTGAGTTGCGGGGACAGGGCCAACGCCTAAGTTATTTGGATGAACTAGCCGCATGATCAATGAGAATGAGTTGGCGGTGTGTGTGCGCCGCGCCATGGACAAATATTTTAAAGATTTGGACGGCGAAGAACCCAGCGCAATTTACAGTATGGTGCTGCATTGTATCGAAAAACCGCTGCTGGAGCAGGTACTGCAGCACGCGGCGGGCAACCAAACATTGGCGGCTGATATGCTAGGGTTAAACCGCAATACCCTACGAAAAAAAATGAAACTACATAAAATAAAATAGTGCAGGCGTCCACTAAACTGGTAAGCGCCCTGATAAGCGTTTCCGATAAAACCGGTATTGTCGAATTTGCAAAATTCTTAGCTCAGCTGGGGGTGTCTATCGTTTCAACCGGCGGGACAGCTCAACTTCTGCGCGACGCCCAAGTATCCGTCACCGAAGTAGCGACCTACACTGGCTTTCCGGAAATGCTCGGCGGCCGCGTTAAAACGTTGCATCCCAAAATTCACGGCGGTATATTGGGATGCCCCGATGTGCCGGAACACCGAGACCAAATGGATGCTGCGGGAATACCCTCGCTTAATTTGGTAATCGTCAACCTCTACCCGTTTAAGGAAACCATAGCGAAACCGGATTGTACGTTGGCGGACGCCATCGAAAATATCGATATAGGCGGTCCCGCGCTTATTCGCAGTGCTGCAAAGAATTTTGTCCATGCGACCGTCGTAACTAATCCCGGCGATTATGCGGAGCTAACCCGCGAGCTAGAGCTAAATAACGGCACGGTTTGTTACGCAACGCGTTTCGCTTTAGCGAAAAAAGCCTTCACGCATACCGCTAACTATGATTTGGCCATTAGCCAATATCTGAATGGCAACATAGTAGAACCAGATTTATTTCCGGAGAATTTAGCCTTACATTTTAAAAAAGTTCACGTGCTGCGTTACGGTGAAAACCCGCACCAGGCGGCAGCATTTTATAGCGACCTTGTGCCACCCCCCGGCAGCCTCGCCCATTACCGCGCCTTGCAAGGCAAGGCGCTTTCCTATAACAATATCGCCGACGCCAATGCAGCCTGGGAATGCGTCAAGGCCTTTGAGCAACCCGCCTGTGTTATCGTTAAACACGCCAACCCCTGTGGGGTCGCCATAGCGCAAAGCATCGCATTAGCCTACCAAAAAGCATTGGCGACGGACCCCACCTCGGCCTTTGGCGGCATTGTGGCGTTTAACCGCAATCTGGATAGCGACACCGCAGAGCAAGTGATCAAACTCTTTTTAGAGGTATTAATCGCGCCGGGATATGACGAGGCCGCAAAAAAAATATTGGCGCAAAAGCCTAATCTGCGGGTATTAGAAATTCCCTTAGGGGAGGGACACAATGCCTTGGATTTGCTTCGTGTAGGTGGCGGGCTTTTGGTGCAAACGCCGGATATCGAGAGCAATCCTTCTCTGCAGGTGGTCACGGAAACGACACCCAACCAAGCCCAACACGACGATTTATTGTTTGCTTGGAAGGTCGCAAAATTTGTAAAGTCTAACGCCATTGTATTTGCAGCGGCCGGGCAGACCTTAGGTATAGGCGCGGGTCAGATGAGTCGAATCGATAGTACTAAAATCGCAGTGCTAAAAGCCGCAGAAGCCGGGTTAAATTTAAAGGGCAGTGTTGCGGCCTCAGACGCCTTTTTTCCTTTTCGCGATGGCTTGGACGTAATCGCCAAAGCGGGTGCCACCGCCATAATACAACCCGGGGGCAGTCTTCGTGATCAGGAAGTCATCGATGCGGCTAACGCTCAACATGTCGCCATGATTTTTACCGGCGTGCGCCACTTCCGCCACGCATGAAAATACTGGTGATTGGCGGGGGCGGCCGGGAACATGCGCTCGCATGGAAGCTGGCGCAAAGCCCGCGTATTCAAAAAATTTATGTAGCGCCGGGTAACGCCGGTACAGCTGCCCATCCCGATCTTTGTAACGTCGAATTGACAAGCCACGCGGACTTAATAGAATTCGCCCGCCGCGAAGACATTGCCTTTACCGTCGTCGGGCCGGAAGCCCCGCTGGCCGGCGGTGTGGTGGATGCCTTTCAGGCGGGGGGGCTGCGAATTTTTGGGCCGACCCAACAGGCAACCCAACTGGAAAGTTCCAAGAGTTTTGCCAAAGCGTTCATGTTGCGTCACCACATCCCCACGGCGGAGTATCGCTGTTTTAGCGATGCGGCTACGGCGCACAGTTATCTCGACACGCAAAAAGCGCCTATCGTGATTAAGGCCGATGGCCTGGCGGCGGGCAAAGGGGTGGTAGTAGCCACCACCTTGACAGAAGCCCACGAGGCGATCGATAACTTGCTGGCGATGGGCCAAGCGGCCGATATTCGCGCCACCATCCTCATCGAAGGGTACCTGCAGGGTGAGGAAGTAAGTTTTATGGCCATGGTAGACGGACACACTATTTTGCCCCTAGCTACCAGTCAAGATCATAAGCGTTTGCTCGACAATGATCGCGGCCCCAATACCGGGGGCATGGGTGCCTATTCTCCCGCACCGGTGATAACGCCAGGCTTGCACGCCAGGATTATGCGGGAAGTAATGGTCCCTACCTTGCAAGGCATGGCTGAGGAAGGTTTGCCCTACATAGGATTTTTATATGCTGGCCTCATGATCGATGCCGAAAATAATCTTAAAGTGCTGGAGTACAACTGCCGCTTGGGCGACCCTGAAACGCAACCCGTTATGATGCGTTTAAAAAGCGATTTGGTCACTTTAATAGAACACGCACTGGACGGCCAATTGAATGAGATCGAGGCGGAATGGGATAGGCGTGCCGCCCTAACGGTGGTATTGGCGGCCGCCGGCTACCCCGAACAACCTAAAAAAGGCGATAAAATTTATAACCTTCCGCCAAATAATAGTGACCACCAAATTTTCCACGCCGGCACCAAGCTGGTTGACGGCGATATCGTCGTAAATGGTGGCCGGGTGCTGTCGGTGACGGCCTTAGGCGATAGCATTAAACAGGCACAGCGCAGCGCATATGACATTGCCGACGAAATTCATTTCCCGGGTATGCAATTGCGCCGCGATATTGGCGCGCATGCGCTAAAGCGCTAGGGAAATAAAATAGACAAAGATCAACAAACTCTTTACGATAAATATGCCCCCAACAATATCAACCCTTGGTAGCCCCACCATTTTTATATAAGGCAGGCATATGAATCGACCATTTGTTGCAATATTAATGGGGTCTGACGCAGATTTACCCATTATGCAGTCTACCCTGGATACATTAACTAGCCTGAGTGTTGCTTGGGAAGTAAAGATTACCTCGGCACATCGCACCCCGCAAGAAACCCATGATTTTGTGGTTCATGCTGACGCCCGAGGCTGCGGCGTCTTTATTGCCGCGGCGGGGCTAGCCGCCCATCTGGCTGGAACCATCGCCTCCTTAACTACCCGTCCGGTAATTGGCGTGCCCCTCGAAGCGGGCTCCTTGCGTGGCATAGACTCGTTACTATCTACGGTACAGATGCCTGCCGGCATTCCCGTGGCATGCGTCGCGATTGGCAAAACTGGTGCAAAAAATGCCGCTTATCTTGCGGCGCAAATCATGGCTGTAAATGATGAGGCCTTAGGTTCGCGCATTAAGGCCGAACGCGCCACTAACACCGCTCAGGTGCTTGCAAAAGATCGAGCCTTGCAAGCGTCGTTACACGCCTGACGCATTTTTGGCTGACGGCGACCGCAACCTTAGTGCTTTTAAATCGCACTTTCGGCGAGGCAGATTAATCGCATACCCAACCGAGTCTTGCTTTGGTTTGGGATGTGATCCCCGAAATTATCAGGCCGTGCGACAACTCCTTAAGCTAAAAAAAAGACCGCAATCCAAGGGCTTAATTTTAGTTGCAGCCGACTTGGCCCACTTAAAGAATTGGATAGGCAATATTCCGTCGCAACTTAAGTCCCGCATGGCAGAGCAAGGCGAGCGACCCTGCACGTGGCTAGTGCCACCCGGACGATTGGCGCGTCGTTATCTCACTGGTCAGCACAACACCTTGGCAATTCGAATCATACGGCACCCCAAAGCCGCTAGGCTATGTCGCAGCGTAGCATCACCGATAGTATCCACTAGCGCCAATCTTAGCGGAAAAAAACCGCTTACTTCTGCTGCCGCTGTTCATAGGGTGTTTGGCGACCGCGCGCTAGTGGTCAAAGGCCGCATCGGTAATGCCAAACGGCCCTCAAGCATACGGGATATCAATTCCGATAAAGTGATTAGGTAGCGCAGGCGCATCATGAACATCACGCTCGTAAAACAATTTTTCGAATCGCTGCAGAATGAAATTGTGAAGGGGCTCAAAGACGTTGAGCCCAACGCGTTTCATTTTGACGCGTGGCAGCGCGCCGCAGGCGGAGGTGGCATCGCTTGCGTGCTGGAAAACGGCCGAGTATTTGAGCGCGCTGCGGTGAATTTTTCGCACGTGTTTGGCCACTTGTTGCCAGCATCCGCCTCGGCCAGCCGCCCGCAGTTAGCGGGACGACAGTTTGAAGCTTTGGGCGTGTCCTTAGTGCTGCATCCACTCAACCCGTATGCCCCTACCGTGCACATGAATACGCGGTTTTTAATGGCCACGGATGAGAATAAAGCCGCCATTTGGTGGTTTGGTGGCGGCATGGATTTGACGCCTTATTACGGATTCGAGGAAGACGCCATTCATTTTCACAAAACTTGTCAGCTGGCTCTAAGCCCGTTTGGCGCGGACTATTACCCGCGCTTTAAAACCTGGTGCGATAGTTATTTCTTTTTAAAGCATCGCAACGAACCGCGCGGCATAGGCGGCATTTTTTTTGATGACCTGAACGAACCTGAGTTCGAAACATGTTTTGATCTCACCAAGCAGGTCGGTCAACACTTTTTGCCGGCCTACCTGCCCATCCTAGCGCGGCGCATGAACACCCCCTTCGGCGAACGTGAACGCGACTTTCAGGCTTATCGCCGCGGTCGATATGTCGAGTTTAATTTAGTTTACGACCGTGGCACTTTATTTGGGCTGCAATCGGGCGGCCGCGTGGAATCCATTTTAATGTCATTGCCGCCGCAGGTTAAATGGCGTTATGATTGGGAGCCGAAAGCAGGTTCCCCCGAAGCTAAGCTCTATAGCGACTTTTTAGTACACCGGAACTGGCTATGAAGTGATGCGATTCGCGTTAGAAAAGCAGGACGGTAGGGCTAAGAAACCTAAGCCAACGAATCGATATACCGCAGACATCGGTCATTGTCACAGAATAAGTATTCTGGAGGAAATATGGACTATCAATTAAAACTATTAAGCGATATTTTTTTAGAAAGTTTTATTTTTTTTGTAATTGGCGGTAGCGTGTTTACTTTTTTTATTGGCCTCATCGCATTTTTTAACCCGCAAGGCTTGCTTATCGCCAATGAAAAAATGAGTAGATGGATCTCTGGCCGGCGTGCCATGAAGTCCCTAGAAATTCCCCGGGCCACGGAGCCGTTTTTTTATAAATACCGTAAAATTATCGCGTCATTTTTGATAATTGGCGCACTGTATACGTTATATGGGATAGCCTTCAAATACGATGCGGCAAGGGCCGCTCAACTTTTTTCCCCTCCCTATGATCCCGTCGCTATAGCCTGGTTATTGCAAAATGCCGTAATCATACTTGTTGGTGGCAGTATCGCTGCATTGGTTCTAGCCGGATTTATGTTGTTGCGGCCCCTGCAGCTCGGCAAAATCGAGGAATGGACTAATAAAAACATTTCAACGCGCACGGCCTTAAAAGGTTTAGACGCGGTTTATTAT
>CAYYOS010000045.1:0-4166 GCA_964473355.1 uncultured Burkholderiales bacterium | reverse complement strand
GCCGCCAAGCCCCGCCTAGCGGCCATTTTAATTATCCTCGGTAGTTTGTACGCTATGCTCAACTTTGCTTTTTTCTTATTGTAACGTCGGCTTTTTTTACAACGTTCTGAAGAAAATCTGGCCCACACGCGTAAAGGCTTGATTTGTATCAAAAGTGGATCTCAGCATGATTTTTGCGTGTGACCCAGCGGGTTTACCGAACGTGCTAAAGGGGGATAATTAAAGGCAGCCTAGCTGCCTTTAATTTTTCGCTATTTATCTTCCTCTCCCCGAATAAATTAAGTGCTATGCTTAAAGCCTAGGTTTTCGAGGACGCGGCTTGCATAACATCAATATTCGATGGTTAATGAATGTTATCGGCAATTGGCTGATTATTGGCATTAGCCTTGTCGCCGCAAGCGTTTCACATCATTGGGCGGTATATATTCTGGCCGTTTTTGTCATCGGCACCCGCCAACACGCTGTGGCTATTTTGGGGCATGATGGCGCACATTGGCACGCTAGCCCCATCAAATGGTTGAACGATGCGCTCACTTGTTTGCTGTGCCTGTGGCCATTAGGTATTGGCGTGCACGGCTACCGAGCGTTTCATTTTTCCCATCATCGCACCTTGGGCACCGAGGAGGACCCGGAGCTCGTTCATAAGCGGCGTTTCTCCGATAAGTGGCAACCCGGTAACAGCAAACTAAAGCTTTTTATAACCGATTTAATTGGATTTGGTTGGCGTGAAGTTCTTTTTGTCTTTAAGATCGCGCGGCCACAGCGGCCAATCGATGTCATAGGCCCGGTCTTTGTCATTGGTGCCGGTTTGGGATTCTTAATTTGGTCGGGCAACGGGCACTTGGTGTTGGTTTGGTTTGCGGCCCTATACACGAGCTTTTGGGCGGTGTTTCGCTTACGTGCTTATACCGAACACGTGGGTACGGATTCGACACATCGCCTGGCGCAGCCTACCTTGTGGCGGCGATGGATATATTTGCCCGCCAACACTTGGCTGCATTGGGAGCACCATCGGTGGCCGGCGGTTCCCTCCTGGCGATTGAAGAAACAAGGCAAAGACGCGTCACCAAACCCGGATCAGTAGCCCTGAGGGCCGCCGCTCTTCTAGTACAACTTCCAAGGACTTTTTCCCGCGCCCGCCACTAATCCCACGGCTTCGCCGGCACTATGGCATATCGCCAAGCTGAAAAAAAGGGGGAGGGTAGTTAACATCCCCGCTAAGTGGTTTTGGTGCATGGCCCGCGCGCCGCGATAGCTGAGCTTGAGGGGTAGCGCGACGCAACGCAACAACCGATAGAAACGCGCAGCTGGCGCGAGAGATATCATGCCCGCGCTAGCACGGCCGTTATGAAAATGCGCGGCGCAGGTGTTCTGAAACCCGCGTGATTGGACGTGCTCGACAATCAAACTATCGTCTATTTCCGACAACCCGGCTGCACATAGCCGCGGATTGAGAACAAATTCCAACTCACCGGCACTCAGAGGTTGTGGGATAGCAGCCCGTTTACAAGAAATATTGGCGGCCGGGGGAGGGTAAACTTGTCTCGTATTTCGAGCGGCCGTGAATAAACCAAAGGTGAGAAAGAAGTTTGCGATATCGACGTAGTGGCGGCTGGAGGCATTCTTCATCACGCCGCCAATAACAGCGGCATCTGGTTTTTGGCGGTGCAAGGCGATAATTTGCTCGCACCAATTTTCCGCTACCAAACAATGATCCTCAGTAAAAGCGATGATCTCACCGTTAGCGGCATTGTTGCCGACAGCGCGTAGCTCAAAAATCGAAGCGCCCGGCGAACAAATTAATTTAATCGCAGGCTGCTCACCTAGGCCCGCCGGCAGCCCCTGTGGGTCGCGGTAGACCACGATAATTTCCAGTGAAACTCGCCGGGCTTGTGGTGCCAAACGAGCAAGGCAAGCTGCTATCGCGGGCTCGCGTTCGGTGGTACCCACCACCACAGATAGTTTCGGGGGACTATCAAGATCACTCTCCGAGATAGGCATAGCGCACTTCTGGGTTACGCAACAAAGCGGGGGCTTCGCCTTCTATCGCGATGTTTCCGCTCTCCATCACATAGCCGCGATCACTAATAAGCAGCGCTAATTGCGCATTTTGCTCGACCAACAGGATCGTGACGCCATCCACAGATATCTGCCGCAATATCTCAAAGATTTTTTGCACCATGAGGGGAGCGAGTCCCATGCTCGGCTCATCCAAAAGCAACAACGCGGGCCGGCTCATCAATGCCCGTCCAATAGCAAGCATTTGCTGCTCGCCGCCCGACAGGGTTCCGGCTTTTTGTCCGCGGCGCTCAAATAAGCGCGGGAAAAGCGCGTAGATGCGCACGCGGTCTGCGTTAATCGCTGTTACGTCGCGTCGCTGAAAAGCACCCATCTCCAGATTCTCTTCCACGGTCATGCGCGAAAATAATGCGCGGCCCTCGGGTACCAAGGCCAAGCCTTTTGATACAATCGCAAAAGTCGGCAAGTTCGAAATATTTTGATCTTGGTAAAAAATAGCGCCCGAGGCTACCGGCACCAGTCCGCAACAAGCCCGTAACACAGTGGTTTTTCCCGCGCCATTGGCCCCCAGCAGGCAAACCAACTCGCCCTGTTTCACGTTGAGGTTTATACCCCGCGCCGCCTGAATGCCGCCATAGTTAACACAGACATTTTCGAAGCTAAGCAAATTCAAAGGCTGACACCCGAGGCATCCGAGGGCGCGCCCAAATACGCTGCGACAACATCGGGGTGGTTGCGGACGACGTCGGGCGGACCGTCGGCGATTTTTTTTCCGTAATCCAGCACCACAATGCGATCACACAAATCCATCACCAGCTTCACATCGTGCTCAATCAAGAGAATGGTAATGCCTAATGTACGCAATTTTTCGATCAACATTTTTAAGGCGTCTCGCTCTGTCGCATTCATGCCGGCAGCGGGCTCATCGAGCGCCAGAAGCTTGGGCTCGGTGGCCAAGGCGCGGGCAATTTCTACACGGCGCTGATCACCATAGGATAAATGCTTGGCAAGCTGGCTGGCGTGGGAGGCTATGCCGACCAAGCCTAACAACGCTTGCGCGCGCTCAATGATTTCTGCTTCTTCCCTGCGATTTTTTTTGCTGCGCAGCACCGCGCCCCAGGGCCCGCTAAAAGAGCGCACGTGACGGCCGACCATAACATTTTCTAGCGCGCTCATATTGGCGAATAAACGAATATTCTGAAAGGTGCGGGCGATGCCTAACGCCACAACTTCATGCGCAGCTTTTCCCGCTAAGGATTTGCCTTCTAGGAAAATCTCACCGGAGGAGAGCGTATATACGCCAGTTAACACGTTAAAAAGTGTAGTCTTGCCCGCGCCATTCGGACCAATTAGGCCAAAAATTTCTTGCGGCTGAATCGCAAAACTGACGTCGTTTAAGGCGATGAGCCCGCCAAACTTTTTTGAGAGATGGTGCGCCGCTAAGAGCGGCTCAAGTGACGTCATGCGAAACGGCAACGGGGGCTTTAGCCGACGTCAATTCCCGACGGCGCAGAACCGAGGGTAATAAGCCGGCGGGACGAAAAATCATAATCACGATCAGCGCGATACCAAATAACAGCATGCGTAAATCCGCGGGGTCTACCAGCACTTTTTGGAACAGCGCTTCTTGCAAAGGCCCTAAGTAGCGCAAAGCCTCGGGCACGGTGGTGAGTAAAATCGCACCGAGTATTACGCCCGGGATATTGCCCATTCCGCCTAACACCACCATGCAAAGAATCATGACTGATTCTAGAAGGTTGAAGCTTTCTGGGCTCACAAACCCTTGAAAGCTCGCAAAGAGTGCTCCACTCACGCCGCCAAACGAGGCCCCCATGGCAAAGGCTAACAGCTTAATGTTGCGTGTGTTAATGCCAACGGCGGCAGCCGCCACTTCGTCTTCTCGTATCGCCACCCAGGCGCGCCCAATGCGCGAATCTTCGAGACGAAAGGATATAAAAATGGTCAGGAGCGTCAAGAACAAAAATAAATAATAGTAACTATAGAGACCCGGGAAACTGAATCCCAGTATGTCGAGGGGTTTATTAAAAGACCACGATCCCAGGGAAATAGGATCGATTAAGTTAACACCCTGCGGTCCGTTGGTAATATTAACCGGTGCGTTGAGATTGTTTAAAAAAATTCGAATA
>CAYYOS010000044.1:0-17519 GCA_964473355.1 uncultured Burkholderiales bacterium | reverse complement strand
GGCCAGCGGCAAAAAAAGCAGTGGCTAAGAAACCCACCGCCCCAAAGCTGCCTACCCCTGTCGCCCCTATCATCGTTCCTATGAATTAATAGAAACACCCGGTGATAGGCACGCCCTTTGAAGGCGGGTCTTTTGACCCGCCGTCTGGGGTTGTGTTAGGTAGTATTAGGTAGGTATTAGCAGTGTGACTCAACCAGCTGTGACTGGTTGGTTTGCTTTATGCAAATTTTATAAACATAGCTGAGGTCCAAACGACGCTGTGGTCTATTTGACGCGCGGCCAGAAATACCGAGCGATGGCCATGGGGTCCATTTTCTTTTTTTATCGTGAGCGAGCCCTTTACCTCGCGCGGCAGCGCTATCTCGGTTAGGCGCTCTACGCATAAAAACAAATCCGCGCCCCCTAATTCTTTTCTTACCTGACTGTTGTCTATTAAGTCTTGCCCACTCATCTCCCAACTAACGGATGGACAATGGGCGAAAGGGTTGCCGTCTAAAGGATTGCCGACTTTCACGTAGCCGTCTAAGGTAGCTTCGATGCGTATTGTGCATTGAGCAAGATTGCTCACGTCAATTTCTATCGAATCGGTATCGCCATAAGTATCGCTGTGAAAACCGATTTGCGTCATGCTTTTTCGCCAACACGCTTCTTCGTTGTGTTCAAAACCGCGACCGACAAAGGCGTTGATGTTGCCATTGAGCACGGTAATCACACCGTTCCAGTTCGCCCATCGATAACGGTCGCGTATGCGCGCACCGCCCCACGAGATACGAATCTTACGCTCGGAATACCCCAACTCAGTTTGCAAATTGCGCCGCCAAAAGCAGCCGCTATGGTCATACGCGGCGATTTCGTCCCAGCCGGCGTCCCCTAAAAACCGATAATCGATGACTGCATCTTGGGTTAGCGAAAAGTCGTCACCCTGTATAAAATCTCCACATCGTGTTAAACCCACCAATCGTTCTCCTGTGGTGGCCCAGGTGTGCCGGGCGCGTAACGCTTTTCCTATGGTCGCACGAGTCAGTTCAGTTGCGATGATGCCGGTGATACCGCCTTTGACGCCAAACACAGCGGCGCCCGGCACGCCGCCACCACAACGCCCACGATGTTCATCCGCATTGGCCGACGCGCCCAACTTATAACCGAGGCGCATCACTTCTTCATAGAGCCAGGGAAATTGACCCCAGGCTGAGCCTATTTCCACCAGTTTCTCTAAGTTTGGGTAGTGCCAATCCATATTGCAACGGCGTCCGCCGACATGGGGCATCAGCAAATGGCCTTCCGGATCGTGCGCATACGTCGCCCATAATTCTTCTAGCGGCCATGCACCCGGCTGTATGGTGTCGGCCTTCATGTTTTCATTCCACTCAAAGGAACGGGCGATCTCACCATTTCGATCGAAAGGGAATTCCGGGGTCTTGCCATGCAGAAACACCACATTATGATCGCCCCCCGCGCAGGAATTGCCGCACCATTCCGTGCCGGGATAACAGACAAAACTGCCATCTTGATTAATCGCTTGGATCAACTCGACTGCTTTGTCCCAACGTTCCTTGGTCACATTAAAATCATTCGCGGTGTAACCAAATACGTCTAGGCCGGCGACGTCGCGGCCGTAACTTAAATTGTAGGTGGTGTCGTTGGTGCCGACGGTATCGTCAGAGTGGATATGTAAATCGCCAAAATATGCGCGGGGCGCCGCGAGCTCCGGATCGATGGTAATGTAAGCCGTCGCCTCTTCAACGCCGGGAAAATCTGAACAAGAAACGCTGACCATGAGCTCACCGGGTTGATCCTTAGAAAGATCCGAAAGTTCGGCAATCGCCCAACCCGTCGGCGACAAACTGATCTTAGACGTTTTTCCTTGCTTGCCATTAAAACTGGTAGTCAAATCAACCTTCGCCGGCCCCAAGTTCCAACAGGTATTTCCCCAGGCATCTTCCGCTCTTAGGCGAACTATATATTTTTGACCTAGTTTTACTAAACGCGGTCCGACTAAAATTAAGCGCGCCGGCTCACCGGGAATGACATCCAGCGCAATATCTCCTGGAATAGGCGCGAACCGCGATGTACCCAATGGGTCGACATAACAACGAAAGCGGAAATTATTTTCCACGAAAGTCTGCACACGGGTACCCGGACCGCCGTGGCGGCGGTCACCCAAACGAATAATGATGTGATCGCCCGGCTTTAAAAACCCATCGACGGTATCCACGATCACCGCTTTTTGAAATGGCCGCTCGTGACCTTTCTGGTCGAAGCGAACTTTTAGCCCTTGCACGGTCGCTGGGCTTTGTCCGGGTGTCAACGGCCCAGCTTGGTATTCTGCGGAAATGTAATTCGCAGCCTTGGGGTCATTGGTTTGGAATAAAGCCCAGTCTGAATAAAATTTAAATGTCACTTTTAACCACGCGCCATCCGCGATACCCGATGCGCCGATTTCGTAATCTAAGACAATTTCATGCCAACTGCCCGCTACCAACTTATCAACATTGCAAGTCACCTTGCCCAAAAACGACATGGATTTGGTTTTGTCGTACAAGCCCTGCGGGGCGATATAGTACCCTAAGCTTTTTTTTAGCTCTTGTTCAGATGTCTTTTTCATTGCGATCCAGGTAAGACGGGCGGCTAGACCTTAGCCGCCCTATTAAAAGTTAAGTTAAAGGGTCGCGAACGGCCACGGAGCGTTCGGATCCCACACGGGTATACCCATAAATGCGTACCACGGTGCTATCACCAAAATGCCATAAGCGATCGCGATTAACACGGACACCCAGCCTACTTTTGCATAGTCCGCCATGGAAAACGTGCCGCTGCTGTAGGCAATCACGGCGGCGGTAATTTGCGTGGGTAAAATGTATGCAAAGGTATCGGTGTCAGCAACTAACATCGTAAACGCCACCGGATGCAATCCTAATTTCGGCGCCAAAGCTAATAGTATCGGCGCCAACATCGTGATCGCAGCGACATTCGATAACATGCCTAGGCGAATAATATGCGTGCCTATCATCATGATGAGCAAAATTCCCCACCAGGAATAACCCGCGGCAATAGGATGGATAATGTCGGATAACCACTGCGCGAGTCCTGACGTACCCATTACGGTAGACAGCGACAGCGCGCCGGCAAGCAGCAATAGCGTGCCCCAAATGGTGCGGTCTTGTAACTCTTTCCACTTAAAACCTAAGACCCCGGGGATAAATAAGATCGCCAATCCAATCAATGCTGCGTTATGCGTTTTAACGCCGTGCCAACTCTCGGTGATCCAGAGGATTGCAACAAAGGCAAATATTGCCAAAATCAACCACTCCGAACGGGTCGTCTTGGGCAGGGCAGTGCGCTGCTTTTCCACGGCTTGCCACCCCCCGGAGATACCTACCCCACGGGTTTTAAAGTAATGCTGCACCCACCATTGGGTAATCACGAACATGCCTAGGTAAGGCCACTGCAATTTAAACCAATCGATATAAGATATACGCAGCGCTAATTCAGATTCAAACAAACCCACTAAAATGAGATTAGGCAGGTGTGCCGTCATTATCGCCATGCCGCTGATCATGGACCCATACACCAGCGTCTGGATAACGATCGCTTTTTTCCCAGCGCGCTCTTCTGGTGTATCACCGAACATGTCGGTAATGCCGTTAACTACCGGAAGCAAGGTGGCGGCTCGAGCATTGGCGGCGGGGATAATAAAAGACAACAGCAGGTTGACACCAAACATGGCCCAAATAACGCCATTGACCGTTTTAGTTTTGGCTTTGTGGAGAAGTGTAATGGCTAGGCGCCGATCTAGACCCGCCGCCTGCATGACGGCGGCAAACAAAAATGCCGCCAAACAAAGAAACACAACCGGTGTCGTAAAGCCACTCGCCGCTTTGGGGAACGGCGTCGACGCACCGGTCATGACCAATAGCATGGGAATTAAAATACCACTGATGCCGACCGGGATCGCCTCCGATACCCACATAATGGTTGCCCACGCCATGACCGCGAGCGTAGCCTTACCTGCGGCGGATAAACCCTCGGGCTGGGGCATGACATATAAGATTAAAAAGAAGGCCAGCCACGCCAGGATAAAACCGATAATGGATTTTCCCGGCGTGCGCCCCGAGGCACGAATGTTGTCGGCCAGCCATCCCAAGCCGCCCGCGGGGCGCGCTTCCCCCGTCACCTCATTGTTATTCACGCTGCTTTCCTAAAGGTTGGCAGCAGTGAGGCTTACTAGCAATACCCCTATTACGTCACCGCCATCTTTTATGGGCGCGGCGATTTGCACCGTGTCAATTTGGGTACTGGGGTCAGGTTTAGATTCCGGCTGCTGCCAAACCTTGCCATCAAAAGCCTCATCAAAATTAGGTTTGCCCTTACCAATGTATATGGCGGGCATGGAGGTAAATGCCACGCGTTGGCTCTTGTTGCCACTGACTACAATTTTATTGATCCCTTTGGCATCAGCATTCATCCACTTAGTGATCAATGCGCCCGCGGGATTGGTCTCAAAGCCGACGATTAGCGGGTCTTTTGGGTCGATGTCACGCCACTTAGCGTTACCCATCATAGGAATTGGCCCGCGCGCATTCGCTTCCTTGACTGCGTTCACTATTACGGGGTCAGCGGCCCACTGCACGATCTTGGCCTTATAAGTGTCGATGTTTTTTTGCATCTTAGGGGTGATATCGGCGGATTGGACGACGCTGGAAAACGCAAACATCCACATCATGGCTATAAGATATTGAATTTTATTGATCATTTGTTGCCTCCAAGTGCGATTGGGAACGAAGCGGCTACTTTACAGTCTACGGCGGACACTTTACTATTTCTACATAGTTAACTTGGTCAGTCTGTCGGCTAGCCGACAGACACACTCTAGGAAAAATATTGTCGGTTTTGAACCCGTCGCTCGCCAAACCCCAGGATCTGTTTAGCCTACTTTCCCCTTCCGACTTGGAAGATCTGCTGGGTTTAACACAGACCCACGCGTATAAAAAAACCGAGTTTATTTTTCGTGCCGGCGATCCCGGTAAGCATATTTATTTTTTGCAGAGTGGGCGAGCGAAGATTTTTCAGGTTTCCCCCAAGGGCAAGGAAATTATTCTATGGTTTTGCTTCCCGGGTGAGATTTGCGGATTGGCCGAAGCGGCAGGACTACAGGGTGGCTCGCGCACCGTGAGCGCCATCGCCTGTGATAGGACAGCGGTATTAAAAGTCCCGCACGAAATGTTTCAAACCTACTTACTTGATCATCCACACGCGTCGCTGGCAATTATTCATTTGCTTTCCTGTCGTTTGCGCGGTTTAGGGGATATGACTTTAAACCTGATCTCCGACGACGTGCAAACCCGAGTAGCAAAGTTGATTTTACGATTGTCTGCGCACTACGGGCGACGGGTGGGTTCTGAAGTTTTATTGGATATGCCGCTGACGCATCAGGAAATGGCCGATATGATCGGCACGACGCGGCAAAGTTTTACGAGTGTTTTAAATGAATTCAAGCGCTTAGGGATTTTAAGCCTAGGTAACAGGCGGATTCACATAGAAAGCGAGAAATCCTTAACGGATTTAAGTAAAGCCAATCTGGTTCATTCGTAGGCGATACTTTTTTCAGCCTTTTTCTAGCGGGGGGCGGCAGGCAGGGGCGTCGTATATTTGGCAGCCAGCGAGCTGTGCGATGGGTGGGCATCATAAGCCACTTCTTTACGCGGTAGATCGCTAATTATCAAAATAGATCCCACTAAAATATCCAAGCAAAATATGCCGATGGCGATTAATTTCATAACCTGAGCGCTCCTATGTCCGTCAGGGGTATTATTCGCGTTTCGGCGGAAAAGAAAATATGCCAGAAGTCATAGGCCGTTTGGCCTAGTGACTTTTTTGTATTGTTCCAAGGCGTAACTTAACAGTGTGCGCAACTTTGGCGCCCGCACTGGCTTGTGCAGGATGTAGTAGCCGCTGGCCTTAGCTTCACGTAAGCGGTCCGGGCTGGTGTCGCCGGTAATCAGTATGCCGGGAATGCCCAATCCGTATTCCTTTTGCAGGCGGGCTAACGCTTGAATACCGGTGGCATCATCGCGCAAACGATAATCGGCAATAAGCAAATCCGGAACAGATTCATCTTTAAGTTTGTTCAGGGCGTCCGTAACGGAGTCCGCTAGAATTAGCCGACAACCCCAATCGGTTAATAATGCTCGCATTCCCTCCAAAACTGCGCGTTCGTCGTCGATAATGACGATAAAAGCACCGATCAGGTTGTTAAGCGCCGGGGTGGTATAGCCCATCTCGGACTGCGGCTGAATTTGGGTGAGCGGCAGATCGAAGGAGAACATGGAGCCCTTACCGACTGTTGAGCGCACATTGACTTTGGAATCTAGCAGCCGGGCCAAGCGCGCGACGATAGCCAGACCCAAACCTAGCCCTTTGCTGCGATCGCGCTCAGGATTTCCCAGTTGGTAAAATTCTTGGAATATGTCTTTGAGATTCGCTTCTTCTATTCCGGGGCCGCAATCCCACACTTCAAGGCGTACTTGGTCTCCACGTTTGCGCGCGCCTACCAGCACGCCGTTTTGATTGGTAAAAGCCACAGCATTAGATACCAAATTACGCATGATGCGCTCCACCAGCGCCGCGTCACTGTAGACCACATAAGCACTGGGGCGTATGCGGAAAATAATCCCCTTGTTCAGCGCTTGGTGCTGATAATCCCGCATTAACTTATCAAATAGCGTTTGTAAGGCAAAAGCAGTGCGCGCCGGCTCAATTACCCCGGCATCTAGTTTGGAGATATCCAATAGGGAATTAAATAAGCCATCTAATGCTTCCACCGATTTATTGATGTTGATCACCAGCTCACGAACTTCCGGGTAGCGGATTTTCTCCAACAGCGCACCGCTAAACAGCCCTAACGCGTGTAGCGGCTGCCTGAGGTCGTGCGTGGCAGCCGCCAGGAAACGCGATTTCGCGCGATTCGCGGCCTCCGCGGCTTCTTTTTGCGACGTTAATGCACGCGCCTCCGAGCCTGCTCGCAAAGCCATTTCCGCGCTGACCGTTTGAATTTGGCGTTCCAAATTATCCTGCGCGGATTGTAAAGCGGCGGCCATACTATTCACGCACTCCTCTAAGGCCCGCAATTCTCCGTTAGAATTCAACGCCACGCGCGTACTAAGATTGCCCGCCACAATCGCCTTGGCTGCTTCCGATAACTTCCGAAGAGGTTTAACAAAGTCATAGGCCAAGCGCAGCGCAAGTATAGCCGTCAGCGCCAAAACTAGTAGGGCGACGCCTATGCCTCGGGTCAGGATTTGTTTGCTCACTTGCGTGGTGGCGCTATTGGCTACGGTGACTTCCACCATACCCCTTGCACCTAGTGCCACCCCTGGATTCTCTACGGTTAAAGGGATGGTTTGGCGTACGGAAAACATTTTTGCGTCACCGGCAGGCAGCATCCCGCCATGGCTGTTCATCCCTTTTACTAAAACTTTGCCCGCCGCGCCACTGAGCGTAATGGTGCTAACATCCGGATTTTGCGCGGCCAAATTAACTAACATTTGCAACCTCGCTACATCCCCCATCGCCAGAGGCTGTTCGCCGGCAAGCGCAAGATGTCGCGCCAATGAGGCGGCGCGTTGCTCTATCGCATTTTGGAGATCAGCGAGACGCGAGTTGAAAAAATAAACGGAAAGTATCGCGGCAACCACAACGGCGGGGATAAGCCCCAAGAATAATGCTCGTCCAACCATCCCCCATCGCTTCATAAAACTCCTCGGGACGTGATGCGAAAAAAACGGCGCGTATGCCCCCATACGCGCCAAAAGGAGAAACCAGACTCATTCCATTCTGCTAACAAATGAAACTCCATTTAATTATGAACTTAATATACTTTTAGACCATCGTCCGAACGGACTAGCCGGACCCGAAAAGTAATAGTACTTTAGTTATAGACTTTCAGCTTCGCCGTTGGCGCTGGCTGACCGGGCACAGTATTTCGGCTAGCTAGGGTATAATTTTATTTTTAAGGACAGTTATATGCCAATCTACGAATATCGATGCTCAGCTTGTGGATTTCAAAAAGAATATATTCAGAAATTTAGTGATGCCATTTTGACCGTCTGCCCCGCATGTAAAGAACCCGCATTTGTGAAGCTGCTCAGCGCCGCTGGATTTCAGTTAAAAGGGAGCGGCTGGTATCAAACAGATTTCAAAAACCCCCCCAGCAAGCCCAAGACCCCTGATAAAACTCTGGAAAAAGTCGAGGCAAAAGCCGACAACGGCGAAAAATCTACGCCTAAAGAACCCGCGACGTCGACACCCGAAAAAAAAGATAAGGAAGTTAGCACTTAGCATGCGTCGCTATTTCATTACGGGCCTATTAATTTGGGTCCCGCTGGGCATTACCATTTGGGTGATGGGCCTCTTGATCGGCACCCTGGACAAAAGTTTGTTGTTGTTGCCCAGCGCTTATCAACCCGAATCTCTATTAGGTTTTTACATCCCCGGACTGGGAGTGATCCTAACTCTGCTTATCGTATTTTTAACCGGGCTGTTAGCGGGCAATTTGTTTGGCCAGCAACTCTTGCAGTTTTCGGAACGTTTGCTCGGGCGCATCCCGGTCGTTAAGTCTATCTATAACAGCGTTAAGCAAGTTAGCGATACGCTTTTTTCCAGCTCGGGCAACGCATTTCGCAAAGCCCTGCTCGTGCAGTATCCGCGCGCAGGCGTATGGACGCTGGCCTTTCAAACCGGCATGCCGGCCAAGGAATTGGTGGCGTTTTTGCCGGGTGAACATATCAGCGTCTATGTACCGACCACCCCCAACCCGACTTCCGGCTTTTTTCTTATTATGGCGAAAAGCGATGTGATTGAATTGGACATGCCCGTGGATGTCGCGCTTACTTACATCATTTCCATGGGCGTAGTTGCGCCCGACGGCAGAGTAAAATCACCCCACAGAATAATTTCTTAAATTTCCTTAGATTCGGATTACCATGCGCACTCATTACAGCGGCGACTTATGCCCCCGCGATATTAATACCAGCGTAACCCTTTGCGGCTGGGTGGCGAAACGCCGCGATCACGGGGGCGTGATTTTTTTGGATTTACGTGATCGTTCCGGCTTGGCACAAATTGTTTGTAACCCGGAACAGATTGCGGCTTTTGAACTCGCCGAAAAAATCAGAAATGAATACGTTTTAAAAGTAAGCGGGAAAGTGCATCCTCGGCCCGAGGGTACGGTTAACCCAAATCTTAAAAGCGGTGAAGTGGAAGTTTGGGCGGAGACTATCGAAATTTTAAACGCGGCGGCGAATCTGCCTTTTCAACTTGATGATGAAAATCTTAGCGAAGCCGTGCGTTTAAGCCACCGTTATTTGGATTTACGCCGCCCGGTCATGCAGGCGAATTTGCAATTACGCTACCAAATCACCAAACACGTGCGTAATTTTTTAGATAAGCACGGCTTTATAGAAATCGAAACGCCAATCTTAACGCGATCCACGCCGGAGGGTGCGCGTGACTATCTCGTTCCCAGTCGCATGGAAGCGGGGTTATTTTATGCGTTACCGCAGTCGCCACAGCTTTTTAAGCAACTCCTAATGGTCTCGGGATTCGAGCGCTATTTTCAAATTACCAAGTGCTTTCGCGACGAAGATTTGCGCGCTGATCGTCAACCCGAGTTCACGCAAATTGACATAGAAACCTCATTTATGGACGAAAACGCGGTCATGAATGTGGTCGAAGAGATGATCCGCGGCGTGTTTAGCGCAGTGCTAAATGTGAACTTGCCTCAGCCCTTTCCGCGTCTAACTTATTCTGAGGCAATGCTGCGTTATGGTTCGGATAAACCGGATTTGCGGATTTCACTGGAACTTACCGAACTCACGGATGTGATGAAAGACGTGGAGTTTAAAGTATTTCGCAGCGCCGCCGATTTGCCTGACGGCCGAGTTGCCGCACTCCGCGTCCCCGGGCTGGATGCGTCGCGCAAGGAAATTGATGACTACACGCAGTTTGTGGCAATTTATGGCGCCAAGGGTTTAGCCTATATTAAAGTCAACGACATCAAAAGTGGTGCTTCCGGATTACAGTCACCCATTTTAAAATTCCTACCAGCGCCAATAGTTGAAACCATTTTAAGCCGTACCCACGCCGCCGATGGCGACATTATCTTTTTTGGCGCAGACAAAGAAAAAATTGTTAACGATGCACTAGGCGCTTTGCGTAATAAAATTGGCCAGCAACTGGGTATGGCGGATGCCTCGTGGCGACCCCTATGGGTGGTGGATTTTCCAATGTTTGAATACGACACGGAAAATAAACGCTGGCAAGCGTTGCACCATCCCTTTACTGCGCCGAAACTGGGTCATGAGAAATTATTGAGTACCGCTCCGGAGCAAGCCTTATCGCGCGCCTACGACATGGTTCTAAACGGCTGGGAAATAGGCGGGGGCTCGATACGTAACCATCAATCGGACACACAGGCACTCGTATTCCGAGCTTTAAATATGAGTGAGCAGACCGCCCAAGAGAAATTCGGATTTCTGCTGGAAGCGCTGCGTTATGGCGCACCGCCCCATGGTGGCGTAGCCTTTGGCTTGGATCGCCTCGCGGCAATGATGGCAGGTGCCGAATCGATACGCGACGTGATAGCTTTCCCTAAAACCCAGCGCGGCGCCTGTGTCATGACTCAGGCGCCCAACGTAGTCGATGACGCACAGTTGCGCGAACTACATATCCGTATTAAAAATTGAGTAGCTATAAATTACCCGTCTCCGTTTTGGTGATAATCTACACTAAGGACCACAGGGTGTTATTGCTGGAAAGGCGAGATCATCCGGGGTATTGGCAGTCAGTCACCGGCAGTAGCAATCCCGATGAAACTTTGCAGCAAACCGCCATACGTGAAGTGGCGGAAGAGACCGGTCTCGATGCGCTGCAATTTGTTTTCAGCGATTGGCAAGTCAGCAACGATTACGAAATTTACAGCGAGTGGCGCCATCGCTATGCGCCGGGTGTCACCGTTAATCGCGAACATGTTTTTGGTCTTGAATTGCCGGACATTGCGCCCGTTAGCTTAAGCCCCAAAGAACACATTGCATTTATGTGGCTGCCCGCGGCGCTAGCAGCAGAAAAAGTATTTTCCCCCAGCAATCGAGCCGCAATCGAAAATTTAATGAAACGCAGCCCGTAAATAATCCGAAACCCAGAGCCTACGCGTGTCTACGACTTTACATATCGCTACTTATAATATTCATAAGGGGTTTTCTCAGTTCGCCAAGCGCATGGTGTTGCATGAATTGCGCGATAGGCTGCGCGAACTGCACGCCGATGTCGTATTTCTACAAGAGGTGTTAGGCGCTCATGAAATGCACTCAGAACGCTACGATGATTGGCCGGATAAATCTCAATATGAGTTTTTGGCAGACAGCATTTGGCGGGATTTTGCCTACGGCAAAAACGCCGTCTATCCGAATGGTCATCACGGCAATGCGTTACTCAGTAAATTTCCTATCGTCAGCTGGGAAAACGAAGATATTTCCGCGCATGCTTTTGAGCAGCGCGGCTTATTGCATTGCGAGGTGGAGGTAGCGGGCTTGAGTGAAAAACTGCATTGCGTTTGTGTACATTTGGGGTTGTTTTCCCGCGGACGCAAGAAGCAACTTTCGGCGGTTCGCGAACGTATTGAACGCGTGGTGCCACCCAGCGCGCCCTTAATTATCGCCGGCGATTTCAATGATTGGTACTGCGAGGCCGGGGAATGCTTTGCCGCGCCCATGGGGCTCACCGAGGCATTCGAAGTTGCCTTAGGGAAACCTGCGCGCAGCTTTCCCAGCAAATTCCCCGTCTTTCGCTTGGACCGAATCTACGTACGTGGATTTGCGGTAAAAAGTGTAGAAGTCCTATACGGCCGGCCCTGGTCCAAAATTTCCGACCACGCGCCCTTGTCCGTTTGCTTGACGGCATTACCCTAATCTAAATGCCGCATTCATTCACACCGATTTCGCTGTAAATTTAAGTTTATAGGAGATGAATGAATTTATTCCCGGCAACAAAATCACCCTTTTAAAAAACGGCGAGGAATATTTTCCGGCACTGGAGTACGCTTTCGATCAAGCTAAACGTGCCATTTATCTTGAAACCTATATCTTTCGCGATGACGCCGCAGGCTCGCGCATCGCAGCGGCGTTAATGCGCGCAGCCCGTCGCAATGTAGCGGTACACGTTGTAGTCGATGGTTTTGGCTCGCAGGATTTATCATCAGACTTCATCACGGCTATGGAGAACAGCGGTATAAAGGTCCGCATTTTTCGCAAGCTTTCATTTTCTCTAAGTCTCAGGATGCATCGCTTCCGGCGCCTACATCGCAAATTAGTGATGGTCGATTATAAAATTGCCTTTGTGGGCGGCATCAATATTCAGGACGATTACGACGTACCCGGCGTCACTGAGCCTCGTACGGATTTTGCCGTGGCCGTGGAAGGGCCCCTGGTCGCACCAATCTATCATGCTATGTTTAAGTTATGGATGGTGATGGAATGGCTAAAACAAAAGCATCGATGGCGTAAACCACACCCAGTCAAGCTGGTACCTCCCGCTGTAGGCTCGCTGCGCGCGCAGTTTTTAATTCGCGATAACATCAAACATAGACGCGACATCGAAGCATTTTATTTGGCGCAATTAGATCAGGCGAAATCTGAAGTAATTATCGCCAATGCTTATTTTCTCCCTGGGCACCAGTTCCGCAACGCTTTAAAGAATGCGGCACAACGCGGCGTCCGCGTAACCTTAATGCTACAAGGCCGTGTCGAATATTTCTTACTGCACTATGCCACGCGCGCCATGTATGGTGATCTGTTGGCCGCGGGCGTAGCCATTCACGAGTATCACAAGAGCTTTCTGCACGCAAAGGTAGCCGTGTTTGATGGTCGCGTTGCGACTGTGGGCTCTTCCAATATTGATCCTTTTAGCTTGTTTCTATCCCGCGAAGCCAATGTAGTGGTGGACGATACCGGATTCGCAAGCACCCTGAGAAGCCGCTTGATTGAAGCACTGGAGCTAGACTGCACCAAAATCGTCGATACGCGCCTAAAAAATGAGTCGTGGCTGACTCGGGGCTTATCGCGCTTAAGCTTCGCTGGCGTACGGCTGTTAATGGGTTTATTTGGGTACGCCTTCGATGAAAAACGTTAAGGATGCGCAGATGGACCTTAAGCGCAACGGATCTTCTTAGCCGGCACCCCTGACTTTTCAGCAAATATAATGCCTTGGGCGCGCGGGTATAAATTAAGCTAAAAATATTTGACAACAACATCTTATTGCTATAAGTTCAAGTTAAATATCCGAAACCTTGCCTATGAGAAACTTGTTTCGCCAACATCAACAAGCCGAAGGCTGGCTCGCCATCAATTTTATGCTGAGCGCGGTTTGTGTCGTACATATTAAACGCGTGGCCGGCGCTCGGCCGCTGGTTACCCATTGCAGCGTGCATGAAGTTGATTCAGCCAACGCCGCGGCAATGGAAAAATTGGGCAGAGATTTGCGTTTGCAACGCTACCGAATCACCACGCTTTTGCGTAGCGATGAATATCAGATGCTCGTCGTTGAAGCGCCGAATGTCCCGCCCGCAGAGCTGCGGACCGCGGTACGCTGGCGCGTTAAAGACATGCTGGACTTCCATGTGGACGACGCCACCATCGATTTATTAGATATTCCCGTGGATAAAAACGCGCCGCAGAAGTCCCACTCGATGATAGCGGTCGCGGCACGCAATCACGAAATTCAACGACGCGTGAATTTGTTTGAAGAAATCCAGGTTCCTTTAAGCGTCATTGACATCCCGGAACTTGCGCAGCGCAATATTGCCACCTTTCTTGAAGAGGAAGGCCGGGGGGTAGCAATGCTTTCGATAGGCGAAGAGCGCGGCTTACTGACTTTTACCGCGCACGGCGAATTGTATTTTTCCCGTCAGATTGATGTCTCGCTAACGCAATTAATTAACGCCGATGAGGCGCAACGACAAACTCATTTTGAGCGCATCACCTTGGCGCTGCAGCGCTCTATTGATCATTTCGACCGCCAATTTCATTACATTACCGCTAATCGCTTGGTTATCGCGCCCTTGCCTGCCGATGTCGGGTTATTGGCGTACTTAAGCAGCAATCTTTACGTGCCCGTGGAGTCATTGGATTTGGCGACGGTCCTGGACTTTTCCAAAGTTCCGGAATTAAGCGCGCCTGAACAACAGGCCCGGTGTTTTCTAGGGCTGGGTGGCGCGCTACGCTTGGAACAAAAATCATTATGAAGCGAACCGCTATCAGAACTGGCGAGACAATGCGATGAGCCAGCAAATCAACCTTTACAATCCCATATTTTTAAAAAAGAAAAAATATTTTTCGGCGTATACCATGCTCCAAGCCTTGGCGCTTATTTTGGTCGGAGCGCTAGTTTTTTACGCCTACGCCGCCTATCAAGTGAACGGCTTAAAGGCGCAATCGGCGGAAATCGATCGGCAGCTTGTCGAAGCCCAAAACCGCATGACCAAGCTCCAGCAGCTCTTAAAACCGGCGCAGCAAAGCCAGCAATTGCAAAACGAGATTGCTCGCTTAGAAACCCAACTGCAGAGCCGCGAACAAGTTGTTGGTTTATTGCAAGATGGCAGCATCGGCAATCGTTCCGGCTACTCCGGTTATCTACATGCGTTGGCGCGGCAAGATATGGAGGGCGTGTGGTTGACTGGATTTACAATCAGTGGCGCCAGCAATCAAATGTCTATCGATGGCCGTAGCTTAAAGGCGGAAGACATTCCGGTTTATATCCAGCGCCTAAGTCGGGAGGCGTTAATGCGCGGCCGCACTTTCGCGGCGTTGGAAATAAGTTCGCCCAAGATAACAACTGCTAGCGCCACGGCGACGCCGGCTAAGCTTCCGTCGTTTGTGGAATTTAGTTTGCGCTCCGGCGAAGAGAAGGAGAAGCCGCAATGAAGGCGCGGTTGTTGGCTTGGGCCGAAAGAATCGATGCGCTCAGCCTAAGAGAGCGCACCTTATTATTTTTGACAGCCGCGGTCATTCTAGTCGTGCTAGTCAACACCATGCTACTTGATCCTCTATTGGCGGAGCAAAAACAACTCTCGGCACGCATGCTGCAAAATCAAGGCCAGATTAGCGCGGCCCAAGTACAAATTCAAATCTTGGCGACCACGAGCCGCATCGACCCTAATCAAGCACAACAAGCGAAGCTTGCGCAGTTAACCGAGCGCTTACGGGAACTAGATCAGACCCTATTAGACAATGAGAAGGGCTTGGTAGCCCCGGAACGAATGGTGGGTTTATTGCAAGATATTTTAAGTCGCAACCAGGGGCTAAATTTGATCTCTCTAAAAAGCCTGCCTGTAAAAAATTTAATCGACACCAGTAAGCCCGACCCGCAAAAAAATTCCCCTAAACAATTCATCTATAAGCATGGTGTAGAAATCATCGTGCAAGGCGAGTATTTTGATTTGCTTAATTATTTAGCGTCCTTGGAAAAATTACCTTGGCAGATGTACTGGAGCGACGCGAATCTAAAAGTCGAACAGTATCCTAAATCCACGCTAAGCTTGACGCTATACACCTTAAGCTTGGACAAAAAATGGTTGTCCGTATGACAAAACGGCTCGCGATCTGCTTGTTATGCCTAGCCGAGTTGGCCCACGCCGAGGTATTACCGGACCCAACCCGACCGCCAGAAAGTTTTATAAGCCCTACCGCGGGCGCGGTTCTTGCTCCACCTTTAGTTCAATCGGTATTCATCTCCCCCAGTCATCGGTCTGCCACGATTGCGGGTGAGGTGGTAATGCTTGGGGGAAATTTTCGCGGCGCGAAGTTAGTAAACATAACTGAGAATGAAATTTGGTTGAAAACTGGAGAATCTGTGCAAGTTTTGAAAGTAGTTCCCGCTGTGGAAAAAAATGTTATAAAAACAGTTAAAACACCGACACCTGTGAAGGATATCCCACAGAGAAAAGTTCGCGAGAGGTAACAAATGAAAAAAATTCTTATACTACTTGCCCTCATGGTATTGGCCGCTTGTACAGCAGGCCCGGCCCGCCGCGGCACCACCCACGACCAGATGTTAACGGAGCTAACTAAGGCCGTGGAGAGTAAACCCGTGACCCAAGAAGCCGTTAATAACGCCCTGCTGCCCCCACTTAAGATTGAAATGCCAAAAGCGGACCGCAGGTTGGCCGAAACGCGCTTTGATTTAGTTGTTAATAATGCGCCCGCCAATCAGGTATTTTTGGGTATTGTTTCTGGGACGCGCTATAGCATGCTGGTACACCCCGACGTCACCGGCAACATTTCTGTTAACCTCAAAGACGTTACGCTATTTGAGGCTTTAGATGCGTTACGTGAACAGTATGGCTATGAATATAAAGTAGATAACACGCGTATCTTTATTCAGCCTTCAGCGATGCAGACGCGGGTGTTCCAAGTAAACTACCTTACTGGGCAGCGCCGCGGCACTTCTGATATCCGCGTCACCTCGGGCTCTGTTAGCGATGCAAACCCCATTGGGAGCAACAATAGTAACAACACCGTCCCGTTGCCCGGCAGCACACCGGGAAGCGCGTCCCGCTCCATTGAAAGTAGTCGAATTTCCACCACTTCCAACAGCGATTTTTGGGTGGAACTGGCCGCTTCATTGAAAACCATCATTGGCAGCGAAGGTGGGCGTAGCGTTGTGGTCAGCCCGCAATCCGGTGTTGTAGTCGTCCGCGGCATGCCTGCCGATTTGCGTAATGTCGCGGCATACTTGCGCGCGACACAACTGTCCGTAGAACGCCAAGTTATTTTAGAGGCCAAGATTTTAGAGGTTGAATTAAATGATGGCTATCAAGCTGGAATTAATTGGGCGGGCATTGCCAACCATAAGAATCGCTCATTAGCATTGGGCCGTTCTTCCAGCGGCTTTACCGCTGGCTCTGGCGCTAACACGGGCCTGACTATCGACACGCAAAGCTCGCTTTTGGACGGGGTTACCGGGAATCCCTTGCTTTCCGCATCTAAGGGCATTTTTGGGATTGCCTTCGCCAGCCAAAACTTCGCCGCCCTGCTAGAATTTTTGCAAACCCAGGGGAATGTGCAGGTGTTGTCCAGTCCGCGTATAGCCACGCTAAATAATCAAAAAGCGGTACTAAAAGTCGGCACCGACGACTTTTTTGTAACCAACGTCAGCAGCAATACCACCGCATCCACTGGCGCCACAACTACCACGCCGACCGTTACGCTACAACCCTTTTTCTCCGGCATTGCTTTAGATGTCACGCCGCAGATCGACGCCAACAACAATATTATTTTGCACATTCACCCTTCGGTAAGCTTAGTAACCGAATCTAACCGCGTGATCAATTTAGGCAGCGCGGGTACGCTGCAACTGCCTTTGGCTTCCAGTAATATCAGTGAAACAGACAGCATTGTGCGCGCGCAAAATGGTCAAGTCGTGGCCATCGGCGGTTTAATGCGGGAGCGTATGACCGAGGATCGCTCCCA
>CAYYOS010000043.1:488-17575 GCA_964473355.1 uncultured Burkholderiales bacterium | reverse complement strand
CCGCTCTGGCACGGCAACCAACCCCATCACGATTAAGTCCGAGGTGCCGTTAGCCGCCGTGGTGACCGCACGCAACGACAACGTGGTCGCATTAGGTATACTCAATCGGCAGTACATCGTTGTTGACGGTTTCAAGTCGCAAGGCATGCTCAAGATGCACAATAGCCAGTTCATCACCATTAGGAATTGCGAGGTAGTAAGGGGCGGTATCGAAAATGGCGACGTCAGCTTGCATTGGGGTCTGATTGTGCATTCCAGCAGCGACAGTACCGTGGCCAACAACCTGGTTCACAATATGCAGCCGGGACTCGGCAACGGGTTGCATAACTCTGCAGCGATTATGGTGGGTTTTGGTTCGCACCGGAATATCATCGAGAACAATGAAGCCGACGCCGGGATCGGCGCCGTCTTTAGCGCATTCGGTCAGAAAGGCGGCAACCTAACGTTTAATACATGGCGTCGCAATATCGCGCGAAATGCGCGTGCCGGTTTTCTAGGAATGGGGTCCACGAATGGTGATCGATATTCAACAGATAATACGTATTATCAGAATATCGTCATCGACAGCGAAGAAGCATTTAGGCTGGATCACAATGCTCAACGTTGGGCGGTGCACAACAACACGGTTTACAACGTGACGGCATTCATGCACGACATACGTGGCGGAACGTTGCCCACGACCAACACCGGTTTCCGGGTTTGGAATAATCTCGTATATCAAGCTGTAACCGCATACGACATCGATGGCGCGGACGATCCGACTTTCGGCCAATTCCTCACGGAATCAGATCATAATCTCTTCTATAACGTCACGCGCATGGGCATGTGGAACTGGGGTAGCGGTACGATCGGTAGCCTAAGCAGCTGGCAGGGCGCGACGGTGTTCGACGACAACTCGATCAATTCTAATCCGCTGTTTGTCAACGCAGCGGGCGGAATATTTAAGCTGCAAAACGGTTCGCCGGCGAAGGGCCGCGGACGGGCAGGTGTGGATATCGGAGCCTATCCGACTGGTAACGAAGTCATTGGCGTTAGTTTATTGCCACGGCCAGTCGCACCGACACTTACCCTGCAATAAGACGGGATCGATAGAACCTCTTATGCTTCAAAGAAAGATCGTTTCAACACCAGTTTGGGGTGACCGTTTTACCAATAGCAAGCTAGCAAGTCGGATTCAGTCCGTTGTCCGACTCGCGAAGGTTCGTCCTTCGCCACCACTGGCCCTTCGAGTTAATTGATAGGAGATAGCAGCAATCGTGAAAACTTGTAGCGCCATGAAAACCTATCCTTTGCCGAGCCTGCTAGCTTTGACCGTGGCACTGGTGTTTTTTGTCTGCGATAAATCAATCGCCCGGAATTGGTACGTCAATATCAGTCATCCGAATGCGTCCGATAGCGGCACTGGTACAGAAACGCAACCCTTCCGTACGTTGAGCGCCGGTGTTGCGGCGGCAATGGCCGGCGACTACGTCATTGTCAAGCCTGGCCGATACAGCGACCCCAACGCCACCTGGTATTCGGCTTTCACCCCGGCCCGATCCGGTGAGCCGAATCGCCCGATCACAATTAAATCGGATCCACCGTTAGGCGCGGTATTGGTGCCGCGCGACTATAATACGTCAACCCAGAGTACTTATCCCGCAATGAGCATTTATCAAAAGCGCTACGTCACAGTCGACGGTTTCAAGTCCGAGGGCATGCTTAAGATACATAATGACGTACAAGGTGAAAGCCAATACGTCACAATCCAAAATTGCGAGGTAGTGTACGGCAGCCAGCAAGGTGATGATGCCAGCTTGAACTGGGGCATTGCAGTACACGTCAGTGACAACAACATTATTAGAAACAATCTCGTTCGCAGTATGCGCAGTTCGGGGAACAATTCCGAGAACACCGCAGCGATTATGAACTTTGGATCGTCGTATAACCTGATCGAGAACAACGACGCTGACGCCAGTAACGGTGTCGTTCACAGTGCCTTCGGCCAGAAAGCCGGGAACATCCACTATAATATCTGGCGCCGCAATATCGCGCGTAACGCCCCGGTTGGCTTTCTTGGCAAGGGTGGCACCAACGGCGCTACCTACGCGGACAACGAAACGTTTTACCAGAATATCATCATCAACGTAGATCGCGCGTTTCACTTGAACCATAACTCCCGCTATTGGCGCGTGTACAATAACACTGCGTATAACGTCAGACTATTCCACAATCAGTGGCAACTAAATTCAGTGGACAATCAGTTTTGGAACAATATCGTATCCCAAGCATCTGGCGGCGGGTACCAAATCGAGGACTTGGGGACCCCGGACTGGATGACATACATCTCATATTCTAACTATAATTTTTGGTCGTCGGTGGCCAGCACCTTCGCAAAGTGGCAATACGGTGGAAGCGCTCAGACCTTCAGTCAATGGCGCGCGACCACAAATTTCGACACTAATTCTTTGACAGGGGATCCCTCGTTTGTGAACGCCGCCCAAGGTAATTTCAAACTTCAATTAGGCTCACCCGCGCGGGGCACAGGGCGTGATGGCGTCGATATGGGTGCTTACCCGACGGGAAACGAGATTATCGGCGTTACGCCTTCGACGCGGCCCCGCGCCCCCACGCTCAGCGTGCAGTAAAACTATTAGCCCACCATATGCTCATGCATCCAAACGCTTCAATCACATGGTTTGCCTAGACAGCCTACGGGATACCGTTATGCACCCTATGTGGGCCGTTAATCGACATACATCGGGATTTTTAGTCGGATGTCTCGTGTTACTGACTGCGACGCCACTGAACGCCATCGCGAAAAATCTGTATGTCGACGCAGCTAGCGGAAACGATACCATAAGCTATGCCGGTAATAGTGCTGCCGCGCCTTGGCGAACACTGGACCGTGCGCTGCGCGGCGCGCGCCGACCAAATGCGGCGATAGCAATTGAAGCAGCCCAAGCGGGCGATGTGGTCCTTGTGGCTGCGGGGCGCTACACGGTGCGCGGCACCGGCTTGCGCTACGAACCCGCCTTCAATCCCATCAACAATGGTACGGCTGGCAGTCCCATCATCATTCGTGCGCAAGGCCGCGTCGATCTCGCGCACGATTGCGCCAACGCTTGCGAGCGCGCCGCAAGCGGCCCAGTGCTGGGGACATTGGGGCGGCAATACATTCACTGGTTTGGATTTCACATTGACGAAAACGATGTCACTATCCATCCGGATACCGGCTCGACCGTGGTATGGAATTCAGACTATGTGACCATAGATGGATGCACTATTCAAGGTCGCCGGCAGACTTATGGTGACAACCATAATGGCGTACGTTTTGAAGATGCGCGCAACAGCACAGTGCGCAATTGCCGCATTTATGATATCCAAGGCGCGTACGTCCCCGACTATGCGGTATGGAGCCACAATGGCGCTGGTGTCATGCTCTATGGCAGCCACGGCATCACCATTGAACATAATGAGATCACTGGTTGTGGCGCGGGCGTATTCCCCAAGGGCAGAAACAATAGCGGCGTTGTCATCCGTTATAACGTCATTCGCGGCTGTTACAAGGGCGTACGTGTATCCTATTCCGGCACCGCTGCCGCACCGGTGCGCGTGTACCAAAACCTGATCCTCGACGGCGCGAGCAGCACGCCGGGCGATCGCGGCCACGGTGTAAACCTGGCTGAAAACGCGACTTATGTTTACGTGGTTAATAACACCATGGTGAACCTAAACAGCGGCATCTATTTTTCGAATGATATGAATCAATCCAATCTCGTCATCCAAAACAATATCGTAAGCAATTCGAATTATGGTATTTGGACAGAGATTGCTGCCGTAAAAAATTTCGCCGCGGACTATCAGACTTATCACAGTGTCGGCGGTTGGATTTACGGTGCTACCAACACTAACAGTTTCACGACCTGGCAAAACGGTATTAATGACGATCGCCGCTCGGATACCAATAATCCGCTGTTTGTCTCTAGCGCCGGCCGCGATTTCCGGCTGGCCGCCAATTCACCAGCGCGCAACGCCGGCATCGATTTCTTGGATCTTAACGGCAATGGTCAAACCAACGACACAATCCATCGCGGCGCCTATCTCACCGGCAATGAAACCGTTGGGCCGATAACTGGACCGCGCCCGAACCCGCCGACCCTGAGTGTACAGTAAGCCATGTACCGCAAAATGCACCCGCCGATATGGATACTTGTTTGCGGCGCCCTTGTCCGGCTCGGTATTGCCGATGCGCAGGCCGTAAATTATTTCAATTGGAACATGGAAAGCGACCGCTATTCGTTTTTTGGTAACACTGTTCGCGATTGCACGGTGGCGCGTTCGGGATTCTGTTCGATGAAAATGAGGGTCGTCGGCGATGACAACGGCAATCAACAGTTGGGCGTCGATGTCACGCCGTTTGACTATCCATTCAAATTCGTCGGCGCTCCGGCGTTGTATTATCGCTGGTGGATGCGTATCGAGCCAGGGTTCAGTTGGGGAAGCGCCACGGCCAAGACCAAGGCCAGCCGTACCATCGGTGGACCATTAGTCAATGGTTCCGGAGCTCAGGGCTATACTGGGTACTTGCAGAGTTTTGGTTTTCTCCTTGGCGAGTGCGATAGTGCCGGTTGCCGGTTGGCGGACGGATCGGGCAACACCGACGAGAATCTATACATCCCCTACGATTTCAGATCGAGAGCGGACGGCCGCTGGCATGAGTACATCGTGAAAGTTAAACCCAATACCGCCGACACCTGCACCGCCAGTGTCAACTGCGATGCCCAATTCCAGGCGTGGGTCGACGGCGTGTCCATCGGGGAATACAACAATTTCAAGTTACACAGCGACCCCAATCATATTTTGACAGAAGGTTGGAGCGGCTGGATGTTGGCGCCGTATTTTCAATTAAATGGCACGGCCACGGACGGCGGCATTTTATACATTGATGATGTTTCCACCGATTCACAATACAACTCCTTAATTGGAGCACGTCCGAACTCTCCCACTTTCTTGCGCGTGCAGTAAGGTGGTACACCGGCGGTCTCAATGAATAGGGAAAGAAATCGCAAGAGGAAGCAATTATTTGCCCAGTTGTTTCTAACCTGCTGTCTCAGCGCTGCTAGCTTTCAAGCGCGTGCTGCAGAGTGCGACACTTTACAACCGGCGTGGATCTTTTGTGACGATTTCGAGACAGGTAATTTTTCCCGATGGACCGCCGTTTATGACAACACTGCCATTACCAATGTACTCAACCCCAGCGGCGGCGACTTGAACTCGACATCACCGCTACGAGACGGCACCCGGGTGGCACGGTTTCGTTATGTTATACCCAGTAACGCGCCGATCCATCATGACGATAATAAGCTGTTGTACTTAAATTTAAGTCAGACGACCGACCATTTGTTTTTTCGTGGTTATGTGCTTATTCCCAATTCGACGACCCTGTATGGAGTTAACAGAGCGATTCAGCGTAAGCTGGTTTATTTTAAAAGCAACATCGATCCTGCGAGCGGTTCCGCCGAACGACCCGCGTTTGGGTTCTTTTTAACGAGCGAGCCTCCCACCCGCAGCGCCCAACACGTGACCTTACGCCTGGGATATGGCGGCCCAGGCGGTGTCGGCGCTTCTCTTGAAGGAATCGGCCAATTAATGCGCGGCCAATGGACCGCACTACAGATGGAGATAAAGCTTAATAGCCCGAGCACATCGTCAGAGATCAGCCCAAAAAATGGCATCTTCCGCTTATGGGTCGATAATGTTTTGGTATATGAAAAACTCGATGTGGACTACCGCTCAAATAACCCTAATAGTCCGCAAAGTAGCGATATTGGCAAAAGCGCATTCTATATGCTGGACATGGTTGAGGTCGGCCGTCAAGCCGATCGGCTCGAGTATGACCCAGTCGACGAACACCGCTATTGGGATAATGTCATTGTATCGAGGCAGTTTATTCCTACTCTCATTCAACCACGCCCCATGGCGCCGACGCTCTCCATAAAGTAGCTTTGCGAACTCCCGTTCGCGCGACGCTGCGCCCCACCGAAGATAGTCAGTTTTATAAATTGCTAGCGGTGCCCATGTGTACGGAAATTAGTTATCGGATAATGCAAGTCTATGCCCCTAGTTTAGCGAATGTAGACGCCTTGCTGACAGACTTAGCGCCTACTTGACTATGACGTAGTAATGGAAGAATCTATCGGTTCTGCACCGCGCCGCCCACTCTTAGCGGGCGTCCTTAGGAAAGACATATGACACGAGCACACGAAGATCCGTCATGGCCACGCCCCCAGGGTGGTGCCCTGGAAAGCAGTGGGCCATGCCCTTCATCGGTTCGCGTATTGCTTATTGAAGACAGCCCGGCAGACGCTCGTCTGGTCGAGGAAATGTTCCGGGAATCCGGCTCAGAGGAATTTGAATTAATCCATACGACCCATTTAGCCGAGGCACTCACGCTTCTGGAACGCGAACCATTCGCTGTGATGCTTCTTGATCTTTCGCTACCGGATTCCACTCATCTCGGTAGCCTGGAACGGGCTCAGGCAAAAGCACCGGCGCTACCTATTGTCGTGTTTACCGGACTCGATAACGAAGCGCTCGCGTCGAAAGCTTTAGCCCTGGGTGCGCAGGATTATTTGGTTAAGGGTAAGGTCACGCCGGATTCTTTAACTCGCACCTTGCGTTATGCCATTGAGCGCAAAAAAGCAGCTCAGATGCTGCGTGACAGTGAGCGGCGATATCGTGACCTTTTTGAGGAAAGCTTAGGCCTAATTTGCACACACGATATAGCCGGTAATCTGCTTACGGTGAATCCCGCGGGTGCCCAGGAATTGGGTTATACGCCGGCTGGTCTGATTGGCCGGAACTTGCGCGAACTTTTGGCGCCAGGATTTCAGCAGGAGTTTGATACCTATCTAAAAAGAATCCAAGATAATAATTCAGATAGTGGTTTATTAGGGCTACTAGATCGTGCGCAGCAAGTACATATATTCGCGTATAAAAATGTGTTGCATCGCGATCATCTCGGTAGTCCTTATGTGATTGGCTATGCCCAAGACGTAACGGCACAGCATCACGCTGAAACGGCTTTAAAAAAAAGCGAGGATGTTTTTCGTACATTGGCCGCGCATGCGCCAGCGGGCATTTTTTTGACGAATACTGAAGGAGAGTGGCGTTACGCTAACTCACGCTGGTGTAGCATGGCCGGACTTACTGCTGAGCAGAGTAACGGCATGGGCTGGCTTAACGCGATCCATAGCGAGGATAAAAGTATTGTGCTTAGCGCGTGGCAAACTGCTATTCAATCCGGGGGTGAATTTGCAATGGAATATCGGCTGCAATCCACGGATGGACAAATTTGCTGGGTTTTTACCAGCACGGCGGCACGGCGTAATCATGCCGGGGTAGTTACGGGTTATGTCGGCACTATCGCGGACATAAGCGCGCGTAAAAACATGGAAGAACAGCTGCGGGCGCTTTCTCTCACCGATGAACTCACTGGGCTGCATAATCGCCGAGGTTTCCTTTCGGTTGCGCAGCAAAATCTTTTCCTTGCCAAGCGCGCACGATTGAATGCGGCACTTATTTATATCGACTTGGATAACATGAAAAGCATTAACGACAATTATGGTCATGAAGAAGGCGACAGGGCACTGCGTACGGTGGCAGCCATACTACGTCGGGTGTTTCGAGAGTCCGACGTGCTGGCCCGCCTAGGCGGAGATGAATTCGTGGTTCTACATCTTGAACCCAGAGGCGAAACGCAGACGGCGCAGACGCGACTGCAACAAACGCTAACGGAAGTAAATGACCAACGCGTCTTGCCGTATGCGCTAGCTATGAGCATCGGTATAGTCCATCAGCATCCCAATGCCCATGCCACGCTTGAAGAGTTGTTGGCTTTAGCCGATGCGCAAATGTACGAAATTAAGCGGACCAAGCGGCGGGCCTCGTGACTATTCTCCATCCCCACACGCCTGCCCTGTTCGTGTTTTGCTAAGGCATCTGAGCTCTCATGGATTCTATCGCTAACGTTGCCCCTCGTCCCATCGAAATCCTGCTTGTTGAGGATAATCCCGGCGACGTGCGCCTCACGCTCGAAGCGCTCAAGGACAGCAAGCTACTGAACCACTTACAGGTAGTGAGCGATGGGGTGGAAGCCATTCAGTACTTGCGCCGCCTGGGCCGTTTTCACGACGCGATACGACCCGATCTCGTGTTACTCGATCTCAATTTGCCGCGAAAGAGCGGTCATGAGGTCTTGGAGGAAATTAAGAACGATCCGCTATTACGCCAAATTCCCGTGACAATTATCACCAACTCGGGAAACGAAACGGATATTGAGCATGCATATCAGGGGTATGCGAACTGTTATATCACCAAACCGGTGGATTTTTCGCGGTTTATTCAGATAGTGCGAGGCTTCGAGGATTTCTGGGTCAACATCGTGCGGCTACCGCGTTCGGACAAAGACACATCACCTGGCGTCGTGCGGGTATTGGTGGTGGAAGATAACGCCGCGGACGCTCGTCTAATCGCCGAATCGTTAACCTCCAGCCATCTGACTTTGGAGGTGGAGCGCGTCGAAGATTTAGCTGGAGCACTGGCGCGCATTGAGCAAGGAAACCTCGATGTTACCCTGCTCGATTTAGGCTTACCTGATTCCGTCGGCCTGGAAACCGTGCATCGCGTACATCGTAGCGCACCACATTTACCGATTGTAGTACTCAGTGGACAGAACGATCGGGAGATTGCCATTAGGGCAGTGCGCGCCGGGGCGCAAGATTTTCTCACCAAAGACCTGCTGAATGATGAGTCGTTACAGCGAGCCTTGTGCTATGCGATGGAACGCAAACGTGCTGAGGAGCGCCTCGATTTTCTTGCTACCCATGACGATTTCACCGGACTCGCGAACCGCACCCTACTCATGGAAAACGCCCATCAAGTAATTGCGCAGGCGCAACGTCACGTCCGGAGTGCCGCGCTATTATTGCTCGATTTAGACAATTTCAAGCGCGTTAACGACACACTTGGTCATGCCGTCGGCGACGAGATTATTCACGCCACGGCACAACGTTTAACCGCCTGTGTACGCGAGGGTGACACGGTGGGACGTCTTGGCGGTGACGAGTTTTGTATCTTGCTGGGCGATCTGGCTTATGAGGCCGATGTAAGCCTAGTTGCACAGAAAATCCTCCAGGCCATGCAAACACCTTTTATTGCCGGCAAAGAAGAATTGCACATGACTATTAGCATCGGTGCCGCCCTCTATCCACGCAATGGCAGCGTGCCAGAAGCGCTCCTTAAAAATGCCGACGTCGCCCTGTATCGCGCCAAAGAGGAAGGCAAAAACAGTTTTCAGTTGTACTCCAAGGAAATGAATGAACGCGCAAACGAGCGCCTGACGCTGGAATGGTCGTTGCATCATGCCTTAGAACGCGGCGAATGTGTTTTACACTATCAGCCGGTCGTCAACGTAGTGGATGGAAGTACCGTGGCACACGAGGCCTTGCTTCGTTGGCAACACTCACAGCGCGGTCTATTGCCGCCGGCCGAATTTATTCCAATCGCCGAGGAGAGTGGGATGATCGTGCCGATAGGCGCCTGGGCGCTGGATCATGCCTGCGCTCAGAGTAAAGCCTGGGATCCAAGTCTGCGTATTGCGGTAAATCTTTCGGCTCGGCAAGTCAGTCAACCCGATTTCGTGCCCACCGTGCTTGCTACCATATCCCGGCAGAACTTCTCGCCCGCACAGCTGGAGTTAGAGATCACCGAAAGCCTATTAAACAATGAGGAGGCGGCGACCAAATTGCAGACACTGAAGGAAGCGGGCGTGCGCCTGGCGATAGATGATTTCGGAACCGGCTATTCTTCGTTCGTATATCTCAAGCGATTCCCTGTAGACACGCTCAAGATCGACCGCAGCTTTGTGGAAGGTATTGGCCGTGATCCGCGTGATGAGGCGATAGTACAAACCGTAATTGAGATGGCGCATCGCCTGAACGTCACCGTGGTCGCCGAAGGCGTGGAAACCGAAGCGCAGTGGCAATTTTTACGTGCGCACGGCTGTGATTTCGCGCAAGGCTATTATTTTAGCCGCCCGCTCCCCGCCCTCGAGGCGGGGCAATTACTGACCAGGCAAGATGTCTAACGGCAGGTTTGTGCCGTGGGTAAGTCATTTGCTTATCGCGACTGGAAGCGGAGTTGCGCTGCTCGGTGTGACGGTTATTATAGGTTGGTTGGTTAGCGATACCGCGCTCACGCAAATTCGTCCCGGGTTCGCGGCCATGCAGTTTAATACTGCCCTCGCCTTTTTTGCCGTTGGGCTGGCTTTGATGGCTACGGCGTGGGGGAAATTCCCTGCGGCGCGCCTGCTTGTAGCATGGCCGATCGTGGTTGGGCTTCTCACGCTGTTTCAGTATGCTTTCGACGTTCATCTCGGCGTCGATCAATTGTTCCTGAAGGTCGCCCCATCCGCGGGCGTATCACATCCTGGGCGCATGGGCGCGAATACCGCCACAGCCTTCGTGCTGGTAGGTTTGTCGTTGTGGATAGCCACTTTGCACGCGCTGCTCATCAAAGCATGGATGATGATTGGAACACTGGCTATGCTGACATTCGTCTTGGGGGCATCGGTATTACTGGCCTATTTGACGCAAATCACCTTGGCCACCAGCTGGGGGGCGTTTACCCAAATGGCGGTGCACACAGCGACTGGTTTCGTGGCGATAAGCCTGGGTCTACTCGCGATCGCCTGGAATGATTTTCGTAGCAACCCAGATAACAGCGAAATTTCTTTAGCCGAGCGGGCGACCTTTAGTCCTGCCTGGTTGGTGTTGGTCGCCGCACTAACCGTAACGCTTTTGGTCTGGTATGCCGCGCAAGAGAATATTCAGCAGGACGCCCTGCGGCGTTTCGATCAATCAGTGCAGCGTATCGAGGAAACGCTACGTGTACGCATGCAGCATCATGCGCAGATTTTATATGGCGCACGCGGATTGGTATTGGCCTCGGAAAACGCAGATCGCAGGAAATGGCGCGACTTTGTCAGCAGCCTCAACCTTGAAGTTCGCTATCCGGGGATTCAGGGGGTCGGGTTTAGCCTGCGCGTGCAGCCCGCGGAACACGACGCGCATATTCAGAGCATTCGTGCCCAAGGATTCCCTCAGTACACGATACACCCACCTGGCGCGCGCGACGAATATTTTCCCATCCTCTATATCGAACCATTTAAAGGCAGTAACTTGCGCGCCTTTGGTTATGACATGTATGCAGAATCGACACGCCGTACCGCCATGCAGTATGCGCGCGACCAGGGTATGCCAGCCTTGTCAGGCAAGGTTGTGTTGGTGCAGGAAGCCGCAGGGGATGTGCAGCCTGGTTTTCTATTGTATTTGCCGGTATATCGCAGGGGAGAAGTTGTCGCTAGCGTCGAACAACGCCAAGCGGCATTAATTGGCTTTGTTTATAGTCCTTACCGCGCGAACGATCTGATGGTGAGCCTGTTCGCCAAAATGCCGCCTAAGATAGCCTTTAAAATCTACGACGGAAAGGAGATTAATGCCGCAAAGCTGATCTATGACGACGATCTCGGCACGGCGCGAGCGGACGCCGGCCTGCATTCACGCTTCCGCCAAGTTCGCTCCGTGGAAATTTATGGCCATTGGTGGACCTTGAGTTATAGCAGCCTCCCGGAATTCGATGCTGAAGTAATAAGTTACACGCCCACACTGATACTTTTTGGTGGGACCCTCATAAGCTTGTTACTATTTGGGTTTATTTGGTCTTTATCCAGCACGGGTAAACGCGCCTTGCGTCTCGCTTCGGATATGACCTTAAAGCTACGTGCTAGCGAGGAGCGTTTTCGGGGCCTGCTTGAGTCCGCACCGGATGCCATGGTAATTGTGGAAAGCTCCGGAAAAATCGTACTGATTAACAGGCAGACGGAACTCCTCTTCGGTTATGTACGCCAAGAGTTATTGGATCAGCCGGTGGAGCTGTTGATCCCTGAGCGGTTTCGGGATCATTACCCCCAATACCGGGATCAGTTTTTCACCGACCCCCGCGTGCGCGCAATGGGCCAGGGACTGGAACTTTACGGACGACGCAAAGATGGCAGCGAATTTCCCGTTGAGATCAGCCTGAGTCCGCTGCGCACCGAAGCAGGGGTACTAGTCTCGAGCTCGATTCGCGACATCGGCAAGCGGCGGCAAACCGAACTGGTGGTTAAAGAACTGGCGGAAAGGCTAGATATCGCCACGCGCTCGGCAAGCATTGGGACCTGGGATTGGGATCTCGTCAAAAATACGCTAAGCTGGGACAGTCAGATGTTTAGGCTGTACGGGATCCACCGCGCTGATTTCGGCGCGGCATACGAAGCCTGGTTGGCAGGCGTGCATCCTGAGGATCGTGGATATTGTGACCACGCCATCCATCAAGCATTAAGTGGTGAAGCAGCTTTCGATATTGAATTTCGAGTGCTTTGGCCGGATGGCACCATCCGCCACCTTAAAGCCAATGGCGAAGTCACGTGGGACGCACAACACCAACCTATTCGAATGGTTGGGGTAAATTACGACATTACGGAGCGCAAACACGCTGAAGAAGAGTTGCAGGCCAAGACGCACGAATTGGAACGCTCTAACGCTGAATTGGAACAATTTGCATATGTCGCCTCCCACGACCTGCAAGAACCGTTGCGCATGGTGTCGAGTTATACCCAGTTACTAGCCAAGCGTTATCCGGACAAGCTTGACAAGGACGCCAACGAATTCATTGCCTATGCGGTGGACGGTGCCACGCGCATGCAACGCCTTATTCAAGATCTGCTGATGTATTCGCGCGTTGGGCGACGCACTGCATTGGCGCCCTGCACGCTGCAGACGGTCTACGATTTGACCTTGCGCAATCTCAAATCGGCAATCGATGAATCGCAGGCGCAAATTACGCATGATCCCCTTCCCCAAGTTTGGGGTGATACCGGTGAGCTGACCCAATTACTTCAAAACCTGATTAGCAATGCCCTGAAGTTCCGGGGTAACAACCCGCCTGCCGTGCACGTAAGTACCGCTCGTGACGGAAAAATGTGGCGCATTGGGGTGCGTGATAACGGCATCGGCATCGACCGGGAGTTTCATCAACGTATTTTTGTTATCTTCCAGCGCCTGCACACCCGGGAGCACTATGCGGGAACCGGAATCGGCCTGGCCATTTGTAAAAAAATTGTCGAACGCCACGCGGGGCGCATTTGGGTAGAATCGGAAGCGGGCAAAGGAACGACCTTCTTTTTTACCCTAGCCGCAGCAAAGGAGTAATAACGATGAGCATAAATCCGGTTGAAATTTTATTGGTAGAAGACAATCCGGCCGACGCGCGCCTAACTCGCGAGGCGTTGCGCGACGCTAAAATCCATAATCGATTGCATACGGTTACGGATGGCGTGGAGGCCTTGAAATTCCTGCGCCGCGAAGGGGAGTATACGCAATCGCCACGCCCGGACCTAATGCTGCTCGATCTTAATCTACCCAAGAAAAGTGGGCGTGAGGTACTGGCGGAGGTTAAGTCTGACCCGGCTTTGCGGGCCATTCCGGTAGTGGTACTGAGTACCTCGCAGTCGGATGAAGAAGTACTACAATCTTACGATTTGCACGCTAACTGTTTTATTACCAAGCCGGTCGACTTCACGCAATTTGCGCTGATTGTTAACCGCATCGAGGAGTTTTGGTTTAGTATTGTGCGCCTGCCGCCACGGGGTTAACGCTAGCGCGAGCGAATAACGGTGCGTTAAAAAAATACTTAGCCTCTTTGATATATCCATTTTAATAGCTTATCTTGTGCACCCTGACTCTCGGCGGCACGGCTATGGTTAATTAAAAATACGACTATGATTAACCGTCCCCGCCTATCCTGTACATAGCCCGCTATCGCGCGAACTTGGTCTAAGCTGCCGGTTTTTATATGGGCCTGCCCGGATATGTCTTGCCCTTTCAACCTTTTTTGCATGGTGCCGTCTACCGACAGCAAGGGTAAGGATGCAATGAATTCTGGCATTAAAGGGCTTTTGTAGGCGGCCAGCAACAGCTCACTCAGGTCCATGGGTGTAATCCGTTCTTTTCTAGATAGCCCCGCGCCGTTTTCCAAAACGAGTGTATCGAAATACAAACCGCGAGTAATTAGCCACTGCTTAAGGATGGTCGCGGCGTTTTGCGTGGAACCGGGCTCGCCGGATAATTCGCTGCTGATGGTTAGAAACAGTTGTCTCGCCATGACGTTGTTGCTGAATTTATTGATATCGCGCACTACCTCGCTTAAAGGTGGAGACGCCTGTGTTGCTAGCAATCTACCTCCCGCAGGCACAGCGCCTAAGCGGACTGTACCCGAAAACTTGCCACCGGACTCTTCCCAAAGTTTTTTAAACACGCCAAAAACGTAACGCGTGTTGTCGAAAAGTCCTAAGTAAATGGAACGTATGCCGCATAGCTGGGCGTAGCTTCCGCTAAATTCCACCGTTTTAAATTGCGGGGTATCGTGAGTGCCGATTTCTATAGCGTCGCGCCAATTCTGAGCGCACTCGCCGACAGCGAGCGTAAGATTATTGACTATTTTTAGCTCGCTTAAGGGCGGATCTGCACGCACAAAAACATTTTTATTATCGGCAGAAATTTGAAATTCGAATGCCTTATAGTTAACTAACAAAGATTGTGGGCCGACGTTGTAAGCGCGTTCGGGCTTGTCGTCGAACTCTGCCGGATCATGGGGCGGAATCGAAAAGTATTGCGTGTCCAAAACTAAATCGCCCCGAATATCCCGCAAACCCGCTAGGCGCAGCTTATGTAACAACAGCCAAAATTTTTCCAGGGTTAAGGAGGGATCGCCATAACCTTTAATAATTAAATCGCCATTCAGTACGCCATGCTCTAGGTCACCGGTAATGTAAGCCTCGGTGCGCCAGGAAAAGTTGGGGCCCAACAATTCCAAACCGGCAAAGGTCGTCAGGAGCTTCATGGTCGACGCCGGATTAAATGCGCGACTAGCGTTATGGGTTAGAACCGATTTTTTGCGGGCGGTATCGTAAACCACGATGCCCACCGCGTCCTTGGGGATGCCCGCATCCGCCAATGCTGCCTGGACTGGCGGTGGTAAGTTTGCGGCGAGACTAAAACGAAAAACAACAAGCAGAAATAGAAATGAGAATAACCTCAAAGGCGGACTAAACGATTATCGGTTAAGTCGTTAACGTACCAATCCATAGCGGACTTCAACCCTTCCGCGACGCGGTGCGTCGGTGCGTAACCTAAGCGCGTTTGCGCTTTGGAAATATCGGCTTGCGAATGCCGCACGTCACCCGCGCGAAAATCACGATACACGGGTTTAACGCCTGCCAAGTGCGGAAAGCGCGGCAACAACAGTGCGTGTATGGCGTCGAACAATTGGTTTAAACTGATGCGCTCATTTAAGGCAACGTTGTAAACTTCATTCATCGCACCCGGGTGATCACTTAAGGCCGCCAACAGATTCGCTTGCACCGCGTTGTCTATAAAACAAAAATCTCGAGTGGTCTCACCATCACCATTCACGTAGATAGGTTCACCGGCAATAAGGCTAGCTATCCATTTTGGTATAACCGCGGCATAAGCGCCTTCCGGATCTTGGCGCGGGCCGAAAATATTAAAATAACGCAGGCCAATACTATTGAATCCATAGCAACGTTGAAAGACATCGGCATACAACTCATTTACATATTTGGTCACGGCGTAAGGTGAGAGCGGCTTGCCGATGACGTCTTCAACTTTTGGCAAATCCGGATGATCGCCATAGGTAGAGCTCGACGCTGCATAGATAAAACGCTTAACCCCGGCGTCACGCGAGGCCACCAACATGTTTAAAAAACCGGTGACGTTGCTTTGGTTGGTTAATAGCGGGTCCTCTATGGAACGCGGGACGGAACCCAATGCCGCCTGGTGTAACACATAATCCACGTCGCGACACGCCTCTCGGCAGGTCTCTAAGTCGACGATGTCGCCCTGCAGCCAGTGAAAATTTTTCCACATCGCCGGGCCTACCAATTGTTCGACTTCTGTCAGGTTTTTTTTGTGTCCCGTGGCAAGATTATCTAACCCCACAACTTTTTGGTTGAGTTTTAATAAGGTCTCCAATAAGTTAGAGCCGATAAACCCGGCAACGCCCGTGATAAGCCAAGTGGCGGGCTTGGCCTTAAGCTGCGCCGAGATTTTTTGATAAGCTGAATGGTTTACAACCGCCATACTGTTAAGCCCTCTTTCGCCAAACCCGCGGTATCAAACTGTGATTTAACATCAATAAAGCAACCCGCGCCTTTTAGTTTTTTTAGAAAATCATGGTTAGGTTTATCTAGATAGTCTTTATGTGAGACTGCGGCGACGATGGCATCCGCCTGCGGCAAGTTCTCCCAAGTGGTGAGCGCCAAACCGTATTCGTGTTTTGCTTCGGCGTGATCGGCGACCGGATCATGCACAAAAATATCAACGCCGTAAGTCTTTAGTTCATTAATAACGTCTATTACTTTTGAATTGCGAATATCCGCACAATTTTCTTTAAACGTTAAACCCAGCACAATAACTTTGGCCCCTTTAACTTGGCTGCCGGACTTGATCATATTCTTTATGGTTTGCTCGGCAATAAACTTTCCCATGCCGTCGTTAATACGCCGTCCCGCCAAGATAACTTGCGGGTGATAGCCCAACATATCGGCTTTATGTGTTAAGTAATACGGATCAACGCCAATGCAATGGCCGCCTACTAAACCCGGCCTAAAGGGCAGGAAATTCCACTTCGTGCCAGCGGCATTGAGCACCTCCATGGTATCGATGCCGAGCTTATCAAAAATGATAGATAACTCATTCATGAGTGCAATATTTAAATCACGCTGGGTGTTTTCGATAACCTTAGCGGCTTCTGCAACCTTAATAGAGGAAGCGCGATGTACACCCGCTGTCACAATCGATTCATACAAGGTCGCGACTTTTTCCAAGGTGGCGGCATCATCACCCGATACCACTTTTAAGATCTTGGTTAAGGTGTGTTCTTTGTCCCCAGGATTGATACGCTCAGGGGAATATCCGACATGAAAA
>CAYYOS010000043.1:0-467 GCA_964473355.1 uncultured Burkholderiales bacterium | reverse complement strand
TTTCAGCCCGGAATATTGTTCCAGAATGGGCACGCAGACTTCTTCAGTGGCGCCGGGATAAACGGTCGATTCGTAAATCACGATCGCACCTTTTTTTAAATTCTGTCCGACCGAGCGGCTAGAACTTACCAGCGGGGAAAAATCCGGCTGGTGGGCTTCGTCCACCGGCGTGGGTACGGCGACAATAATATAGTCAGCGGTTTTGAGTGCCGTAGGGTCAGTGGTCACGCGTAGGTGTTTGGCTGCGCGCAACTCATCGCTGGAAACTTCGCCGGTGGGATCGATAAAAGACTGGTAGCTTTTAACTTTGCTTTCTGAAAGATCAAACCCTATGGTCTCTTGTTTTTTGCCGAATTCCATTGCCAATGGCAAGCCGACATAACCTAAGCCCACTACCGCCACAACACCCATACGAGACCCCAACGTAATAAAAATAGGGATTGTACCTTAGTTAAACCGAAGATTTT
>CAYYOS010000042.1:0-17769 GCA_964473355.1 uncultured Burkholderiales bacterium | reverse complement strand
ATGCGCAAACTTAATTTAATCCTGTGCTGGCATATGCATCAGCCTGACTACCGGCACTATTCAAGCGGTGAATTCCATCTCCCCTGGACTTATTTGCACGCACTAAAAGACTATAGTGATATGGCTTACCATTTGGAGGCCAATCCCAAGGCTCGTGCAGTGTTTAACTTCGTGCCGATATTGTTGGAGCAATTGGAAGTGTACGCCATCCAATTGGCTCAGAAAGAAGTAACCGATCCGTTACTGAAGCTGTTGTTGGTTGAAGACCCTAATTCCTATACGAAGGTAGAGCGTGAATTAATACTGAGTCGTTGTTTTGCCTGCAACCACGCTACCATGCTCGAGCCCTTCCCTTACTACAAACATATCCACGAATTATTTAAATTAGCCAATGAAAAAGGCAGTACGGGCCATCAATATTTATCGGGGCAATACCTCGCGGACTTGCTCACGTGGTATCACTTAGTCTGGACGGGCGAAAGCGTGCGCCGCCGTTATCCCTTGATAGCAAACTTAATGGCACAAGGGGGTGAGTTTCAGTTTGCTGAACGGCAGAAGTTCTTCGAATTGATTGCGGCCGTAATACAAGACATCATTCCGCGGTATAAAGCGCTCCTGGCCGCGAGGCAAATCGAAATTTCTACGACGCCATACTTTCATCCTATTTGTCCGTTGCTCATCGATTTCAAATCCGCGCGCGAGGCGTGGCCGCAAAGCGACTTGCCGGATGCGGCACGCTATCGCGGCGGCAGAAAACGCGCATCGTTTCACGTGACCGCATCTTTAACTTCCCACCAAACGCGTTTTGGCGAGCCCGCGCATGGCGTGTGGCCGGCCGAAGGGGGCGTTTCCGAAGAATTCGTACGCCTCATGGCCAGGGAAGGCGTGGCCTGGACCGCTACTGGCGAGGGCGTTTTGGCAAACAGTTTGGCCAACGCCGGCGAGGATCTTTCGCCGCGCACTGATTATTTGTATCGGTCTTATCACGTGCAAGAAGGCGCTCAGCAGCTCAGTTGTTTTTTTCGGGACGAAAAGCTTTCCGATAAGATAGGTTTCGAATACGCCAAGTGGGACGCACAAGACGCGGTAAATAATTTTATTTTTGATTTACTGGAAATATTAAAATACGCGCCCAGTGATGAAGAACCGGTGGTGTCAGTGATTTTAGACGGCGAAAACGCTTGGGAGTACTACCCCTATAACGGCTATTACTTTTTGTCGAGTCTGTACGCCGCCTTGGTTAACCACCCACAAATTAAAACGACGACCTTTAAGGATTATTTACAGGAACAACCGCGCGCGGCAAATGCGGCTAAGCCGCGAAAAATGCCACGGATCACAGCTGGGAGCTGGGTGTATGGGAATTTTTCTACCTGGATGGGCGCCGCGCCGAAAAATCGCGCTTGGGATTTACTGGCAGCCGCCAAACAAAGTTTTGATTTGACCATAGACTCGGGGCGCTTAAGTCCGGAGCAAGCGGCGCTGGCCGAGCGCCAACTGGCAAATTGCGAAGCCTCAGATTGGTTTTGGTGGTTTGGCGATTACAATCCCGCAGATAGCGTTGCAGATTTCGATAAGCTTTACCGCGAAAACTTATCGAATTTGTATCGTCTATTGGGGTTGCCGGTACCTCAATCCTTAGGGCAGCCCGTCTCCTCCGGGAGCGGTTCACCAGAAGCCCGCGGCGCTATGCGCCGGGCTACTTAAGCGCACATAAACTTATGAGCGCAAAAATCACGCTATTATTCGGCGTTCACGCGCACCAACCGGTGGGCAACTTCGCAAGTGTGGTGGATGATGCATTCCAACGCTGCTACCGGCCATTTTTGCGGGCGCTATCTCGTTACCCGGAATTTTTGTTTTCGCTGCATTATAGTGGCTGGCTGTTTGATTACCTGGCCGCGCATTACCCAAGCGATATTAGGCTCGTAAAACAGATGGTACAGCGAGGTCAAATCGAGTTGTTCGGTGGGGGGGAAACCGAGCCGGTGCTCGCTGTTATCCCTAACCGCGATCGCATTGCGCAAATCGATAGCCTATCAAAAAAATTAGAAAAAAAACTTGGATTTCGTCCCACGGGCGCCTGGCTGACCGAACGTGTGTGGGATGCAACAGTGGTACCCGCGTTGCATGACTGCGGAATACGCTATGTGACCGTGGACGATTACCATTTCTTATGTAGCGGGCGGGATGCCAAAGATCTTAATGGATTTTTTAGCACCGAGGAAGATGGTAAGCGTTTAGATTTGTTTCCGATTTCTGAAGCGTTACGCTACCGCATTCCTTTTTCGCCTGCCGGTGCTGCGGTGCAATATATTGAAAGCCTAGCTGAGGTAGGCAATGATGCCGCGGCTATCTATTTTGACGATATTGAGAAATTCGGTATTTGGCCAGACACCTATGAATGGGTTTATGAGAAGGGCTGGTTAGATGAATTTATTAAAGGGGTGCTCGCGTCTCCTTTGATAAAAATCGAGCATTTTAAAGATTATTATGCCCAGGCGAAAACTCGGGGCATCGTTTATTTACCGACTACTTCTTACATCGAAATGAACGAGTGGACCTTGCCGGCCGCGCGCGCCGACGATTATGCCGCGATGATCGAATCCGCAAAACAATCTGGCGTATACGAAAAAAATAAAAGTTTTTTGCGTGGCGGTATCTGGAAAAACTTTTTGAGCCGCTACCCCGAATCAAATTGGATGCATAAACGCATGTTGAATTTATCGCAGCGCTACTTCAATTTGCCAAAAAAGTTGCAGTCGGTCGCGATGCGTAGCGCCTTATTTGAAAGTCAAGCCAATGATGCCTATTGGCATGGATTGTTTGGCGGACTTTATTTGCCCCACCTGCGGCGGGCGGTTTATCGGGCTTTAGTGAGTTTAGAAGGCATGCTGGATGAAGTTGCGCCACGCGCCACCATTCTTAAACAAGATATCGATCTCGACGGTAATGAAGAATTATTTATACAAAATGGTTACCTGCAGCTCATCATTACCCTAGACGGTTCTGCTTCGGTACGTGAATTCGATGTGTATTTTTTGAACCATAATTTGGCGGACACACTCGCGCGCCGCCTGGAGCATTACCATCGCAAAGTAAATACGGAAGGAATTAACAGTACTGCCGGAGATGCATCCGGGATATTGTCTCCGCATGAGCGCGTTAATTTCAACCATGCTATCTCCAGACAAGATTTGGCTGTAGACGAACGTTTAATGACCAGTTTCTACGATCTCTATCATACGACGGTTGCCACGCTGCCCATCAGCTATGTGCCGCAACCATTACTTTCCTCGCCGCACATAGGCTTCGAGGGTTTGGTCGGGGAACTTACCGTTACCAAAACATACGCATTAACCAAGAACTCCTTGCGAGTGACTTATCAGTTCGCGGCGCGTGTTCCCGGCACCCCGGGGCACTTTAGCACCGAAATAGACCTCGCTATGCCCAGCTGCGACGGTCCAGGGGGGCGGTTTATTTACGATAAAGGTATCCTTGGCGGGTTTGGCGAGGAGCTGCAATTACCGGCGTGCGGCGAATTAATTTTGCAAGACGATAACTTAGGCGGAAACCTTCGCTTGACCTGCGAGCCCCCGCTAAGTCTTAAAGCGCGTCCGCTGCATACCGTTTCGCAATCGGAAGCAGGCTTTGAAAAAATAATGCAAGCGCTTATTATTGAATTGCGCTGGCCGATAGCGGCCCCATCCACGCACGTTACGATTACCCTGGAATTAATTAAAAATGCGGACTAAAGAATTCGCAAACCAAATCAGATTTGCCATGAATATAGGGGATACATCCCCCAAGAAAGGATCAAATGCAGGAAGAGAATTTAAATAAGGAGCAAAGAATTCTGCGCGTCATGCGCAAGGTGCTCGCTAATATTGTGAAGGATGTGACCCCGCAACCGGGTATGCTTAGTCCGTTATCAGAACAGACTATTACGGATATTCGTGAATGCTTTGGGTTAATTTCGGCAAGAGAAGCCGAGCTAGCCCAAGCGGCGGGCCATACGGCTAAGGAAAAACCTTACTACACCGATCAGGAGCAAAAAAGTAAGGTCGTGCCCTTAAGTAAAATTGGTATTCGCAAAAAAGACCCAGAAGGCAATGAGCACTAGTTAATTGCAGCGGTTTAGTTTAACAAACCGCCCGCTAAAGTTTAAATTCGTTGAAATGATTTTTGAGTAATTCTTTAAGTGCTGTTTCACAATCGTTTGCGTTTTCACAAGAGCTAATCAACCGATCCGCGACCTTAGCCCAGTGTAGTTTTCCGGCCAGCACGGCGTCAGCTAAGGAGGTTTTATTTCCCGTGGCAACCCAGGCATCGTAGGCCAAGCGCAATCGCGGAAAAAGTTCTTTGCGCATGCCATCAAAATTGGCAAAATAAAAGTACAACGAACTGTCGGCGTTATTTTCCAGTAACGAAGGAAGAGTCGAAATACAGTCAGCCAAATGATCGCGCACGGCGCGCGCCACCACTTCGACGCTGCGACTAGAAAGGGCCAAGCGCATGGCATTCCAGGGCTCGCCCAAGAGGTCCCCAGCCATGCCCTCGCCCAGCTCGTGGAGAATCATGGCCTCGCTCTCGACGTCGGTCATCTGCTCTAACGCCGCATCCGGATCACCCAGGAAATCATAACAACCAAAAGCGCGACTTAAGGTTTCATTTTTCTGACGCCATTGCCATTCTTCATACTTTTCCCAAAGGAAACGGCGCACTGATTCCCGGCGCAAAAAAATCGTACGGTTTTGTAATACCGCGGGTGGGGCAATCAAGTCCCGGGCATACTCGCACCCGGAAACCAAAATGGTAAATCCAGCGCGGGTTTCTACCCGCAGCAAATTACCGAGAAAAAAATGGGGTCGCCGGAATCGACCCAGGCCGGCACTATATACGTAACCCTGAGGAACTAAGGTGCGGTTTGCGGCTTCGCTGTCAAAAGGATCCAACATGTCAGGTGCCATCGGCAATGGTGCAAAATCGCTGGATTCCATGGTGTTCCAGAGATTCTCTCGCTCACTCAACCACGCTCCCAATTCCTCTTTGGGAAGGTTAAGTGAATAGGGAACGTCATGTTCCCAGCGATAATACTGGCGCATGCCTAACAAATAAATGCACATAGTCATGTCGCGGGCGTAGCGCGCGTCCGTAATATCACAATTTTTCTGAACCGTTTCAACTAGATAGTGCAAATCTCGCATAACTTTTCGCTCCTTACTCTATTTTTAGCACGTTATCGGCCATGCGTGCAAATTTATGGCGCTCTTTGCGACCAGGTTTGACTAGAAAGATGAACATATTTTTAAGCGCATATCATGCTTTAGGTTATATAATCTGCCGGACCTCACTAGATTCAATGACGCTTTCATAGGAAATAAGATGACTAGGTTTAAGCCCGTTAGTTAAATTTATTCGGGATTACCAGCTCAAAGTTACGATGAATCAGCCTACCTGCCCGGAATGTCATAAAGCCGCCTTACGAAGAGCGGTACGTAATAAATCTGACCAGTCCGTACGCAATTTATTTATGTCGCCTTATCGTTGCGAAGCTTGCGGGCATCGCTTATGGAAAATAAGCTCGCGGGTGAAATATCGCACGGCCTTAACCGTCACCGTACTACTTCTCGGCTTTGCGGTTGGGGCATTAATTTATCAGGTGTCCAACACCCGCGCTATCAGCAGCGTGGAGTTGTTTACCCAAGACAGCGAAAAAACGCTGCTGCCGCTTGCTAAAAAAGGCGACCCGGAGGCCGCATATCAGTTGGCAATGATTTATAAGGAAGGCCGCGGAGTCCTGGAAAATTCGATTGAATCTGCGAAATGGTTCCGCGTTGCGGCAGAGAAAAATCACGCGGAGGCACAATTCCACCTAGGGCTGGCATATAAGGCGGGTCGAGGCACGCTACAAAATTTTTCGGAGGCCGTAAAATGGTTTGAGAAAGCCGCTATGCAGGACAATGCTAATGGGCAGTATAACTTAGGCCTGATGTATCGTACCGGTCAGGGCATACCATTAGATAATACCAAAGCCTATTTTTGGTTTAACTTAGCTGCCGCTAAAGCACATCCTCGTGCGGCGGAGGCGCGAGATATGGTCATGTTATCCATGACGCCTATGCAAATTAGCGATGCGCAAAAAGAAGCCAAAGCATGGACGCCTCCGGGTGCCGCGAGCGCTAATCTAAACACCAGGGCTGCCCTAGTCAGCCAAAATAGTACTGCAAATAGCTTTGCAGTGACGACTTTAAAAGAACCCTTCGAGAAAAAAAATCGTGCCGCCGGCGTATTGCCGGCCGACCCCTGATTTTCAGTGTAACGCTTGCGTTTAATCGGCCTCATTTCCCACCGCACTTCGCTGGCGTTTTACTGCACCTCGTTGTTGCTTCGTTTGTAAACGCCGCTCTTTCGCGGCCGCGCTCGGCCGCGTTTTAACGCGTTGAGGGGGCTTGTGCGCCGCCAAGCGTATCAAATTGATCAAGCGTTGCCGCGCGTCTTCGCGATTACGGTTCTGGGTACGATGACGCCGAGCATCGATTATCAGCATCCCATCATTCGTTAAGCGCCTGCCCGCCAGCGCCGCCAAGCGTGTGCGTACATCCTCGGGCAAAGAAGGAGAATGTTTAACGTTAAAACGTAGCTGCACGGCAGAGGAAACCTTATTCACGTTTTGGCCACCGGGACCGGAAGCGCGAATAAAATTCTCTTCGATTTCAGCTTCGTCAATAACGAGGGAGCGCGTTACATGTATCATGAATAGGCAATAAAAATCATGCGCCATAATAACACTATGGACTTGAGCAGATTATTTGTCTAACCTCGCACGCTGCTGTTTATCCCAAAATCCCCGCGCGTTCAGGCATTGCTTATAGTCAGGGCGGCGCAAAAATTCCTGCAGGGAAAATCCAAGTTTAATTGTAAGACGTTTGACCAGACGTTTGAGTATTTTGGAGCGCAAGCGGTGTGCGTATCTGTCAATGCGATTACCTTGCATAGCAAGCTCCCTTAACTGAACGATATGTACCAACCATAACTTAAGTAACGCAGATTGATAATCCCAACTATTGGCATATAATTTGTGAAAAATTGTCATAAATAGGGTGAGACCATGATCAGCTCAACGGAATTGTTGGCTTTTGTGAGGGCGGTAGAACTGGGGGGTTTTTCTGTAGCCGCAAGAGACTTAAATCTTAGTCCATCGGCTGTTTCTAAACTGGTTTCCCGCCTTGAGGAGCGCTTGGCAGTGAGGTTACTTAACCGTAGCACCCGCAGACTTAACTTAACCGCCGAGGGAGCTACATTTTTTACTCGTAGCAAGGGGATTTTAGAAGAAATGCGCGACGCGGAAATCGAAGTTTCACAGCTTCAAGCCCGACCTCGCGGCCTGCTGCGCATTACAGTAGGCGTTGCATTTGGTTTACACCAATTCGTACCCGCTCTTCCCAGGTTCCAGGCGCTGTATCCGGACATACAAATCGAACTCAATGTCACGGACCGTCTCGTTGACATAATCAAAGAACAAACCGATATCGCTATTCGTACCGGGGCATTGCGCAACTCGGCTTTGCGAGCACACAAAATCTGCGATTTACAGCGATTAATTTGTGCGGCACCCGCCTATTTGTCTCAATACGGCATTCCCCAAGAACCTCGGGAGCTGGTACGCCACAATTGCATTGTTCTGCGTAGCGGCGCTGCGCTTCATCGATGGCCATTTAGCGGCCCGAAAGGCCCTAAAGTAATCGAAGTATCGGGAAGTATTACGGCAAATAATGCAGAAACGGTACTGCAGTTAGGCTTAATGGGAGCCGGAATTATCCGTTTGGGTGACAATATCGTGGGCGAGGAAATTCGTAAGGGCAAGTTAATCCCATTATTAAGCGACCGGCATTTACCTGAGCCGCTGCCGTTACACGCCGTATATCTACATAAACAACATAAAACAACACGGGTTAGCGCCATGTTGGATTTTTTGCTCCAGCAATTCGCGCATGCGCCATGGCGCCACAGCGTAAGCGTAACCTAAGTGCCCTGATTAGTCGCGCCTGGAGAAACAAGGCTTTCCCCCTGTGTAGCGCTGTTCTTCGTACCAAGCTGGCGCGCTAACGCCCACGCCACGTGCTCGCGCACCAAGGCAGAAGGGTGGTTAGCTCGGTGCCGCAACGCGGTTATCGCCTCAGCGCTCGGCGGCGCGTTTCCCAGCCCTATTGCCAGATTACGTAGCCAGCGTAAATAGCCGATGCGTTTTATCGGGCTACCGGCAAAAAGCGCTTCGAACTCCGCCTCGCCAAGCGTGAATAAGGGAACCAACTCCACATCATCTAAGCCATTACGTACATGAAAGTCTGGACTATTCGTTACTTGCGCAAACTTATTCCACGGGCAAACCAGTTGGCAGTCGTCGCATCCGTAAACGCGATTACCGATCAAAGGCCGTAAATCTTCTGGGATACTGCCTTTGTGTTCGATTGTTAAATAAGAAATGCAGCGTCGCGCGTCTAATTTATAAGGTGCGGTAATCGCCTGAGTCGGGCAAACATCCAAACATTTTTGGCAAGTCCCGCAATGTTCTAAAATCGGTTGATCGGTAGGCAAGGGTAAGTCGGTATAAAGTTCACCCAGAAAAAACCATGAGCCCACATCCTGGCTTAGCAATAAAGTATGCTTACCGCGCCAGCCTAGGCCGGCTTTTTCTGCTAGGGCGACTTCCATAACCGGTGCGCTATCGGCGAAAGCGCGAAATGCAAATGGGCCAATTTCGCTTTGAATTTTATCAGCAAGATTTTGCAATTTTTTTCTTAAGACGCGGTGATAGTCACGGCCGAGCGCGTATCGAGAAATGAACGCTTTGTCGGCATCCCTTAACACTTCCCAGCTATCCCGGGCTGTGGGAGGCAAATAATTTAGACGCACCGAGATAACGCGCAACGTGCCCGGGACAAGTTCGGCAGGCCGGGCGCGTTTAGTACCGTGAATTGCCATATAATCCATATCACCGTGAGCACCCGCCGACAGCCAGGCGAGCAACATGGGCTCAACAGGGCTAAGGTCAGTATCGCTGATACCCACCGCCTGGAACCCGAGCTCCGCTCCCCAGGTTTTAATCGCGATCGCTAGTTGGTAAAAATCCATGAGGGGACATAAGAGGCATAGTGAACGAAGTTAAGGTGACGCTCATCAATGAAGCCGACAGCGTGAGGCTGGGGGCACGTTTGGCCGGCATTATACACCCGGGTTTACGCATTTATTTTAGCGGCGAACTTGGCAGCGGCAAAACTTTTCTGGTGAAAGCGCTGTTGCATGCGCTGGGTTATGTAGGCTTGGTGAAAAGCCCAACCTATAGTTTACTTGAATCTTATGTAGTTTCTAAGTTACACTTATATCACTTTGATTTTTATAGATTCAAGGACGTGCGTGAGTGGGAAGATTTGGGCTTTCGCCAATACTTCGGGCCGGAAGCGGTAACCTTAGTTGAATGGCCGGAAAAAGCCAGCGGGATTCCGTCGGCGGATATTGCAATCACACTCAAATGGGAAAATGACATGCGTGTTGCGAAGTTGAGCGCTCATTCTTTATCTGGCGATCTATGCCTGAGCAAACTCGCCGGCAATTAATTCTACTGCGCTGCTTCATAGCGTGGTTCGCTTTATGGGCGCACGGGGCCGTCGCCGAGGTGACGGTAAGCTCGGTGCGTGTATGGCCCGCGGACGAATATACGCGTTTGACGATAGAATCGCCCACTGCAATTTCTCATCGATTCTTTTTAATGAGCGACCCACAGCGTTTGGTGCTGGACTTGGAAAACGTCGATTTAGACACCAATCTCTACACCATAAGCAGCAAAATTTCTTCCTTAGATCCTTACATTAAACTCGTTCGCGCCGCTCGTTTTAAGCCTGGCATTGTGCGGATTGTGATGGATTTGAAAACCGAGGTTAAACCCAGCGTTTTTACCTTAAAACCCTATGGCGAATATGGCCACCGTCTGGTGGTTGACGTTTATCCCGCGAATCCCGTGGACCCTTTGATGAGCTTGGTCGGGCAGCTGCCGCCAATTGAAGAACCCAAACCAGAAATCCCGCTTAAGCCTGAGGATAAAACCGAGCCCCGCAAAAAGCCGGCGCCGGAAGTGACGCGCTTAGCTATCATTGCCGTGGATGCCGGACATGGTGGAGAAGACCCGGGTGCCAAAGGCGCCCAAGGGACCTACGAAAAACACGTGACCTTAGCTATCGCTCGCAAGGTAAAGAATCAATTGGACCAAGAACCCAACATGCGTGGCGTGCTGATTCGCGATGCGGATTATTTTATCCCCCTGCATAGTCGCGTAGCAAAAGCGCGCAAAGTGAACGCCGATCTATTTTTGTCTATTCACGCTGATGCGTTTATCAAACCACAAGCGCGTGGCTCGTCGGTTTTCGCGCTTTCCGAGCGGGGCGCAACTAGCGCCGCGGCGCGCTGGCTGGCCCAGCGCGAAAACGAATCGGATTTAATCGGCGGCGTGAGTCTCAACGGCAAAGACCCTTATCTTGCCAAAACTCTTTTAGATTTATCCCAAACGGCCACTATCAACGACAGCTTAAAGCTCGCTAAATCCGTGTTAACCGAGTTAGGTGGCATAAATACGCTGCATAAACCCGCGGTGGAGCAAGCCGGGTTCGCTGTTTTAAAGTCGCCGGATATCCCCTCTATCCTGGTAGAAACAGCATTCATCAGCAACCCTGAAGAGGAAGCGCGGCTTAACGACGAGGAATACCAAGAGAAAATGGCGGGCGCCATCGTTGCCGGCATTAAACGCTACTTCACGCGGTATCCGCCGCAGCCAAAATCGCGGCTCGCGCAGAATTAACGTGAACTCGATTGGATGGTTTTAAGCAGAGGCGCAAGCTGCTGCCATAGTGTTTCTAAGATAGTAACTTGCGCCGCGGCGGTAGGGTGTACGCCGTCGGCCTGAAAATGCAGAGGATGACTAAGTTTATCCAGCATAAAAGGCACGAACGCAATTTTATGGCGACGCGCCAGTTCTTGGTAAACCTGGTGGAACTTTTCGTTATAAGCTGAGCCGTAGTTGGGCGGCAGATGCATACCTACAAGCAAAACCCGGGCGTTAGCCGCCTTAATTTGTGCGAGCATTGCCTCTAAATTTTGTTGCATTAACTGTGGGGGTAGACCGCGTAAGCCGTCGTTGGCGCCGAGTTCCAAAATCACCAGCGCGGGGCGAGTTTTAGTTAGCGCTTGCGGTAAGCGATAGCGTCCCCCTTGTGTCGTTTCTCCGCTGATACTGGCATTTACAATCTTAAACCGGGGGTAAGTTTGCTCCAGCCTAGCCTGTAATAAATTAACCCAACTTTGTTGCTGGGCTATTCCATAATTCGCGGAGAGGCTGTCTCCAAACACTAAAATCGGCAAGGTTTTAGCAAATGCCGCGGGTGTGACTAATAACAACAGTAACAACAAACGAGCTACCATGAGTCCTTCCGTAAAATTAATCCAAGCCAGTGGCCTAAGTAAACACATAAATACTGGCCAGCACACACTTTCTATTTTGCAAAACCTCGAGTTAAATGTTAACTCGGGGGAAACGGTAGCGATCTTGGGCGCCTCCGGCTCCGGCAAATCAACACTCCTAGGACTGCTGGCGGGCTTAGATTATCCCACGTCAGGAAAAGTATTTCTCGATGGGGTGGATCTATTTTCTTTAAACGAAGATGAACGCGCACGGCTACGTGGCAAAGTGCTGGGATTCGTGTTTCAGTCTTTTCAGTTGATAGGCAGCTTCACGGCGCTGGAAAACGTGATGTTACCGCTGGAACTCGGGCAAGTCCCGCAAGCCGAAGATAAAAGCGCCAGTTTGTTAAAGCGAGTGGGGCTACAAGATAGACTGCATCATTATCCCCGTCAGCTTTCGGGTGGAGAGCAGCAACGGGTGGCGATTGCCAGGGCATTTTCCGCTAACCCCAAGTTGTTACTTGCCGATGAACCCACCGGGAATTTGGATAGTGATACTGGCGCTACCATTATTGATCTCTTGTTTGAGCTCAATCGTGAGCAAGGCGCAACGTTGGTTCTAGTAACACATGACGTGGCTTTAGCAAGCCGCTGCCAACGCCGCTTGCGCCTTATCCAAGGGCGCTTGGAAGAAAATCCGTGACCATATTTAAGCTTGCATGGCGAATTTTGCTTCGCGAATGGCGGGCCGGCGAGATGCGGGTGTTAGCCGCAGCTTTACTAATCACGGTTGGTGCGTTAAGCGCGGTGGGACTGTTTACGGATCGTATTAATCAAACATTACGCACCCAAGCGAGTATTTTTCTCGGCGCCGATTTAAGCTTGCGCGCGGATTATGAGTTTGATTCTTCCTGGCAAGCAGCAGCGACCAAATTAAATCTAGCCAGCACCCGCATCATCACTTTTCCAAGCATGGTGCTGTTCGGCAACGAAGCGACGCTCGTCGAGGTAAAAGCCGTGGAGCCAGGTTACCCGCTGCGCGGCGAACTGCGCATTAGCGACCAATTGTTTTCACAAGAGCGAATCACGCGCGCCATTCCCGAGCCTGGCACAGTCTGGGTAGACGCTCGGCTTGCAGCCGCACTCGGCGTAACCCCGGGAGGTATCCTACAGCTCGGCGATGCGAGCCTCACTGTCGCGGCGATTTTAACGGCAGAACCCGATCGCTCCGGCGAGATGTTTAACATCGCACCGCGCTTACTGATGAATCGCGCTGATACGGAAAAAACCCGTTTGTTGCAAGCACAAAGCCGCGCGGGATATCGACTCCTGCTGCGTGGGGAAAACGTCGAGGCGTATAAGGCTTGGGCGCGACCGAAATTACGGCGTGGAGAAAGGCTGTTAACCGCTGAAGATGCTCGCCCGGAAATGCGCGTGGCGCTGGCGCGTGCCGAGCAATTTTTGGGACTAGCTGCGGTTGCCAGTGTTATTTTGTCCGCCATAGCCATGGCGGTAGCGGCGCGACGCTTCATTGCACGCCATTTGGACGATTGCGCGGTGATGGCGTGTGTGGGTGCAAGCCAAGCGGACATCCTCAAAATTTTTGTATTCCTATTTTTAATGCTCGCGATACTGGGCAGCTTACTTGGCAGCGCTTTAGGTTATGCTGCACAGGGCGTGTTGGCATATCAACTAAAAAACGCGTTAAGCCTTCCTTTAAGCCCACCGACTTTACTCCCCTTAATACAAAGCACCGCTTCCGGGGTATTCCTAGTTCTAAGTTTTGCGCTGCCGCCTTTGCTCAGAATAAAAAATGTTCCCACTTTGAGAATTCTGCGCCGCGAACTAAAAAGTACGGCGCCCGTGGCTAATTTTGGCTATGTATTGGGCATTTTTGGCTTAGCGGCACTCGTATTATGGCAGGCGCGGGATATAAAACTTGGGGTCTACGTCTTAATCGCGCTTTTGGCTGCGGGCTTGCTTGCCGCTGGTATCGCGTTCTTGCTGTTACGCGCCTTAAAATGGTTGCCTAAAACCACGGGCATTAGTTGGCGATATGGCGTAGCGGCCTTAACTCGGCGCGCTTCCTCTACCGTAACACAGATCGTCGCCTTCGCCATCGGAATGATGATTTTGTTAACGCTGACCATGGTACGTAACGACTTAGTTCAGGAGTGGCAAAAAAGCCTGCCGGTAGAAGCACCCAATCGCTTTTTAATTAACGTTCAACCGAACCAAGTGGAGCCTTTGAAATCTTTTTTAGCAAGCGAGGTGGGCTCAGCACCTCATATTTACCCCATGGTGAAAGCGAGATTAATTGCTATCAACGGTAAGGAGAGGCGGCCCGAGCAATATCAGAATGACCGAGCGCGACGCCTAATTGAACGCGAGTTTAATCTTTCTAGCGCTGTGCACCTGCCGCGGGAGAATACATTAATCGAGGGCACTTGGTGGAACGTTCTAACTGCTAGGGGACAACTTTCTGTGGAAAAAGACATCGCTATTTTGCTGGAAATAAAGCTAGGTGATGAGCTCACCTACCAAGTTGCCGGGGAAAACTTCAGCGCCACGGTCGCCAGTATACGTAAAGTCGAGTGGGCATCTTTTCAACCTAATTTTTTTGTGCTGGCGTCTCCGGGGATGTTAGATCCTTATCCCAAAAGTTATATCACCAGTTTTTATTTGCCCTCCGGCAAGGAGGCGTTGTTAACGCGGCTTACTAAAACCTTTCCAAACTTTACTGTGATCGACGTTGCTGCCATTATGACGCAAGTACGGGCGGTAATGGATCGCTCGGTACAAGCGATTCAGTTTGTATTTTTATTTACGCTTATCGCCGGGTTGATCATTATGTATGCCGCGGTCGTCGCCGGATATGATGAGCGTGTTCAGGAGGCAGCTATTTTACGTACACTAGGCGCCAGCACCCGGCATTTATTGAAGAGTCAATTTATTGAGTTTGCAATCATAGGGATAATAGCGGCGATAATTGCATCACTCGCTTCTTCCTTATTGGCGTTTTTTGTGAGCAGCCAAATTTTGCACTTACCCTATCATTTTAATCCGGCGATGTGGATGGCCGCATTAGTGGTGGGTGGGCTCGGCATTGCGTCAGCCGGTTTGTTAGGCACCCGGGGGGTGGTGAAGCGACCACCTTTGGAAGTCTTGCAGCGCGCGGTAGAATAATGAAGCCAGCCCTCAGGGGAATCCACCGCGAACCTGAAACCTGTTTATACTACGAACAAATAACCGGAGGAAAATATGAACATAACCTTTAGCATGGCTCAACTTACTCCTCTCGTGTCCCTCATCGCGGGAATTTTAATTTTAATTATGCCGCGCTTACTAAATTACATTATTGCGTTTTACCTGATTATTATTGGTTTAGCGGGCTTGTTGAAGTAGTCGCCTCTGCTTCGCTCATCTATAAAAGCGTGTCGGCCCAAATGTTTTTAGCCCACGCTTGGGCATAAGTGCCTTCCAACGATGAGCGCTTGTCGGAAACCCCGCCGCCTTCGGCCGCCACCATGAGTTGTTTTGCCGGATCGTATTTATAAACATTCGCAACGTGCATTGCCTCGTTATCGCTGACCATGCTGTAACAGGTATTTGCAATAGCCGGTTGCTGCTCAATCTCCTGGCCCTGTAACAAAGCAATAACCGCTGCCGCGCAAACCTTGGCCTGCGAGTTAGCCATGTGCCCAGATTTAGGTAGCGCGGCTGAAACGGCATCGCCTATGATATGGATATGTTTATGCACCTTGGATTCGTAACTTAATAAATCTACGCCACACCAGCGATTCTCTACGTTGATCACGCCTGCCAATCCAGCGGCGTCGCCCGCTTTCATGGGGGGGATGACGTTCAGTACGTCGGCCTTAATTTCTTCAAACTCGGTCTTGGCCGTTTTATTTGCAACGTTCACCGCAATGACAGGGGCGTTCGGACGGTACTCAATTATCCCGGGATATAAATCGGCCCACGCTTTGGTGAATAAACCTTTCTTAGAGGTGATATCCGGATTGGCGTCCAGAATTAATATTTTTGATTTTGGTTTGCTATTTTTGAAATAGTAAGCAACTTGAGAGGCCCGTTCATAGGGGCCGGGCGGGCAGCGATAGGGCGCCTTGGGAATGCTCATGACAAATACGCCGCCATCCACCATGGCTTCAAGTTGGCGACGCAAGTTAAGTGTTTGCGCACCGGCTTTCCAAGCGTGCGGAATTTTTTCCTGAGCGTCGACTGTGGTTAGACCCTCAATTTGGCTAAACATGAAATCCACGCCCGGCGCAATAATTAACCGGTCATACGCAATCTGCCCTTCTTTATAGACCACGGTTTTGGTTTGAGGGTTAATCGCCGTGACCTCGCTTTTAAACATTTTTACGCCGTAGTTGGCGGGCAGTGCGGCATAACCTACAGTAATGTCACTAATGGATTTGGTGCCGCCCAGAACCATATTGCTCATGGGGCAGGAAATAAATGCGGGGTTACGTTCGATCAACACCACCTCGATGTTATTCGCCCACATGCGGATGTATTTGGCGGCCGTGGCGCCGCCGAAACCGCCACCAATTATCACCACGCGCTGCGCGGATTTTGTCAGCGCCGATTTCGGGGTAAGCGAACAAGCGGGTGCTGCGCCCAAGGTCGTGGCTGCAGCGCTCCATTTAATGAAATCGCGACGATTGAGAGCCATGCTACCTCCTATTTTGTTGGCTTTTGGCTGGCAAAAAAATCTGCCAATTGACCTATTTCTGTTTCCGTATAGCCTTTGGCATGTTGGTGCATTACCGTAGCGGGTCGCGCACCGGATCTAAAATCTTGGAGTTGCTTAACGAAATAAGCTCGTTCTAAGCCTGCCAAAGCCGGCATGCCACCTACGCTATTGCCGTTAGTACCATGGCAGGCCGCACAAGAGGCGGCGAGATTGCGGGCATGAAGAGGATTGATGTTTTGCGCCGCAGCGGGGGAAATAAGGAATATCGAAAGGGCGACTAAAGAATGCAATGACCAAGAGCTGTTCATGATTCCTCCTGTCCGGGACCAGTTGCTATTTTAGCATGCCTAATACTGCACGGAAACGTCGTTAAATTTAGTGGCTGCGCATCAAGCGCTGTTTTTCTCGTTGCCAGTCGCGCTCTTTTTCTGTCTCCCGCTTATCGTGCTGTTTTTTACCTTTTGCCAACCCTATCTCTAACTTAATTCTACCTTTTAGGTAGTGGAGGTTGAGTGGAACTAAGGTATAGCCGGCACGCTCGGTTTTGCCAATAAGCTTGGCGATTTCTTCCGCGTGCAGCAGTAGTTTGCGGGTGCGAATTGGGTCGGGTTGGATGTGTGTTGAGGCGGCAGGTAAGGGACTAATGTGGCAACCGATTAAATGAATCTGACCATTGCGGACAAGTACGTAGGCTTCCTTCAACTGGACCCGCCCGGCACGTATTGCTTTAACTTCCCAGCCCTCAAGTACGATGCCGGCTTCATATCGTTCCTCAATGAAGTAATCGAAGAAAGCTTTTTTGTTTTGCGCAATTGACATGATCAAATTTGAAATAAAAGTGTCAGTTTAGCCTATCCTTCATCCTGAGGTGTAGCGGGGCACTAAGACTGCAGGTGTGGGGTCTTATTGGTATACTAATATCACTGTTATTCCTAAACCTTTTTTCGTTAAGGACTTGAATATGCCAGCCAGTACTTCCGAAGTTAAGACCACACTCAATTCCCGCCAGCTTTTACGTGCACTTAAAGCTTATAAAAAAGGGGATTTCTCAGTGCGTTTACCGCAAGAATTTACCGGCATAGACGGAGAAATTGCCGAGACGTTTAACGAAATTGCTGCGTTAAATGAGAGTATGGCTGACGAATTCGAGCGTATTAGCTTAGCCGTAGGTAAAGAGGGCCGGATTACGCAACGTGCGACGGTAGCAGGAGCGCATGGCGCTTGGGAAAAATCTATCGATTCTCTTAATGCCCTTATTGCTGATTTAGTCCAGCCCGTGACGGAAGTTGCCCGGGTTATTGGCGCGGTCGCGAAAGGCGACTTGACGCAAACTATGGAATTGGAAACCGACGGGCGGCCGCTGCGCGGAGAATTTTTGCGCATAGGAAAAGTGGTTAACACCATGTCGGAACAACTCAATTCGTTTGCTTCGGAAGTCTCGCGGGTGGCGCGTGAGGTGGGTACGGAAGGAAAATTGGGCGGGCAAGCTAAGGTAAAAGGCGTCGCTGGCACATGGAAAGACTTAACCGACAACGTGAATTACATGGCGGCGAACTTAACCGGCCAAGTTCGCAACATTGCGGAAGTAACGACGGCGG
>CAYYOS010000041.1:0-17815 GCA_964473355.1 uncultured Burkholderiales bacterium | reverse complement strand
AAACTACGGCGCTTTTACCCGAAATTTTTCGTCTTCGTTTATGCAGGGGGCCAACGAAATCGAAATGGGTAAGCAGTTTGCGCGAAGCGATTTGGCCAAAAACCTGTCAGAAGATTCTAAGTATCTCGGCACGATCCGGCGCGGGGAGTACATCACTGTTCTGTACAAAGTCACTAACAAAAAAAATAAAGCCGAATGGCTCGGCAGACTGGTGTTGGGTTATGAGAAAGAAAAGATAAGAATTTTTGGCGCCACGTTGTTTTAAAAGCTATCTTAGCGTGCCTGACAAAATGAACGACACACCGAAAAACCACATCGTCATTCCCACGCAGGCCCGGAATCCAGGTGGTCTTTCAGGCTCCGTTTTGCGCCCTCCGGGTTCCCGCCCCCGGTTACCCATTCGGGGGTGACGACCTTGCGCGGGAACGACGCCCTCTGTTCATTATGCTAGGTAGGCTTAGGAAAGCTTGTTCGATATGTCGGATACGATTGAAGACCATAAATTCGTTGAATTAAATTACAAGGTGATTGATGCCAAGACCGGTAGCGTCCTGGTAACTGTCGAGTATCCATTGGGCTATGTGCATGGCGTCAATGATGTCATGTCCGATGAAGTGACTAAGCAACTGTATGGCAAAAAAGTCGGTGACGTAATCGAAGTGTCGATTGACACGAAACTGTTATACGGCGAAAGAGATGAATCACTGGTGTTTACCGATCGAATCGAAAATGTCCCGGAGGAATACCGGGAAATCGGTATGACCATTACCATGGAGAATGAAAAAGGTGAGCTGAAGAATTTCATCGTGACACGATTTGATGACAAGACCTTGACGATTGACGGGAATAACCCGCTTTGCGGCCGAGACATCACTTTCGTGTTGGAAGTGTTGTCGATTCGTGACGCAACCGAGGAAGAAATCGAGCTTGGTGGTGCGGTCGATGCCAATCCTGATTTGAATGAGATACTTTCTCGCGCGCAATGAAATACTCAAACAATTACATCTTATACCCGGTTAACAGGCCCCTGGAGCGCGCCATCGCAGGTTCACTGCATCTGTTGGGCGATGAAGCGGCAGCAGCGGCCACGCCGGATACCAAGGTAACGGTTGCGGATAGGTTTCTTTACACACGCGGAAATTATGAATTGCATCATTTCAGTACGAATGTACTGGAATCTATACAAGCCGCGCTTGAATCGGCGTTGGCAGCAGAAAGCGATAGTCTGGTTCGTGTCACTCGGCTGAATGACCTGGGCAATGTGCAGGCCGCGCTCGCACAAGTGCGCGCGGATGCCAGTCTTTATCGCCAGTCGATTGCCTCATTCGAAAAAGCACTCGAACTGGTTAGCCAGGATGCCGCGCCGTCCGAATGGGCCGAGACCCAAGCCAATTTGGGAACAGCACAACAGGCGTTGGGCCGACAAGAAGCGAATGCAAAGCTACTGAATAACGCGGTTGATGCCTACACCGCGGCGCTACTGGTGTATTCAAGAACCGAAACGCCGGACAAATGGTTATTGGTCATGCATCAGCTGGGCGCGGCATTGCATGCCTACGGGCTCCTGCTCAAGGGTAACCGTACGTTGAACAAGGCTGTGGTTGCCTACAAAAATGCGCTGGCAGTGCTTGATGCGGATAATTATGCGTTTGAGTTGACCGCGACACACAACAACCGTGGCGCCGTTTTACACCACCTCGGTGAGTCGGAAGAAAACCCGGACCGCATCAAAGAGGCGATTCATTCATATGAAAAGGCCTTAACGGTGAGTATGGAGCAGCAACTGCCTTTTCACTTGGCGGTCATCGTTCGCGTGAACAAGGCGACGGCACAAGGTGTCGTCGCGGGGATGACAAAGGATCGTGTGCTGGCACAGGATGTTGCCGATGAATTCGAACTGATTCTGGCGTGCTTCCCGCATGCATTGCAGCCGCTTTGCGTAAAGCACTGTGAGACGCAGATGGATCAGGCACGTAAGCTGTCAGGAACTTCGGCCGCCGCGTAAATCAAACGCGCCCCGGTGATTATTGACCTTAGTATTTGGTGAGAAAAGATTGATCAATGGAAGTATGTCTAGTGACTGAAGTGAAGCCAGAAAAAAAGCGGGACCCCAATGATCCGTGTCTGTTTTGCAAAGACCCGCGAGGCGTGTTACAGATGCATGAGCTCGCATACAGTGCCCGGGACACCTATGCGGTCAGCCCGGGTCATACTTTGGTCATCCCCAAGCGGCACGTCGCCAGCTTTTTCGACCTGACACAGGACGAGGTAGCGGCCTGCATGGACCTGATCAATGAGGAAAAAAAGCGCATCGACGCGGAATTTAAACCGGATGGGTACAATATCGGGGTTAACGTGGGGCCAGCCGCCGGGCAAAGTATTTTTCATGTCCATATACATGTCATTCCCCGCTACAAAGGTGATGTCGAAAACCCGCAGGGAGGCGTGCGACATGTGATCACCAAGAACGCACATTACACGCGATAAAGAGTATAATTTCATCAGTTTCGTTTTAACCGTTGAGGAGCAATGACCATGAGTGACAAGCCAGTATTTACCAGACCGAAGGTCCCAACCGGCAAGACCGAGTATGTAACGACGACCCAGAAAGAAATCACGCCGGGTAAGTTTTTTGTTGGCTACGAGACCACCTGGAAAACTTTCCAGAAAGAAGTGCCCTACAAAACACCCAAGAGGCCCTAAGAGAATCAGCCGCGTGTAGTTGCAGACGTCGCGCGGCAACTCAGTGTAGTGCTAAGCACGCTTTATAAAGCGTGCTTTTTTTTGGAAATTCGAGTAAGGGAAACTTAACGCTTAAACACGCTCGGATAGTTGGTAATCCACATTAATAAACGCCCCAACCTCCCCCAGAAAGCGGACCGTTTTGCCACCGAAACCGACATCGGGGACTGATTCATTTTTATCAATAGACAAAACCAGAATCAAGTTCAATCGCGGCGACAGGTTATGGCTTTTGCAAATTTCCAGAATCTTGGCCTTCACGGGCTCAATTTTCTTAATCAAATCGTCCGTCAACTTGTAAACATCGATATTGTCGCTAACCGTTTCGGTCGATAACTCCCAAGAGCTCAACACCGGCTTACTTAAGTCGCTTCTGGCACCCGAAGCATCGACCGAGGTCGGTTGTATGCCGAGATGTTGGGTGACGACGTCGGGATTAAAATGATAGCCCGCCAAGGTGAAGTGTGCTCGCGCTTGATTACTTGCCAAGATGTTAACCTCATTAATTGTTTCTGGAGATAACAGCGAAACTCGGTGCCCGCTATTTTTTGCATGCGACCAGGGCTGCTCAAACAGCAGCGCCTATCATATCCTGATTGAACTCACCACGCGAGATGGCCCTGATAGACACGGTTTAATCGGATCGCGGCGATTGCCCAAGTTATCGGGTTCTGACTCCTTTTTGAGTATTTTTGCTTTTCCCAGCAACGCCGCTTCCTTTTTTCTTCGCGCAGAGCACCCGTCACCGTATTATTCAAACGACGCCCGCCTTCCGATTCTGAGTGTGGGCCACCCCGGATTTGGAGTTACTTCGCGCTAGGCTCTTTAATTGTTTTTGCGTAAGGCGTTTGCAGTAGCGCGTCTCGATATTCATCCACGTTCTTGATCCGCGGCCATGTCGAATTGAGGAGCGCCAGCCACTCTTGCTCATCCATAAACGGCGCGATTTCAATCAAAAACGGCAATGCTTTGGCGTCCTCCGTGTGGTCGAGAAAACGTTTAGCATCCACATAGGGAAATTTATTGAGGTATCCGATCATAGCTAACTTCTCTCAAGCTGATAAATGAACTCTAACTGAAATAGGCGTCACGGAAAAGAATGAGCATCCTGATGAAGAGCTGGTCATGGCGGGAATCTGGGTGCACACCCTACCGGAGCCCCATCAATACGGACATTCCCGGGACCCGCGGCAGACTGATGCTGCAGAACGAATCAGGTGTTCGACGGAGGTTCCGCCATCATCGGATCGAGTAGCGCTCGAGATATCCCACGCTTGAGCTGAGCGGCGGCCCATTAGGCCGTCTGCTCCAACGAATGGTGGGGCCTCGAACCAGCCACATCCTTCAGGACTTAATTATATGCTCCTCCAATGCCCTTCGCGGTGATGGGCGAATTGCCGGCGCGTAACCCAAGCGTACCCACATCTGAACCGTATCGCGTGGCCGGGGCGCGCCCAGCAGTTGATGAATCGCAGCATAGGGCTTTGCCATTTCGAGATATTCCTGCAGCGCCTGGGAAATGGGCTGCATCGACAGGCCAAGCTTCGTAGCGGCGAGCTGCGCTCGTACATAGGCGCGTCCCGCGTTGACCTGGATCTTGCGGCTGTTGCCTTCGGTGATCATCCAGAAGAACGCTGGTGTCGATTGGAGTTTTAAATTGAAGTCCGCTATCTGGCTAGTCACGGCATAGTCGTCCGGCGCTGGCGCTTTGGAGCGGTCGAACATTCCTAGACTCACGAGCAGTCGGGGTACCGGTTTGTTAAGCGTGAGTCCGTCACGATGCTTCACGATTTCCTCCGGACCGATACGCAATACCTTATACGACTCGAGGATGGTCCGCGGCGTGACCATTTCGATCCGCCACGCCTCAGCAGCAAGCGCACGATGCGCGGCCAACAAGTCCGGCTTGTCACGACCCACGAAACCAACACGAACGGGATAGCTCGCGACTGTATCCGCGATGCCGGAGACGGCCTCGGGCGGGATGTCGCGCGGTTCGTACGCCTCTCGATTGGTATGGCGCTTTAAGATTTGCGCGAACAGTGGGTCACTCTTGACGTTACTATCTGCCGACAGCCGAATTCTGGCGACCGGACGCCGATCGATTCGGGTCGCGTCGAATTCGCCCTCCGGGAACAACTCGATGTCCGCGCGCAATCCGCGTTCGCGCGCCGCGATGTCCAGTAGCTCCAGTAAAGCACCGTGGCCCAACATGATCTGTCGCGAATAGGGATCGGTTTCTGGCAGCAGCCGACCGAGGTCGCAATAAAGCGTGAGTTCACCTGGCTGTCGAAGGTCAACCATCCAGGACTGCAGATTGTGCGGGTTCGGCGCCAGAATTGCGTAGCTCAAAATCCATTCGCGCACATTGCTGTCGTTCGCAGGCCCCCGCCAGGCGGCGATCGCTTCGCTCGGCAATTCACTGGAGCAACCGGTCATTGCCGGCAAAGCGGCGAAGACGATACCACCTCCCGCCAATCTAATAAATGCGCGTCGATTCATGGTATTCCCGACTCCTCATCTCACGTATGCGAGGGATTCTCAGGGCTAACATAGTGTCAGAGTCAAGGGACACGCGCGAAGATTTTTGGCGAGATTCTTGAAGAAACTCCCGGCGAGTGTCAGGTGGTGCGCGCCTGCACCGGCACCACCAGCTCAAGAACCGCTGGCTCGTCGGTATTAACAAGATCGGGATGGCCGAAAAGATGTACCTCCCGTAAAGCCCCGGCAAGTTCAAACCCGCTTGCGGCGATCCAACGGAGCAAGGTCATCACGCCACCCTCAATCCCGGTGAACCCACCGCGCAGAACGAGACTCGCCGCGCGCGGCACTGCGGCGATCGGCCTGATGCCGACGCCTCCGGCTCTCGGCTCGGACAGTCGGACCGCGAACGATGGATCGATGACCACGGCGGATTCCATGTCGAGGTCAGTCTCTCGGTACTCGTCCATATGATAGAAGTTCATTGTGCGCCCGCTTGCCGGGATTCCCTGCTCACCCAGCCATGCGGCGATGCGTCCGAAGTGGTCGTCGCAATAGTTTGAAACACGCTCGACCGATGGCACGATCCCGCGCACGCTGGCGATGGTAAGTGCCGGCAGCGACTTCAGAACGACTTCCAACTCCTCAGGCGGTATGCCCTCGCGTTCTATTTGCGCCAAGCGTATGTCGACTTGATCCAGACGCCGACTGCCCTGCTCAATCTCGGCAGCGAGCATCGCTCGACGCTCGTTAAGCAACGCACGCATCTCTTCGCCAGTGGGATTACGCGCGAGAATATCGCCCACCTGCTCAAGCGAAAAGCCAAGTTCTTTGAGCGCGATAATACGGTTAAGACGCGGGAGCTGATCCAGCGTGTAGTAGCGATAAGCCGTAAACAGATCTCTCGTGGCGGGTTCGAGCAGTCCGAGCTTCTCGTAGTGGCGTAGCATGCGTACCGACACGTGCCCCAGCATAGAAAACTCGCCTATCTTCAGCCTGTCACGCATCTAGTCTCCTCCCGGTTGGTCCATCCCCAGTTAGAAGTAGCCAGCCTAAAGATAGTTTATATTTCCTCACCGGTGGCGGATAGTATGACGTCTATTTAAAAATCCTATCACGCGAGGCTTAGGGGCGAGCCATGGAGGAGGAGATTAAAGTAAGTGGTGTTGTGTCAAGACTCGACCCATAGGCGCATGCTGACCCATAGGCGTGCATAGCGCAGGGCGTGCTGTACGTCACCTATTGTTTATGATTATTGTTCGGTTTCTAACTACCGACTCGTGGGCCGACGATGTTGGCGAGATCGACCACGATCTGCTTTGCTTGGGCGGGGCTTTTCGCACCTGAGACCGCGATGCGAAGCTGGACCCGAGGTTTATCGAAGTCGGCGGAAAGCGCGCCCAGGTCGGCGCGTGTACTGTGGAAGATCGCATCACGCCCGACACCCTTGATCGTGTCAACCGCGAGGGTCGGTCGCATTTTCTTCATCATGGTTTCCCAGGACCGCACGCTGGTGTCGGAATCGCGATTCTCGATCTCCACGCTGAGCTGCAATCCCCCATCGACCTGCTGGAACATGACCTGGCCGCTCATAGGGCTCGTGCCTGGGTTGAACTTCGTGCCGGCAACTTTTTCCACGTCGGCCTTCGTAACGAACTTTGCCGGGTCCTGCGCAAAGGCGCTTCCCGAAAAGGCGAAGCCGACAACCAGAGTGGCGATGAGAAATTTTTTAGCGCTCATTTATGATCCTAATATGTGCCCAAAATCGGGGAGGGAAATCGGATATTAGCAGAAACAGAAATAATGGCAAAAAGAACCCGCATTCCACCGACAAATTAAATTAAGCACCCGTCTTTGCATGACCGCTTTCGATTTCCGCTGGCGTTTGATAGCCCAGCCATTGATAGATACTGATAGATACAAAGTGTCCGTCAAAGGCGGGTTAGCTCAGTCTGACCCCATGGTTTGTACCCCATGGTTTCACATCGTTTTCTTCACTGCGGTGAGCCATACTTCCAAGGGTTGAGAATCATAACGCCGGTCGGCTCAAAATCAGCCACGTTGCGCGTCACTACAGTCATGCCATGTACAAGCGCTGTCGCCGCTATAAGCCCGTCACGAACAGGGCGAGGGTCGGGCACATGGAGTCTTGCGCTGCGCTGAGCAACAGCGATGTCGATACTCAGAATGCGTCCAGTGAAGGCAGGTATGACATGGCCATCCAGCCACGCCCGAAATACCGCCCCCTGCGACGGGTCACGGCGTTCGCCCAACAACACACCGATCTCTAACTCTTGGATTGTGATCGGTGATAAATACAAATCCGCGGCATCTACGCTGTCGGCCCAGTCTGCAACGTGATCATCTGCTTTGCCCAGACGGACCTTCCGTAGCTCGGATACGACATTGGTATCCAACAAGTACATCAAGAGAGGTTCGCCGGTTTAGCGAGATCGCGCAGCAGCGGGATCTCAAGTTCAATATTTTCACTGCCGGGCATCGCCAGTAGATCAGCGATTTTAGTATGCCCGCCGGTGAGCTTTTTATACTCATCGAATGTCAATAGCACATGCGCCGGCCGACCCCGGTCTGTGATGAACACCGGGCCATTCTTGGCCGCCTTCTTGGCACCGCTAGCATCCTGATTGAATTCACGGCTTGAAATGGTTTTGATGGACATGTGTAGCCTCACTGATCTAGAGGAAAGTAGATACGTTACTACTTTTTTTGTTTTTGCGCAATCCTAGATGTCCCTTTCTTCGTGAGCCTTTACTATACGACTCACCGTAGCATAGTGCAGACCCGCGGTGCGCCCGATTTGGGCCAAGGTATATCCATGTTCAAGATACGCAGAGACTAATGCTCGATTACGGGCTTGCCGGGAATCGGTTTTTGCTAATAGCTTGGTAAGTGCGGGCCGATGTACTCGTCGCTGGCGCTTTGGTATCTCGGTCATGGCTTCGCTTGCTTTGAGTTGTGGGATCATTTTTTCAACAAAGGCATCACTGCCTAATAGCACTTGACCTTTTAGTTCTTGCCAAGGGAATTGCTCACCGATTCCCGCTCGCACGAACGCGGAATAGCGTTTGCGGGCAACGGGCTTAGTCTTAGCGAATTGGTCGAGCAGCCAGGCTATGTTTAAGCCAGCTGGAATGGGGTCTATTCCAAGCGTGGGGCGATAGCTACTCCAGGCATAGGGTTCCGGCGTTTTTACCATTTTCGCGCGCACGGGGTTTAGCACCACATAGCGAGCCAACTCCAATAGGTAACTGTCGCGCTCGACTAAAATGGCTTTGAACCGGCCTTGGAATAAGTGCCCGACTTTGCGGTGACGACGATTAAAACCCTGGGTGTAGACACCATTTAATTGGCGCATACCACGTGAAAGATTAGCGTCAGGCGTTTCAATTAGCAGATGTAAATGATTGTCCATGAGGCAATAAGCGTGACAAAGCCAGCCAAACCGCTCGACTACCCAAGCTAGCGTCGACAGGTAAGCGTTGCGGTCTTCATCGTTTAGAAATATCTTGCGTCGGGCGTTGCCCCGCGAAGTGACATGGTAGATCGCGCCGGGGAATTCGATGCGTAGGGGTCGGGCCATGGAAGGAGTTTATCACAAAATGTCGTGATACAAGATGTGACCCCTTTGTTTGCGCTTGTGACCCCTTTGTTTGCGTGCTTGACCCCTTTGTTTGCGTGACCCCTTTGTTTGCGATTACCGTATTCTAATATACTTTTATCACTCGCAAGATCTAGGTGACGGCCTCAGGCGTAAAATCGGTCGTTAATTAAACACTAGGAGTAATCATGCACCAGCCACGCGCGATCATTGTTGTTCTTGTCTCCGCCTTCACGTTTGTTTTCAGCGCGCTTAGCGCCGCCGCGGACTTACCCCTAAATAAATTAAAGCTACCCCCGGGATTTGAGATCAGCGTTTATACGGCGGATGTGCCCAATGCTCTTCTCCTGCATCCGCCTGTTCTCGGCCTACAAGTGATCTTAGGCCATGCAAAAAATGCAGGCCAGGGAAGCAACTCAAATGAAAATGCAGCTAACAATGCAGAGAGGACTTTGCAGCAAAAATACTTTAAAGAAATCGCGGGCTATATGCAAAATGTAGAAGAAGTGCACGTAACAGGTACGGGCAAAGAGCAGGAACAGTTTATAAATTTTTTGGCAAATACTCCCCAGTTTAAGAATGCAGTGGCTAAAGAAAGCACTTCTAATAAAATGAGCGATGAGAAATTGATTGAATACATAGCGGAGGAATTTAAATAGTGCATCTCAGTCAATATTATATATAGAAGTTGCCTGTTAACGCGACGGGGGAGATTAAAATACAGGGGTGTTATGTCAAGACTTGACCCCATGGTGTGCTCCTTCGAGCCGCGAAGTGGCTTCGGCTTAAAATGAATTGTCAGCGCTGATATTAGAAGGGAATGTCTGAATCGTCTTCTGAGATACGCAAGCTGCTTAATTGGTAGTTCAGTTGGTTGAAGCGCTCAATTGCCTCATCCATTTCTGTCGAAGTTCCTTTGTATTTCGATGCAATATGAGCCAATGCTCTTTTGGCTCTTTCTAGTATCTTCAAGACATCTTCATACCCGCTTTTCTCGGCTGCCTGATCGTCATGCAGTTCGACTAGTACACCCAGGAGCTCTTGTACTGCTCTAGCAGAAATAAGTGAGCGGGAGCCCATCTTCGCATTGTCCCGGGTCAATGTGAGAATTTCTTCAATAAGCTCTCTCTCACTTCGAACGGGTTCTTTCGGTTCGATTACAGACTTTGAGATGGCATCGACTTTTGCTTGCAGGTCCGGCCACCATTTGTCAAAAACAGTATCGAGTGTCTTAAGCGAAAGCTTACTTTCGCCCAGCTTATTATTAATAACGTTTATGAGCTTCTGGATGTCTTGCTTATCGAACTCTGTGGCTTGAAACTGTTTAAGAGGTCCTGACAAATCAGTGTTTGAAATACCGAATATAATGGGGCAGACATGCGAATTATCTAAACTCTTAGACAATGCCCCTGCCTCGAACAGAACCCAGTCGGCGTGCAGGTTGTCTCGCGTTACACAGATAATGCCCACCTGAGAAGAATCTAGCTCTTTTGCAATATCCGTCGACCAGCGAGCGCCTTTTTCCACATCAGTCGGGGTGAAATAGGGAGTCACCATCTGCAAAACGGCCGGAAGCCAGTCGCGGATTGCCTCCGCGTACCTCCTGCTTTGTTCGCCTGACCAACTGATGAAAACTTTCACGAAAAGTGTCCTTGTAATATGGAAATCAGTGCTAACGTCCAATTAAAAATCATTGGGGTCATAAAAATCAATGGGGTCACGACCCTATTGATATTGGAGTCCGACCCTCTTGATATTGATACAAATACATTCGCAGTTGGGCCGATTACTCGATTGAGATAATCGTATATCGGTAGTCCCGGCAATATCCATCCATGTATTTTTCTTCTCCTATTTTTGGACCCGATGTGGCATTGGCCCCCACTGGCACATGGTAAGTTTCCGGAGAGCTCCCTGATGACGTTAGTCCCTTCGCCCATACAACTTGAACTTTGCGCACTTCTCCGGTGTTGTTGCACAATCGCGCATCCCGGGATTCGCAGCCCTGAACATTACCGGCAGTTGGCGAGTAGCAAACATACACCCTCATCGCCGAAAGTAAGTTTGTGGGATTTGACGCCCCCTGTTGCGCACGCTCCTGTTGGGCACGCTCCTGTTGGGCACGCGCTCGTGCGACGCTCTCCTCACGTTCTCTCTCAGCGCGAATGCGCGCGGGATCGGTGGGGCACCCTCTGCACGCTCGCGAATTGTTCGTTGTGCTTTGCCGGCCCTGCGACCCGGCATAGAATGCGCTCGCAACATATGAGGTAAACAGTTCACCAAGCTTTGTGCATGCCTGCAACGAGGACCCAAGGTCCTCGACTTCGGCTGTTTCTTCCAGTCTTTGCGCTTGGTGCCACTGGTCGATACAAATCTTGATTGCGGTAAGGTCAATTCTTGCGTATAGGTCGTCGATGTCGCGTTTGACAGAAAGTGGGGCGTCGGATGCCCGAGTATACGCAGTAAGAAAGTCAACATTAATACCTACAGAGCAGATGGACTCGCCGCTCTCAGTAAGCGGGAACTTAGCGCACATAGCTCCGCTCCACATTTTGACTACCCGCTTTAAATCATCCGCCGACATATTTGCGCGAACCGCTGCCTTCGGCCCCCCAACCTCGAGCGGCGGACTTGGTAGGGGCGCACCATTCGGATTCCATCTCGTCAGCTGTTCCGCGTTTGCCCAAACTGATGAGATAAGGGCCAATACAAGGACCAACAGCTGGGCTGTTGCCAAGCAACGGTTTAAAAACATTTTCGTCCCAAGCATTAAGTATCACTCCAATTCTATGGTCCGTGGGTTATGCCTATCGAGAATCAAACGAATCAATGGTCAGACTAAGCTAACCCGCGTTCCACGGACAGTTAAGTCAAGCACACGGCTTTGCATGATACCGGCTTTCGATTTCCGCTGGCGTTTGATGTCACGATTCCTAACCTTTGCACTCATTCTTCTCATCCAGAGGTATTGTAGCGCGAAGCCAGGCTCCGAGCCAAAGTTGATATCAACCAGCTAGCCATCAGCGAATATCGACTTCTATTATAAATGAGCTGGGCGTCACTATCTGAAAGTACAAGCGAGTTTTGGGGCAATTACTTTCTGTATCAATGATTTGTGAAATACCCTAAATTTATTGATTTCCCTTATTTAAGGATAAATTAAATGGATAAGGGACCTCGGGAATCCGTGCTATTCTTGCGCCTTGGTAAAAAAGCATATTGGAGAGCGCATGTCTAAATTAGTCAATCCACACGGGGGCGGTGCCTTAAAACCATTACTGCTGGCCGGTAATGCGTTGCAAACTGAACTCGAACGCGCGAAATCGCTACCTAAAGTACGCATTAGCTCGCGCGAGGTGGGCGACTTGATTATGTTGGGCATTGGTGGCTTTACGCCGCTCGATGGTTTTATGACGCACGCTGATTGGCGCGGCGTTTGTGACGGCTACAAAATGGCTAATGGCTTATTTTGGCCGATTCCCATTACTCTTTCTACCGACGAAGTTACCGCACAAGGCATTAAAACCGGATCTGACGTAGCGCTGGTTGACGGCGAAACCGCTGAGATTATGGCGACCATGAAGGTCACGGAAAAATATACCATCGATAAAGCGCATGAGTGCATGATGGTGTACAAAACCACCGACACTGAACACCCTGGCGTGAAAATGGTGATGGATCAAGGTGAGGTTAATTTAGCGGGGCCGGTTAAAGTTTTATCGCAAGGCGAATTTCCGACCAAGTATGCTGATACCTATATGACGCCGGCTGAAACCCGCGCCATGTTTGAGTCCAAAGGTTGGTCGACGGTAGCGGCGTTTCAAACCCGCAACCCTATGCATCGCTCGCATGAATACCTAGCTAAAGTCGCCGTGGAGATTTGCGATGGCCTAATGATTCATTCCCTGCTGGGCAAACTAAAGCCCGGTGATATTCCCGCCGAAGTCCGTTCCGCAGCCATTGCTTCTTTAATTGAAAAATACTTTGTTAAGGATACCGTTATCCAGTCGGGTTATCCATTGGATATGCGTTACGCCGGCCCGCGCGAAGCGCTACTGCACGCCCTCTTCCGTCAAAACTATGGTTGCTCGCATTTAATCGTCGGGCGTGATCACGCCGGTGTGGGTGATTATTATGGCCCGTTTGATGCGCATCATATTTTTGATGAAATTCCTAAGGACGCGCTGGAAACCAAACCTTTGAAAATCGATTGGACCTTCTGGTGCCACAAATGCGGTGGCATGGCCTCCGCGCGCACTTGTCCACATGAGCCCGCTGATCGTTTATTGTTATCCGGCACAAAACTGCGGAAAGCCTTATCGGAAAATTCAGACGTGCCGGCAGAATTTAGCCGTCCCGAGGTGTTAGCTATTCTTCGTGATTACTACGCAAACCTAAAAGACGAGGAGAAAGTAGAAGTAAAATTAAGCGGACATTCCGCGAAGTAATTTTTTAAGTCTAACGATCGTCGCTACAACCATAACGCCCGCAAGCTCAAGTTAGCTTGCGGGCGTTGTTACTTCATCTTCACTACCTAAAATTACGAATCCCGGCCGGCTATCAATCGGTTTGACAGCGTCACCCCCGTCAGCAATACTTTTGCTCCCGCCCGTGTCTAAATAGAAATAACAGCAAAGGATGGCCATGAAAAAGAACCCTCTTGTCGAACTGGGAAAGATGGGGCAAAGCATCTGGTACGATCAGATGGAACGCGCCTTAATCACCAGCGGCAAGCTCAAGCAGATGATAGAAGAGGATGATCTGCGTGGACTCACCTCCAACCCAACCATTTTCGACAAGGCCATTGCCGGAAGTGACGATTACAACGAGCAAGTGCGTGATCTCGCCGCCAAGAATAAATCTCGCAATGAAATTTATCAGGAAATTGTTATCGATGATATCAGCCATGCTGCTGATATTTTCAAGCCGGTGTACGATAAAACCAAGGGCCTAGATGGTTTCGTTAGCCTGGAGGTGAGCCCGACCTTGGCGCATGACACCGTCGGCACCATTGCCGAGGCCAAGAATCTTTTTGAGAAACTTGGCAAGCGGCCGAACGTCATGATAAAAATTCCCGCTACGCCGGAAGGGCTGCCGGCCATTGAAGAGGCCATTGCCGCCGGAATAAATGTCAACGTGACGTTGATTTTCTCGAACGACGTTTATGTGAAAGTGGCAGAAGCGTATATCCGCGGATTGGAGCGGCGGGCGGAACAAGGGCAACCCTTGAACCATGTGCGCTCGGTTGCCAGTTTTTTTGTTAGCCGCATCGATACGGCCGTTGATAAAATATTGGAAGAAAAAATTGCGAAGTCGCGGAATCCGGTTGACCGCGGCGAGCTCGAATCTTTGCTAGGTAAAACCGCTATCGCGAATGCGAAACTTGCGTACCAAGCGTTTAAGGAAATTTTTGCGGGCGAGCGTTTTAAAAAGCTTAGCGGGGCTCATGTTCAGCGGCCGCTATGGGCGTCCACGGGTACCAAAAATCCCAAGTATGGGCCCACGTATTACGTTGATGCACTCATCGGCCCAGAAACCGTGGATACTATCCCGCCTGCTACCTATGATGCCTTCCGCGAGCAAGGTACGGCAAAGTTAACCTTGGAGGAAGGCGTTGCTGAAGCGCGCGCCCACTTAAAAGCGCTAGAAAAAACCAGTGTTTCCTTATCAGCCATCACCGAGAAGCTGACTGCTGAAGGGGTTAAATCTTTCGCCGCATCCTTCGAGTCACTGATGGCAACAATCGAATCGCGACGCGTGGCAGCTACCAATGGCGCGGCGCAAGCCTGGTCCGCATCTTTGGGCGAATATGACCCCGCAGTCCGAGAGGCGCTTTCGCAAATACAAAATAACAATTGGATAGACCGGATTTGGCAGCAAGACACCACGGTATGGAAGCGCGACGAGGCGCATCGCAAAATTATCGAGAACGCGCTGGGTTGGTTGCCGGTCGTTGCCGCGATGCAAGGGAAAGTTGACGATCTTTTAGCTTTCGTAAACAGCGTTAAGGCGGAGTTTAAGGACGTGGTGGTGCTTGGCATGGGTGGGTCCAGTCTCTGCCCGGAGGTGTTGCGCCGTGCTTTTTCCAAAAAGGAAGGCTATCCGGCTCTGCACGTTTTAGATTCCACTGTACCGGCCGCGGTGCGTAACCTGGAGAATCAACTTGATCTTGCGGCGACGCTTTTTATCGTTGCCTCCAAATCCGGCGGGACCACCGAGCCACAGATGTTTCATCGCTATTTTTACGAGCGCGTAAAATCGCTACGGGGCGCGCGCGTCGGGGAAAATTTTATCGCCATCACCGACCCCGATACCCAACTTAAACGAGAAGCCGAGCGTGACCAATTCCGTAAAATCTTTATTAATCCTGCCGACATCGGCGGGCGTTATTCGGCACTTTCTTATTTCGGCATGGTGCCAGCGGCACTATCGGGCATAGACGTCCGGACCTTACTAGCTCGCGCAAATGATGCTGCCCAAGCGTGTACAAACGCGGCGCTTGATAAAAACCCCGGCGCGCAACTCGGTGCTATCTTAGGCGCGCTGGCAAAGCTAGGGCGCGATAAACTTACGCTCATTACGCCACGTCCCCTGGATGCACTAGGGTTGTGGATTGAACAACTGGTAGCCGAGAGCACCGGCAAGGAAGGCAAAGGTATCGTTCCTATAGCCGGTGTTAATTTGTTATCCAGCGCAGAATATAGTCACGACCGGCTGTTCGTTTTCATGGGCGTGAAAGGCAACGAAAATTCAGCGCTGCGCGCCCGTCTTGCCGATTTGAAAGCCGCCGGCCATCCCGTCGTTGAGCGGTGCTTAAACGATGTGTTGGATCTGGGCGCCGTATTTTTCACTTGGGAATTTGCCACAGCAATTGCCGGCGCGCTGCTAGGCATCAACCCTTTCGACCAGCCGAACGTTCAAGAGTCCAAAGACTACACAAAGAAGCTGCTAGAGGAATATAAAGCGCAAGGGCGCTTTTCGCTGCCTACCCTTGTTGCCGAGGATGAGCAAGCGCGCCTATACGCTGACCGCGCGCTTCCTAAACAAAGCGTAGAAGAAGCGCTGTCCGAGGTTTTTCGATCTGTTAAAGACGGTGACTACGTTGCTCTACTTAATTATATTGAGGAAACGCCTGAACACGATCAGTTGCTTGATGCGCTCCGGACAGAAATAGTCCGTACAAAAAAAGTAGCGGTCACCACCGGATATGGCCCACGTTTTTTGCATTCGACGGGGCAGCTACACAAAGGCGGGGCTGACAATGGCGTGTTCTTGCAAATTACATCCGAAGATAAACAGGACCTCGCGATTCCGGGCGAAACTTTTTCTTTTGGCATCCTGAAAGAAGCGCAATCGTTGGGTGACTTCCTCGCGCTCGCCTCCCGCAAGCGTAGGGTTATTCGCATTCATCTAAAATCAAACATCGCCGAAGGTTTGCGGCATCTCCTGGACTTGGTTCAGCGGGTGGTCTAGCCGTAAGAGGCAACCCTAATAAGCGTAATGGAGGAAGTAATGGGCGCAGAAGTGTTGGCTCAATTTGGAATGATCGGCCTTGCCGTGATGGGCGAGAATTTAGCGCTAAACGTGGAAGAGCACGGCTACTCGGTGGCCGTATGGAATCGCAACCCCGAGACGGTCGACAATTTTACCCATAAACATCCAGGGAAAAAATTTATTGGCACCAAGACCTTGGCCGAATTCACCCAATCCTTACAACGCCCGCGCAAAATTATGATGATGATTAAAGCGGGCGACCCCGTCGATCAAACGATAGAGAAACTTCTTCCCTTACTGCAAGCTGGCGACATCATTATCGATGGCGGAAACTCCTGGTTTAAGGATACCCAACGCCGCACTAAATACCTGGCAGACCGGGGCTTGCACTTTGTTGGTATGGGCGTCTCCGGCGGAGAAACGGGGGCGCGCTATGGTCCCTCACTTATGCCCGGGGGCTCTGCGCAGTCCTATAGCGATCTTAAGACCATATGGGAATCCATTGCCGCGAAAACCGAATTCGGGGCGTGTGTTGCGCACTGCGGGCCGGATGGTGCCGGGCATTTTGTGAAAATGGTGCATAACGGTATTGAGTATGGCGACATGCAGTTAATCGCCGAGGCCTACGATTTGTTACAGCGCGGTGCCGGACTAGAAGTCAATGAACTAGCGGATACTTTCAGTGTTTGGAATCAAGGCAAACTTGAATCTTATCTGATTGAAATTACCGCTAATATTTTTAAAGTTAAGGACGATAAGAGTGGCAAACCGCTAGTCGATATGGTGCTCGACAAAGCGGGGCAAAAAGGCACGGGAAAATGGGCCGCTCAAGTTGCTCTGGAATTGGGTGTGCCGATTCCCACCCTCGCCGCAGCCGTGGACGCGCGCGCTTTATCAAGCATGAAGGATGAGCGCGTAATGGCTAGCACGCGTATCGCACCCCCGCCCAGCCGGCCATACACTGGCGACAAAAAGCAACTGATACAAGATATCCACGATGCGCTGTACGCGTCTAAAATCTGTGCCTACGCGCAAGGCATGAGCTTAATTGCAGCCGGTTCCAAAGAATATGGTTGGGATACTAATTTAAGCGAGATGGCGCGCATTTGGACGGGTGGATGTATTATCCGCGCGCGGCTTTTGACCGACATCCGCCGAGCTTTTCAACTCGATGGGGATCTCCCAAATTTACTTCTCGACAACGAATTCAACTCACGATTGGCCACAGCGCAGGCCGCCTGGCGCCGAACCGTAGTGATGGCGAGCACCACAGGTATCGCCATCCCAGCGTTTGCCGCCAGCTTGGCTTATTTCGATTCATATCGCAGCGCGAAATTGCCACAGAACTTAACTCAAGCGCAACGTGATTATTTTGGTTCGCATACCTATCAGCGGACCGATGATCCGAACGGAAAATTTACGCATACTGAATGGGAGGAACAGGCGAAGGGAAATCACTGAGCATCGGGGTACCCGCCA
>CAYYOS010000040.1:4829-17960 GCA_964473355.1 uncultured Burkholderiales bacterium | reverse complement strand
GCCGCGTAGTTAATGATGACGCTGTCGCCTGTCAATGCCCACTAAGCAAATAAATCCACCACAGCGTCGGTCGCCAGCACCGATAAGGCGGCCGTAATTGTTAACGGCGTATCCATTCCGCAATCGCGCATCGACCTGATCGTAAAAGAGCGTGTTGCGCAAGGTCAACCTAACAATCCTGAGCTGGTTAAAGGCATACGTGAGGACTTAATTACACGCGAAATCATTGTTCAGGAAGCCACTAAAAAAGGCTTGCAGAATGATCCAGAAATCACCGCACAAATGGAGATGGTAAAACAAGGTGTATTGGTCCGCGCTTACTTGCAAGATTACATCAAGAATAATCCAGTTTCCGATGATTTACTGAAAGCCGAGTACGACAAAATTAAATCGCAAATGGGCGATACTGAATATAAAGTTCGTCACGCATTAGTGGCTACCGAAGCCGACGCCAAGGCAATGATAGACCAACTTAAAAAGGGCGGTAAGTTTGACAAGCTGGCTTCTGAAAAATCCCAAGACCCTGGCTCGAAGGCTAAGGGCGGAGATTTGGGCTGGATTAGCACGGGTTCCGTAGTAAAGCCGTTTGGTGACGCGTTAAAGCAATTGAAAAAAGGCCAATACACCACCACCCCGGTGCAGTCCCAATTTGGTTGGCACATTATTAAGTTAGAAGACACGCGTCCGGTGCAAGCGCCTCCTTTTGAAGAAGTAAAAAATAATTTGCGCCAACGCATGCAGCAGCAGCAAGCAGAGAAAGCCGTGCTCGCCTTAAGAGGCACAGCTAAAGTTGAGGATAAGAGCGCGCCGCCCGCCAGCCCTACCAGCGGCGAAGAAAAGAAATAGCATTTTTGCCCGTCACTTCAGCAGTGACGGGCGTCCCGTCGCGGCTTGCTCGCTCGGCACCTCTCGAAACCGTTCCAAGCATGGCTCTCGGCTGACGAAAAAAGAATATTTTGCTGCCTCAACTCCGCGGAAGGGGTCAGGGATTTAAATAGGCGGGCATTTTCTGGATGCCGTTTTTGCGGAATAAGTTAAGGAAACGCCCTTAGCCGACTTTCCCACACTCTAATTCATGCAGGCGCGCTTCTAAATCTTCGATTCGCTGTAAATACGTCAGCGCCAGCGCGACACCGGGCGGATTCAGGTCGAAATCGACACGTAACCGGTACGCACGCCGTGCTAACAACAAGCAAAAAGCCGGAAAATTTGCCGTGCCGGGCTCTGCTGTCAACGGCTCTAGAACACCAAAATCCACCAGCGTTTCGATTTCCTCTGTGCCTAAGCCCGAGGCTTTTTCGAGCTCAAGCAGGCTTAACTTCTGAGATGCGTCAAACAAGCTAATCGCGGCAAAACTTCCATCGTTACTCATGGTTATCTCGCTGATAAGGTTCCATAAGACAATTGGCGCCTAACATTAATTTAAATGACTGCGCGGCGAAAAATTTGATACAGTTTGCAATTCTTTAAAGAGCGCCCTTTCTTTCTCAGTCAGCTCACTGGGTGCGACAATTTGCAAAACGGCGAAAAAATCTCCGAACCCCTGCTGCGGTTTAGGCAATCCTTTTCCGGGCACGCGCATTTTTTGACCAGCACGCATCCCGGGTCGAATTTTTAGCTTTACCCGCCCCTGCGGAGTCGGCACTTCTATTTCCGCCCCCAGCGCGGCTTCCCACGGCGCAACCGGCACTTCAAGGTATACGTCGTGTTGATGGGTTTTATAGTAGGGGTGTGGGTTAATCGTAATGTTAAGGTATAAATCTCCGGGCGGCCCACCATGCACACCCGCTCCGCCCTTACCGGGCACACGTAATTTTTGGCCATGTATAACGCCGGGGGGTATGCGTACCTTTACAGTTTTTGGCACGCGTTGATAAAACTCGCCGGACGCCTCCAACACCTCCATTTGTAAAGCCCGTTCCGAGCCGGATAGTCCTTCCGCAAAACTAAGCTCAACTTTTACCTCGAAATCTTGCCCGGATTGTGCCGCTCTACCCCGGCTACCTTTAGCAGCGCCGGCTTGTCCCATGCCGAAAAGTTCAGCGAAGAAATCAGAGAAATCTCCGCCAGAAAATTGGCCTCGCCCCTGAGAAAATTCGAATTGTCTACCCCAATCGGGGGGTGGGCGAAAGTCTTGCCCCGCTTGATAGCTGCCTAGCTGGTCATAGGCGGCGCGTTTTTCTTTGTCCTTCAGTACCTCATAGGCCTCCCCTATTTCCTTAAACTTTTCTTCGGCGTTTTTTTCTTTGGAAACATCAGGATGGTATTTTCTAGCTAGCTTGCGGTAGGTTTTTTTTATGTCAGCTTCGCTAGCGCCCTTCTCTACACCTAAAATTTTATAATAATCTTTATATTTCATGCACGTTAATGCGCCTATTTAAGCCGGGTGAAATAACTGATCTTGCGGCGATCCGTTCCGGCCGGCTTAGGGCCATTTTGTTTAACAAATTCCATTATCAATGTTCGCAAAAGCTCCGAGGGTGTTTGCCTCCGCTCTTGCGAAAGCGCTTCAAATGTTTTTTTAACATCGGGATTTATTCCGTCACATACAATTACTGTTTTTTTGTCCATGTGGTTCCCCCGCCGCGGTCAATAAACCGTTAAAAGAAACGCGATCTCCCACGGCAACGTTTTTGCTGGCACCGGCCTGCACCTCGATTACATACCTGGCGCAACCTCCAGACAAAATCGTTTCATCGAAGGGCTTCGCGTTCTTTATGATATTTCTTATTATGCCAGAAGCGTCGATGAAAATAATATCCAAAGCAAGCGGGGTGTTTTGCATCCAAAAATACTGCGGAGAGGTTTGGTCGAACAAAAAGAGCATGCCCCCGTCGGGTGCTATTTTTCGAACATTTTGCAGCCCCCGGCGATGCGCCTCGGGCGTCGCAGCGACGGTTAAACACCAGGTGGCTTTTGGCGAGGTTCCGATTACGTTGACCTGCTCACACGCAAAAGTAAGCACTGGACAAAGTAGAAAAATAGCAAAAGCAATATTACGTCGCTTCATTGAGCGCAATCAGCGGAAAATATTCCTTAGTTTACGGCATCCTCCGGAAGAGCGGGCGCAGAATTTGTTAAGCGCGTGAAGCCACCGGCACTAGTGTGCGGAAGGCTAGTACAACTACTTCTCGTCGAGACCTTGCTCAGTGGAATCTTCCAGAATAGGTGTATTAGTGAGCGGTATGTCGATATAAGCCTTTTTCGTCGCTTCTGATTCGAAATAGGTAGTGACATTACCATCTTGAATAAAGGGATGCCCCTCGACATCGTCGATGTCGTTACCGGTAATGGGATCGATATTAGTAAACAGGTAATCAGGTTGGTCGACCGACTGTTTCTCGCGCTCCAAGATGTTGTCCTTACGCAAATCAACATTATTTAAGCCCATGGCTGTCTCCGATTGTGTTGAAACAGTTGATTGGACGCCCGTCCTTGGGGTGCCGGCATTAGAACCGCCAAAATCCGCATTGCCAGCGGCGAATTCGTTTACCATAAGGGGCTGCTCGGGAAATAAGATGTCGTCTTTTTTTGCATACACTTCCGGCGTTTTGGGGGGATGCGCACGGATATAGCGCTTAAGTGAGTAATTCGGGATTACCACAAAGAGTTCGTCAGTAAGATCACGATCTTTAAATACGTGCACATGATCCAATTCATTATTTTCCATTAGCCGCATGACTTCCAAAGCGCCTACACCTAAGACGCCCGCCGCTTTCTCTGGTGAGATACCATCGCTGTCGATGCCCAGGGCTAATTCTTCTTTCCATTGATCTAGGTCGAGATTTTTCATTTAGTAAGCGCTCCTCTAGTAACAGCTTAGCATTATCTGTGCCATTCCCAGGGCACTAAAATCAAACGGTTACCCACGGGAGTGCTATATGCAGTGATGTAAGTTTTACAAGGCTTGTAATTCTCACGGCATAACCCAACTTATAGTTCTTTACAACAGTCTGTTAGTAATATGACTCAGATTCTTGGAACAGTGTTCCCCGGTATCATCGCCTTATGTTTTTTAATGAGCCCGGTGGGACTGGCGCAAGCCCTGGACGCCAAAAATTTGGCACGCAGCATCGTAATTTTACAAAGCGTGGAAGGAATTCGCAGCGGTGTTGTGGTTGCGCCGCAAACCGTGATTTCAACATGTTCACTCAAATATCAACCGGCTGACATCATCGTTTACCACGCCGGCCATAGTTTGTCTGCGGAGCTTCAATTCGCGGATCGCCGGCGCGATTTATGCCAATACCAAGTTGCCGACTTGGATGCCCCCGCCGTCAGACTGGGGTCCGCCAAACAATTGAAAGTTAAAAATAAAATATCTGTGGCCGGCGTCGCTGCCGGCAAGGAGGTGAGCGCCCAAACCGGCGTCGTTACGGCACTACGGCCCTTTGAGGAATCGAATTATTTGCAAATTTCTAATAATCTGGTGCCTAGCCTTTCCGGGGGAGGTGTGTTTAATGCCGCCGGGGAGCTGGTGGGAATTGCTCATTTTTATATGGAAGAAGCCAATCTGAATTTTGCGCTGCCCGTGGAGTGGTTGCGGGAGATTCCAGATCGCGCCATGGGGGACCAAAAATACGTTTTTACTGAGGGTTTGCCTTCACGCTTAAAATGGCTGAACAAGGCCATACTTTTAGAAAAAAAATCCGATTGGCGCGGGCTCGAGAAACATAGCTTGCGTTGGACTAAGCAGGACGCCAAAGATCGTTGGGGCTGGCTTAGTTTAGCGAGCGCCTACGTTAATTTATCTCAATACCGCAAGGCCGCCACGGCGTATGAAGCTGCGTTGCGACTTTCGCCCAACTATGCCGTGGCGTGGAACAATTTAGGTACCGCATATCAAAAAATCGGGGCGCATCATAAAGCGCTCTCTGCTTATCAAATGGCCGCCAAGCTTGACCCTCAGTCTGCCAGCGCTTGGTTTAATCTGGGAACGGCTTTCCAGCAGCAGCAAATTCACAGGAATGCCGTTAATGCCTATTTGGAAGCAGGCGGCTTGGCGCCCGAGCAAGCATCCGTTTGGTATAACTTGGGCATTAGCTACGCGGAATTGGGGCAGATACCGGAAGCGATTAACGCTTATCGGCAGACCTTGAAATTAAAACCCCAGCACGTCAACGCCCGGCATAACCTAAGTTTAATTGAAAAACAAAGCGTGGAATTTTCACCCGAGTGACCGGGCTAGGCAATCTGGCAGAACAACTGGCTTTGCGGATGCTTGGTTGCCGCTATGCAATCGCGGGCGGCAGCGATGAAAGGTTCCGGCCCAGCAATGTAAATGTCAAATTCCGCTATGTTTTTAGCAAGGCGAGTAATTTGCGTGAGGGCATCGCTCACCTCTTCTGGGCTAGGGGCCATAAATTCGGAATAGTAAAAATTATCAAGGGCATCAGCCCAAGAGCGGCACAGATTGGCTTGATAATGCCCGCTCGCATAGGTGGAAACCCAAGCGAGGTGTATGGCCTCACCAATATCTAACGCCATGGCGTGTTCAATTAGACTTTTGATGGGAGCAAAGCCGGTGTCACAGGCAATAAAGAGTAGTGCGCGGGGTGATTCATCGGGCAATACAAAGTTTCCAAACGGGCCGCGCACGGTGACATTGTCACCACTTTTTAAACCGCGAAACACTTGTTGGGAAAAGTTATTATCCGCTAGGTTACGTACATGAAATTGCAAGTTGCGGTCATCGCACGGGCAGCTTGCCACCCCAAAATCTGCGCTTATCTCCGGGCTTAAACTCAGCCTCACGTTTTGGCCCGCGAGAAATCGCAATCTTTTCGTGCGTGGCGTTTGTAGGTGCAGAAGAATTAAGTCCTCCCTTAAGGTTTGCGTGGATTTGACCCGCGTGACGATTTCCTGTTGAGGGATATCACTCGGCCCCGCAGCTTCAAGCGCCTCGATCACCACGTCGGTAACAGGCGCGTGGGAACACATGAGCGCATATCCCATGTTCTTTTCCGCTTCGCTGAGGACATAATCGAAATGCCGCACCTTTTGCGTTTGCCCGGATACCACCCGAGCTTTGCACAAGCCGCAATTGCCGTTGCTACAGCCATAGTTGAGCGCCAATCCCGCCCGCAAGGCTGCCTCTAAAATGGTATCGGTGCCCTCCACAAAAAAGTTGTGGCCACTGGGGGAAAGCGTGACTTGGGCAGAAACTACGCGCAAATAATCGTCCATAACAATAAAAGGGTCAGGTGCCTCGGTATTCAATAAAGATTCCAATCGGCCGTTCAGCCACTCAGCGAGCGATGCTAAATCGGATTGCGGATCATCTTCACGAGCACGCTGTAGGTCACGCAAACGTTCTTGCAGTAACACTACCACGGCATGATAACGTTGCAGGTGATTCTTAACGTCTGCCAATTCGCGGCTTTGTTCATATAAACGAGCCGCCAGCACTTCTTGATTCGGTAATACGTGTTCGCGCACGCGCTTGGCAAAAGCTTCGTCTTTAATCCGAGCCAAATGCTCAATCACTACGTCTTCTGCGAATTTTGTTTCCGGGTACGCCGCTAGCAAATCTTCGCTGGATACCATCCCATCGTACGCTCGCAACGTACCTTCTTTTATTTTTTTTTGTAACTCACCGCGCGTCACGCCGACGATGCGAGCCGCGCGAAATAATACGAGCAGTTGTGACATTTCCCTGCTTTTCGGCGAATCTGCAGATTCTAGCATGCTGGGTTGTCTCGCTCTAAATTAAACATTAGGCTAACACCAGGAATACGGGGGAATAAAAACAAACCTCAGTCCTCCGGAAACGCTTCGTCCAGCTTCTCGGCCAAAGTCTCTAGATGCGTTTCTTCACTTAACGCCTTGGTCTTGCTATCCGTAGAGGTGCTCACGCCCATACTTCCGCTAACCTTCTCAAGCATTTGTAGGACCTTGGTTAGTTCTTGCTCAACCAACATGGTGAGCTGCAAGGCAAAGTGCGCGCGTTGCTCGGCGCGCCGCGTCATGCGATTTTGTTTGATTAACACCAACATGAAGAGTAAAACCGATTCAGTTGTAATAATGAGGGACAACAAGCCGAAAGGATAGGGGTCGAATGCTTCTCTGCTTAAAAAGTAACCAGAGTTTATTGCTATCCAGGTCACAATGAAGATTAAGTTAACCACTACGAAAGCGATATTGCTCGCAACGCCGCCGATGCTGTCCCCGATGAAGTCTCCTAGAGTGCGATGGCTGTTAAATTCCTCTTCTATTTTTTTAATGAGCTCAATGTTTTGTTGAGTCACACGTTCGGTAATTTTTTTTGCTTCAGGGGTATTCATCGCGGTTGTGAGATATCATAAATTTGTTGGCTGGTACCCTTCAATGTATCAGATACATAATTGGCACCCGCTTCCATCAAAGCCGCTGCATCTTCCTCTTGGCCCAATGGACCCCATCTGCCAACTACAATTTTTAGGTCCGGAAATTCGGCGCGCAGCCTCTTGCAAAAGCGTTTGGCTTGCGCTACACCGCCGGGCGGTAAACTCCCTACACACAGAATTTGGTGAGCGTTTTCTCTTATTAGCGCCGTTACCTCGGAGATTAATAGGGTGTTGGAAGTCACGGTGAATTCAAATCTTTCCGGGTCTAGAAGTTCATCCAACATTTTTAGCGCAAGTTCATCGCCTTCGCCCTCCATGGGAAAACCCAAGACCTTGATTAAAGGAGCTGAGGGGGTGTTGGCAATATTTAGCTTTGCCGCACCCTCAGTTTTTTTGGTAGCGATAGAAATGGTTTCATTAGCCTTACGCATTTGCAAATCTTCAATAATTTCCTTGCTAGTTTGGATCATCTCATCTTGATCATCTTTATCCAAGCCGCCGCGTCTATCCCGTTTTCCGTAATTTAAGGCTGGGATAAATATCTCATCGTAGACAGTATTTATTGGCTGGGAAACCAAGAACTCATCAACAATGCGGGACGCCTGGTCTTGATCCGAAGCCAACAGGCGTTGGTAAAAGCTCATGCTGGTATCCACTTTAGACTCTTTATCCATTAGGATCACAAACGGCTTGAACTGCGGAAAGTATTTTCCGATTGCTACCAGCGTCACGGTGAGTGGCGTAGCCAGCACTAAACCCGCCGGCCCCCACAGCCAAGTCCAAAAAGCAATCGCAATGAGCAGCGAGACCTCCGACACCCCCGCGCTTTGACCATAGTAGCGGGGCTCTAATACCATATTAGTGAAGAGCTCCATAACTAAAAATATGGCAAATATTAGCGCCGGGGCTTCCCATCCCTCAAACACGGCCAGACTTAAAGCAATAGGCAAAATGGCGGCGATCCACGGGCCGACATAAGGTACAAAGCGTAATAACGCTGCGAGAAAACCCCAAACCAGCGCGTAAGGTAGGCCGATAAAGAAAAGTGCCACGGCGATTACTAATCCATACAAACCGTTTAACACAGTCTGCATCAATAGATAGTGGCTAATCCGCTCGCCCGCGTCTTCCATGGCTTTGGTGGTAATGGCCAAACGACTTGAACCTACCAGTTGAATTAAGCGGTTACGCAAATCTTGTCTACCCAGCAACATAAAGATGACCAATACGATCACCAGGGCGGTATTCGCGAGGGGCTCCAAAAGCGGGGTGACAGCTGCCGGCAAACGTCGAATAAACGAGATTTCTTCTCTTTGCACTTTAACCAGTATGGGCTTCTTTTGTACTCGGGGCTGTGGGGTGTCGGGTTTTTCAAATTCACCCATGACGCCCTCGACGGTTTCTTGTAGATCCGCTATGCCACCTTCCCCCGCGCCTCTAAGATCTCTGACTTTTTCTATCAGATTGCCACGATATTGAGGTAATTCCTTAAGTAGAAGCTTAGTCTGGCTAGACAGTATCCAGCCTATCCCGACCAATAGAGAAAAGGTCAAAGCGACGACGAGGATCACGGCAAGCGTCTGACCGACGCCTTTATTTTGTAAAAAACTCACCAGCGGGTTAAGCAGAAAGGCGAGGAGTATGGCTAAAACAATGGGAATCAACACCGCTTGTGCAAAATAAAGACTACCGACTACCAGTACTAACGTGCTAAGAATGATGAGGGCGCGCAATTCATACACGCCGGAGCGATTGGCAGGTTTATCGGCCTCCCGCATTCGCGGCTTGGTGTTGTCAGCTTGCATTTTTTTCGTTCATCAGCTTTTCTAATTTTGTTAACCAACCGGGCATCAGCGTAACGCTAATGACCCAACCGATGAAAACCCCCACGCCGTTTGCCACCATATCGGCCAACTCAAATGACCGGTAGCTTGTTCGCGCTTGCAGGAATTCTAAGCCCACACCCATGGTAATAAACCCTAACATATAAGCGAATTGTAGCTTGCGCACGCCGATAAGTTGGGCAAACCACCCCATCAATACTGCATAAATTATTAGATGGTTAGCTTTGTCGTAATGAGCCATATTCAACTGAGCGGGCGAAGGAATCAGCGAGCCTACGATAACGAAACCCACCATCAGCCAGCCCAGCACATACCACAAAAGTCTAGGCTGCTCAGTACTCATTTATCTGCACAGGGGTGCCAACCTCAACGCGCGCAAAAAGTTCTGTCACATCCTTATTTCGCATGCGTATACATCCATGGGACTGCGCTATACCTATAGAAAGTTCATCCGGTGCGCCGTGGATATAAATATAGCGACGCATCGTGTCCACTTGACCTAAGCGATTTTTGCCGGGCTCCGTGCCAGACAACCATAGAATCCGGGTTAATATCCAGTCTCTCTCCGGAAAAGCTTTCCCCAAGTCCGCGCTGTAAATTTCTCCGGTCGGGCGGCGCCCCACAAAAACGCTGTACATGGGGCAACCCTCGCCTATTTTCGCGCGAATAATGTGCCGGCCGCGCGGCGTGCCAAAACTCCCGCTAGCTTCACCGGGCCCGCGGGACGCACTGGAAATAGCATACTGTGCGACGAGGCGATTGTCTTCGTATAAGGCTAAATCCTGGGTCTCTAGAGTAATGATGATTGAGGTTTCCTTTGTCATAAAAGTCGCTTGCCGGCAAAAAAAAGTTTTAAGATATCACCGCAGGTTTCCGCCAATACGCCGGCCGTGACGGCGGTGTGATGGTTTAAGCGCTTTTCCTCAAAGAGATTAACCACGCTCCCGCAGGCACCGGTTTTAGGGTCGGCGGCCCCGTAAATGAGGCGCGCCAGACGCGCGTGCATAATCGCGCCGGCGCACATAATGCAGGGCTCTAAGGTGACGTATAAATAACACCCGGGTAAGCGGTAATTGTTTAAGTAGACCGCCGCTTCGCGCAAGGCTAACACTTCAGCATGCGCGCTCGGGTCATGGCGGCCGATGGGCGAATTAAAGCCTCGCCCGATAATCTTATTGTCTTTAACCACTACCGCGCCTATGGGTACCTCGTTTTGATCCCGAGCAGCTTCTGCCAACTCCAAAGCAGCCCGCATCATTAAGATATCTAGCTCTGCGGTAAACGCGTCTACTCCCATTCGATGGTAGCGGGAGGCTTACCGGAAATATCGTAAACGACGCGGTTAACACCTCGTACTTCATTGATAATACGATTTGAAGCTTTAGCCAGTAAGGCATAGGGTAATTCTGCCCAATGGGCGGTCATAAAATCTGTGGTTTGTACGGCGCGTAGGGCGATGACGTGTTCGTAAGTTCGGCCATCTCCCATGACACCCACCGATTTAACCGGTAAAAATACCGCGAATGCTTGCGCTACTTTTTCGTACCAGCCGTGCGCTCGTAATTCTTCGATGAAAATAAAATCGGCCTGGCGTAGCAGATCGGCATAATCACTTTTGACTTCGCCCAAAATGCGCACACCCAGCCCGGGTCCCGGAAAAGGATGGCGATAAATTAAATCGCGCGGCAAACCCAAAGCCAGCCCTAGTTCGCGCACCTCATCCTTAAACAACTCCCGCAAAGGCTCAAGCAATTTTAAATGCAAGGTTTCAGGTAAGCCGCCCACATTGTGGTGAGATTTAATCGCATGGGCTTTTTTCGTTTTGGCGCCCGCGGATTCAATTACATCCGGATAAATAGTGCCTTGCGCCAGCCATTTAACCTGCGGCAGTTTTGCCGCTTCGCGCTGAAATACTTCAACAAATTCGCGGCCGATAATGCGGCGTTTTTGCTCGGGGTCAGTCACACCAGTTAGATGATGCATGAACTGCTTCTCCGCTGCGACGTGGATGACCCGCGCACCTAAATTTTTATCAAAGGTGTCTAACACTTGCTCGGCTTCCTTTAAGCGCAACAAGCCCGTATCCACAAACACGCAAACCAGTTTATCGCCGATAGCCCGATGAATCAGCGCGGCAGCAACCGCTGAATCGACGCCGCCAGAAAGCCCCAGCAGCACTTCCTCATTTCCGACTTCGGCTTGGATTTTGGCGAGCGCCTCATTGACGTAATCGGGCATATTCCAATCGCCGGGGATGCCACAAATGTCTCGCACAAAGCGCCGCAATATCGCAGCACCCTGCGCCGTGTGGGTGACTTCGGGATGAAACTGCAAGCCGTAAAACCTACGTTGCGCGTCCGCGATAGCCGCAATCGGCGTGGAGTCGTTACTGGCTATTATGCTAAATCCGAGGGGCGCTTCGCTTACACCGTCGCCGTGGCTCATCCACACATCCAATAAGCCATGACCTTCACTATTACAGCGATCTTGAATGTCCTTTAGTAGTTCAGAATGACCGCGCGCGCGCACTTCCGCGTAACCAAATTCGCGCTTCTGGCAGCCTTCGACCTTCCCACCTAATTGCGCCGCCATCGTCTGCATGCCGTAGCAAATACCCAGCACCGGTACGCCTAATTCGAAAACCAGTTGCGGTGCGCGCGGGGTATCTTCTGCGGTGACGGACGCTGGGCCGCCCGATAAGATAATGCCCTGCGGGTTAAAGCTGCGGATAAATACGTCGTCTACGTCATAGGGGTGAATTTCGCAATACACCTGGGCTTCGCGTACGCGCCGCGCGATAAGCTGCGTATATTGCGCGCCAAAATCTAGAATGAGAATTTTTCGCTGGCGCATTATTGAATGGGCGGACGGGGCTTGGTTAACACGCTGGGTATGAATAGCCCTATAACTAATCCGATGGCAAAGGTAAGGAAAATCATTAGCGCCTGAGAAATATCAAATTCCCAGAGCAAAAATTTTATGGTGATCACCGCGGCATTTTGCACCGCAAATAAAGCGACAATAAACAGTAAAAGTAGGCTTAAGATTAATTTAATGCGCATGACGGCCTCAGTCAAAAGGTGCTAGCAATCGGGATTTATAGCGAGTCCGGCCCAACTAATCAGTACGGTAGTTAGGCGCCTCTTTGGTAATCTGGACGTCGTGGACATGGGATTCGCGTACGCCTGCCTGGGTAATCTCAACAAATTCCGCCCGGGTATGCACATCATCTATCGTTGCACAGCCTAAGTAACCCATGCTGGCGCGTACACCGCCCATTAATTGCTGAATCACGGCAACGACACTGCCCTTGTAAGGCACGCGACCTTCTACTCCCTCCGGGACCAATTTATCTGCAGTATCGCCCTCTTGAAAATAGCGATCACTCGAGCCCTGCTGCATCGCGCCTAAGGACCCCATTCCGCGATAGGATTTGTAAGAACGGCCTTGATACAGTTCGATTTCTCCGGGCGCCTCCTCTGTGCCGGCAAATAGTCCGCCCAACATAATGGCATGCGCACCCGACGCAATGGCTTTGGCAATATCGCCGGAATACCGGATACCCCCGTCGGCAATAACCGGGACATCGGTATCCTTTAGCGCTGCGCTGGCATTACGAATAGCCGTAATTTGCGGCACGCCGATGCCGGCTACAATCCGCGTGGTGCAAATCGAACCCGGCCCAATGCCCACTTTAACGCCGTCCGCACCGTGGTCGACCAAGGCAAGTGCCGCCGCCGCCGTGGCAATGTTTCCGCCGATTACCTGCATGCTGGGATAGTGGGTTTTAATCCATTTAACTCTGTCCAAAACGGCTTGCGCGTGTCCGTGCGCCGTATCAACTACCACGACATCAACGCCGGCTTCAATCAACTGGGCAACGCGCTCTTCCGTGCCTGCCCCTACGCCCACCGCCGCACCGACGCGCAGACGCCCCTGTGCATCTTTGCAGGCGTCAGGAT
>CAYYOS010000040.1:0-4819 GCA_964473355.1 uncultured Burkholderiales bacterium | reverse complement strand
CTTTCGATTTCTGAATGTCCTTTACCGTGATTAATCCGCGTAACTCAAACTGTTCATTCACAACCAATACCCGCTCTAGTCTATGCTTGTGCATTAAAGCCATCGCCTCTTCCCGTGGCGCCCCCTCCTTCACGGTGACCAAGCGTTCTCGTGGCGTCATGATACTTTTAATGGTTTGATCTAGATTGTTTTCGAAGCGTAAATCACGATTAGTGACGATGCCCACTACTCGCCCTTCAGAAACCACCGGCAAGCCGGATATTTTATGGCGGCGTTTTAATTCCAACACCTCTCGCACCGACATGTCTTCATTAATGGTAATCGGATCCTTGACGACGCCGCTTTCGAAACGTTTGACGCGCGCCACATGCGCGGCCTGCGCCTCGCTTGTCATGTTTTTATGGATGATCCCAATGCCGCCTTCTTGCGCCATAGAAATGGCCAAACGGGCCTCGGTGACGGTGTCCATAGCGGCAGAAAGCAGCGGAATATTTAAAGAGATAGTGCGGGTGAGCCGCGTGGAAAGCTGCACATCGCGAGGAAGTACGCTGGAATATGCGGGCACAAGCAAGACGTCGTCAAAGGTTAAGCCCTTGTTCACTACTTGCATTGTTTTCTTCCTGGTTGCAAAAGCGTATTATACGGAAGTGTCAAAGTCCGGTAAACAGTACCCAAGCTCGTGTTTACTTTTTGATTGACTAAAACATGACAACCCGTTATTTTTATCGAAGATAACTCAAAATAGACGAAGGAGAACTAAATGAAGCAGCTGTTTTTTGCGGTATTAGGCGCGTCAGCATTAGTGTTAGCGGGTTGCCAAACCACATATAAGGAACAAACAGTAAAAGCGGCGGAAGCTCCCAAACCAACTTTGTCCGCTGAGGCGACGCAAGCGTTGGCTAAAGCAGAGGCTGACGTGAAAGCGGCAAAAGCTCAAAACGCCCTATGGACCACTGCAAACGATGCGCTTACCAAGGCCAAAGAAGCTGCGGCGAAATTTGATAGCGCGACCGTCATAAAACTTTCTAAAACCGCCAGCGAGCATGCACAACTCGGTATACAACAACTTAAGTATCCCGTCGGCGGCCTGTAAGCGACAAGCATAGGAGACGTGGTGCGGTTCACTATTTCATTACTGTGGCTGGCTTTAATTAGCCCGCTCGGCGCTGCGGAGATCAGTAAATGGGTCGACGCCCAAGGTCGTGTTCATTATTCCGATCAGCCCCCGCCCGGCGTTGCGGTAAAGAAAGTTGAACCGCCACCTCCGCCCATACCAACTCCTAAAGCGGTTAAAGACGCCCTTAAATCTAGTCAAAAAACGGTGGCCGAAAAAGAACTGGATTACCGCAAGCGCAAAGTTGATGCCGAAGAAAATGCGGAGAAAGCAAAAAAATCCGAGGCCGAGGCCAAGCTTAAACAAGATAATTGCTCTAACGCTAAGGCCAGTTTGCGGGCGCGGCAGGAGGGGGTACGCATGTTTACCGTAAACGAACAAGGCGAGCGCGTGTATCCCGATGATACCGAGCGTGCGCAGCTCATCGCCAATGCGCAAAAAGAAGTGGATTCATGGTGCAAATAAAGTCGCGCCACCTGTAGTCTTCTACGCCTTTTCCAACCTACCCGATGCCAAGCAAGATCTCTAAAACGCCCGAAGAATGGGCGGCGCAGCTTACGCCGGAACAATTTCAGGTGACGCGCAAACACGGCACCGAGCGGCCTTTTACCGGGAAGTATTATCAACATAAAGGCAGCGGAGTCTATCATTGCATCGGCTGTGGCTCGGCATTGTTTGATTCCAATGTAAAATTTGACTCCGGCACCGGTTGGCCGAGTTTTTGGGATGCGCTACCTGGGGCTACGGCGACCACCGAGGACAACAGTTTAGGGATGCGTCGCGTGGAAGTGCATTGCGCGACGTGTGACGCCCACCTAGGTCATATTTTTGATGACGGCCCCCAGCCCACCGGGCAACGTTATTGTATTAATTCGGTCGCTTTAGATTTCGAGGATAAGACGGGCTAGCGGGTTTCGGGGGATGAGATGAGAAGGCAAAAGGCAAAAATCAAAAGTTAGAAGGCAAAAATGGATGCTTAGGTAAAGTTGCCGTTTTAAGTTTTTAATTTTGATTTTTGCCTTGTGATTTAGGTTTTAAGATTCCCCTTATTTCTCGGTACGCGCTTGCGCAGCAAAGGTGATGCGCGTGTAATTGGCTAGTCGCGCCGCTTCCATGACATTCACAACGGACTGGTGTGTGGCGCCGGCGTCTGCTTTAATAATAATGACGGGTTCCGCGACGCCCCCTGCGGCGCTACGTAAAGCCTGGCTGATGCCCTCTACTGTTTTATTCGCCAAATTTTCGCCGTTAACCAAGTAACGGCCGGCGGCATCGACGGTAATTTCAATTGACTTAGGGTCCGCTGATTTTGCGGCCGCATTGGCTTCGGGCAAATTTATTTCAAGCTGCGAAATTTGTGTAAAAGTGGTAGTGACCATTAAAAAAATTAAAATCACCAAGAGCACGTCTATCATAGCGATAAGATTTATTTCGGGTTCCTCTTGGGTACGCCCGCGCTGAAAATTCACTGGCGCTCTCCGTGCAACACTTCAACCAATTTTATGGCCTGCTGTTCCATTTCTACTAAGAGCCCGGCTACTTTGCCACGAAAATACCGAAAGAAAATCATACTGGGAATAGCCACGATTAAGCCCATTGCCGTGTTATAGAGCGCGACGGAAATACCGTGGGCGAGTAAAGCAGGATTGCCTCCCGTGGGGGTGAGCGCGCCAAAAATTTCCACCATGCCGATGACGGTACCTAAGAGGCCTAATAAAGGGCTCACCGAGGCTATGGTGCCCAGGGTAGTAAGAAAGCGTTCCAGCTCATGGGCGGCGGCGCGGCCGGCTTCCTCGATGGCTTCCTTAACTACTTCTCTGCTGCTGGAAATATTTTTTAAGCCAGCAGCGAACACCCGGCCTAACATTGAGTTCGCGCTCAAGCGGTTTAGCATGTCGGCGTTGACACCTTTTTGCCGCACTTCTTGCACCACCGCCGGCAATAAACGTGGCGGCGCAACTTGCGTTATCCGCAGCGACCAGAGTCGCTCAACGATAATCCCTAGGCTGATAATGGAGGCTAAAATGATGGGCCATATCGGCCAACCGGCTGCTTCGATAATTGAAAGCACTGGGGATTCTCCTAATAATGAATCGCGTAACTTTATCTTGTAACGCTATGCGATAGCAAGCGCCCTGCATGTAAACACCTATTCATAAAGATCGAAGGACATAATACAAATTTAAAAATCTGGCACGCGTTTTGTTATCCACACTTACTGTGGATAACTCTGTGCATGAGATCGTTACTCATGCATTAAGTCAGTTCTAGGCAAGGGGTTTTTTCCGTAGCTGAAATTTTAGTCTCTTTAAATACCTATATTTTTCATATGCTTATGGTTTTTACGGCGACCCAATACAAAAACTTCAATTGCAACATGTACTTTTTGTGACTGTGGATCAATCCCGTCAATTTTGGTGGGTTTGCAACGAATTTTACCCCGCTTAGCCCATTGTGACACTGGTATGACATATGCGAATTCATGTATTTTGTGGCACAGAAATTTTACGTTTGCGCATTAAATAATAGACCGCCGGCACCAGCAACATAGAAATAAAGGGCGCGCTAATCATGCCACCCACCATGGGCGCGGCTATTCGCTTCATGACCTCGGAGCCAGTGCCGGCGCCTAACATAATCGGGATCAAACCGGCGACAATCACCGCCACTGTCATCGCCTTAGGGCGCACGCGCATCACGGCGCCTTCGCGGATCGCCGCAATTAAATCCCCGTGCTCGCTCTGGCCATTTGCCAAACGTGCCGTCCAGGCCTGCTTAAGATAGAGAAGCATAATCACGCCGAATTCTGCGGAGACGCCAGCCAGAGCGATGAAGCCGACGGCGCTCGCAATCGAAAGATTGTGCCCTAATAGCCATAAGAGCCAGACACCTCCGGCAACTGCGAACGGTAAGGTCGCCATAATGAGTAAAGCCTCGTCAAAACGACCAAATGTTAAATAAAGCAAGATGAAAATTATAAACAAGGTCGCGGGTATGACCAGCTTTAATTTTGCCGTGGCGCGTTCTAAGTACTCAAATTGCCCCGACCACGACACGGAATAACCCGGGGGCAAGGACACGGCTTTATTAACCGCTCTTTGCATATCGCGCACAGCCGAACTTAAGTCGCGACCGCGAATGTCTACGTATACCCATCCGGATAGTCGCGCATTTTCGCTTTTCAACATAGGTGGCCCATCTTGAACAGTTATCGCGGCCACGTCTCCTAAGGTTATGGGAATCCCGCCTTCCGTTAACACCGGCAAAAGCCGCAATTTTTCTACGGAATCGCGCACTTCCCTAGGGTAGCGCACATTAATCGGAAAACGTTGCAAACCCTCCAGGGTTTCGCCGATATTCTCGCCACCGATGGCGGCCGATACGATGCTTTGCACATCAACGATGTTAAGACCGTAGCGGGCGGCGCGATCCCTATCAATGCGCACGTCGATATAGCGACCACCGGTAAGGCGCTCTGCCAGCGCGGAAGAAACACCGGAAACCGGTTTGACCACCCGCTCGATTTCCCGAGTAATGCGGTCAATTTCATTTAAATTCGTGCCTGCCACCTTGATACCCACGGGGCTCTTAATTCCAGTGGCCAGCATATCGATGCGATTGCGTATCGGAGGCACCCAGACGTTGGAGAGGCCGGCACTTTAACACGCTTATCCAGCTCCTCAATTAGTTTGTCCGGGGTCATGC
>CAYYOS010000039.1:0-18021 GCA_964473355.1 uncultured Burkholderiales bacterium | reverse complement strand
GAATGCCATTGCCGCCGCGCAAATTTCCTTCGACATGCTATTTGGGTCGGCGTATAAGGGCATACCTTTGGTTGCGGCCATCGCCTGTGCGTTGGCGGAAAAAGGGCACAATGTGCCCTTTAGCTATAATCGTAAAGAATCCAAAGACCATGGTGAAGGGGGTAAGACGGTCGGCGCGCCGCTTAAGGGAAAGGTGTTAATTGTAGACGACGTCATATCCGCGGGTACGTCTTTAAGAGAGTCCGTCGCGCTGATTAAAGAACAAGGGGCCACGCCTTGCGGCCTAGCTATCGCTTTTGATCGTATGGAGCGCGGCGCCGGTCATCTTTCCGCCAGCCAAGAAGTCCAACGGGAATTTGCCATCCCCGTGATTGCAATCGCTCATTTAACCGACCTCCTGGAATATTTAGCGTCCGCCCCTACAATGGCACATAATTTGCTGAGAATCCAAAAATACATCAGCCAATATGCGCCGCAGTTAACAGACTAGCTTGTAAAAAGCGCCGTACGGTACCATGATGATCGCAACGTGGAGACATTTTTGAGACTGCATTTACTTTACATCGCCATTTTACTACTGCCTGCGTGGTCGGTTTCGGCGGCCACTTTTAAATGGGTGGACGAGAAAGGTACGACGCATTATGGCGATGCCATTCCCCCGGCCTATGTCAACCAAGGGGCGACCGAGCTGAGTAAAAAAGGGCTCGTGATAAAAAAAACAGCGCCCGCGCTCACGCCGGAGCAGCGGCAAAGCCGCCAAGAAGAAATTGACCTACGTAATGAGCAGGTTCATAAAGCGCGCGAGCAGCGCCGGCGCGATAATGCACTGCTAAATACCTATACAAGTTTAAGCGAAATTGATCTCGCTCGGGATCGAAACCTGCAGCAGCTGGAGTTATTGCATGTCGGCGCGCAGACTCGCAGCAAGCTAGTCATGGCAAGGTTGAAAGAATTTCGCGTGCAAGCCGCCAAATTCAAAGCGGACAATAAGCCCGTGCCAGGCTACTTAAAAGCGGATATGGAACGCACCCAACTGGAATTGGAGCGCTTGGAAACCAGTATGGGCAAAAGCCAGCAAGACATCGAGGCGATTAAAGCAAAATTCGCCGCGGACCGTTTACGCTACCAAGAGTTAACGCAAATTGCGGCCAAACCTAATGATGTTAGCTCCGCTCGCTAGTGCGTTGAAATAGCCCGGAAAACCACGCGGCTCTAGTCCCCGCCCGCTTCTCCCATCGCCAAATTATACGCTCCAAGAGTTTTCCTAAAATATTTGCCCTAACCGGCTCTGATAAGCGGTAGCAGCGCGCACATTCCCAGTCGCTGGTTGGCCAGGCATTTCCTAGACGATTCTTGGCCCAGTACATAAAATCAGGTGCATAGCCCGCCATGCTGCCTATCAGATTTTTTTTAGTGAGTTCATAACCGGCAAAAAGCTGTGGCAAATTTTTTTCGTCAAAATGATGCAAGTGTCCCATGGTGTTGCCCACGTAACCACAGTTCGTGCATTTAAAATATTCATTCCAAACACGCTGCTTATAGGGCACAGAAATAAGTAAGTATTTTTTTGCTACTCGCTTAAGTTCGCTGATGCCTTGTAAGCGCAATGGATCGGGTAAATGCTCAAGCACCTCAGTGCAGACGACAATGTCGAATTCGCGGTCAGCAAACGGCAAAGCTTCAATGCTGGCAAAAACGAGTTTGTGAGCGGGGTTCGGCGGAAATGGATGGGGAATGTCGATGCTAATGAGCTCAAGCCTATTGGCTAAGAGCCGCGTCATTTGCAGTTGATTAAAACCAATTTCTAGGCCGGTATGTGCGTCGGGCGGAATTAAGGCTAGGGTACGCTCCAGTCTATCCTGCTCGCGCGCTTCGCCGGTATGCACGTTTAACCCTCACGCCATTTCCCGGCTTTCTGTAATTTATTTTTTAAGCCTGGCAAGGGAAAGCCCGCGTCATAAGCCTTCTTGGCGTGCTGGTAGGCTAACTCGTAATCTTTTTGATTAAAATAAAATAATCCCGCATTGTAATTGACATTTCCATTGTCTGGCAGCAAACGTACCGCTTCTTGATATTTCTTTAAAGCATCTTGGGGTTTGTTTGTTTTCGCCAGGTAGTTCCCCCATAACATGTATACAATCCCGTCGTCCGGTTTCTGACGTAGGGCGCGGTCAAAGTAGCAGTGAATGCTATAGTGCGCCCCCGGAGGCGTGAGCGCCTTAGATTGCAAACTGAATTCTATCATCCGTTCTAAGGCTCGGTGGTGATTCGGAAAAGCTCGCAACGTATAATCAAGGTCACCGCCGGTATCCCGCCCCGGCTTTAATTTTTGGACTTCCGGTCCGAAATGATAGTTTTCGACGATCGGTAGATTGGCCCTATCTTCGGCATTCGTGTAATCGAATGGTCCGAACTGGCCCTCTCGATCCATCTCTCCACAAGCCTCTTGAGCGGCTGCGTAACTCGAGAAAAACAGGAGGGTAAGCAAGGTCCAAGCGGGCCACGCTAATGTCTTAAATTTTTTGTTTCGCAGGTAAAAATGCATATTGTCTTCGCCTATTCAATTCAGTAGCCCGGTCCGTTGCCACGGACTGTTGTTTAACTACTGAAAGTTCACGCTGCAACATGGCAGTCAGTGCAATAAGGATATAAAGTAAATCGAAATACGCCAAACTTAAGAATGCGCCAGCGGTCATGTACCCTACCAAGCCAATTTGAACGGCCGTCGCGTAACTGCCTATCCAGGAAAAGTTTTTATCGATTAGCGCCCGCTTCTTAATCCTTTGCAGACTAATTAGCGTGGAAAACAGCAGTAGTAAATACAACGAAAAGGCTACTACGCCATGCTGGCCTAACATCTGAAAATAAATACTGTGGGCAGCTTGAGGGGTGTCGCCTAAATAATCATACTTACGATCCGCGTAGCTAAACCAGCGGGGCGCTGAACCAGATTCAAATTCGAAACCGGCACCCGTGAATGGCTTGTCGATCGCGATATTCCACGCAACTTGCCAAGAGCGAATCCGCTGCATCGCAGAGCGATCTTCCTCATAAGTCTGAATAGTTTCAGCCCGCTTGTACAATTTTTCCGGAATTAGATCCTTAGCAAAATACGCCAACGGTAGTAGCAAAATGACCAACCATATTTTTTGTTTTGATTTTAGGAATAATAAGGGTGTGATGGCGGCGAGCCCCAATAACGCCCCGCGCGAATAAGTAAAAATTATGGAGATAAAGGTTAAGGCAGAAGTTAAATACAAGAGCTTACGTAGCCAGGGACGCGATTCTTCTCTAGCCAGAAAAATTAATAGCGGTAGGGCCATGATCATCCCTAGTCCTAAAAACGTGTTTTCGGCGAGAAATGTCCCAGGAGGCCCATTCACATGGTGAACCCCACCGGAGGTGATAGTGAAAATGCCCCCTTTGAAGCCATAAAATCCGATACTTAGCGCAACGACCAGCAGCAGTAAATGAATGCGTTCGCGACCATAAATAAACATCGTAGTCACGAATACCATCAACAAGATTTTAGCTACTTTGTCCCACTGCTCCCAGGCTTCCGTCGGCGCCCAAGCAAAAAACGTCGTGAAGGTAAAGTAGCAGAAAAGAATCGCCACTAAAACTAACTGTAGATTCCATGGAATGGGTTTACGCTCCGTACTAAAGAGTACGCCGGCAAGCGTGGGAATTCCGACTAGCATTGCTATTGGCATATCAAACGCAATACCCCATGTGAGTTTATGAGGATTCATTATCCCCACCCAAGTCCAAATCAAGACGCCTATCCAGGGCCGTGCGAATGCAACAGGCAATGACGCTAAAATTAAAGTTATGAGTGCTATATCACGCATGAAGGTTTAGCTGGTTGAGGTTATGCTCGACGAATAATTTCCTTTATAGCCCGTGATTTTAACATAGCTAGCAGACCGCGCGCGCCTTCCAAAGATAGGGCACTAATTTAGGCCTTCACACCAAAAGTCGGCTAAATTTACCCGATAAACATGTGCCGGCTTGGGGCGAGTCAAACTATTTAAAGGGGTAACCAGGCGCTCGCTCAGGGCCTGAGGAAGGGCCGTTAATAGGGTTATACCCGCCTCTAAGACTCGGTGGCTTACGCCCAAACCCGCGGGTTTTAATTCCTCGACAATCTGCCAACAATTGGGTGGGCTCGCTAAATTCATGGCGCTTACCCCCCAATCTATCGTCTCTTGGTCAATAACAGCATAGCCAATTTTAGGAATAGTGGGGATATTAGCGTTTACCCGGCCGCGCGGGAATTCATTTAGATAACGAAATTGTCGCGCCAGGTTGGGGTTGCCATCCAGTAGGGCGTAAACACTGGCGATATTACTATTGTTCGTGGAACCCACTATGGGCACTCCTGGGTGAGCCCTAGCAAAAGTTACAGCCGCTTTACTATTGCTGGTAAACACTTGATAAGCCTGCTGCTCTAACGCCGCCAACAGGAAACCACCGCTCGCTATCAGCAACAGCAAGCTCAACGCCAGCCAGCGCGGGGTTCTGGCTAGTTGATAACCCGCCAACAATGCCATTGGCGCCAAAAACAAGGTTAAGTAATTAGATTGCTTCATGACGAAACGCAGGGGCTCGAAGGATATGGGCGTAAAAGAGAGGATGCTAAGCAGGGCTAAAAGCCAAAAAGCAATATAAGCAAGACCTGAAGGGAGGCTGCCGTGTTTAAGCCGGGAGAATGGCAGTCTAAATAAGCCAACCGCGGCGAGTATGCCGAGGAGCCAGGTGTGTTTTATGTCGAAGAATAAATACTTGAAGTAATATCCAATTGCATCCTCGCCATAGCCTTTATCGATAATATCCCCGCTGACTTGACGAGTAATAACCTTAAAAGCGTGAAACGGGTCGCCCGCAATAAAATGCATCAACGCAAAGTGAGCAAACAACATGATCAAGCCGCCTGCGACAACATAACCCCAACGCATATCAAGTCTGCGCCAAAATAGGGGGTATAAAGCGAAGGCAAAGAGCGTAACAACAGCGAGTTCTTTCACCCAGAACACCATACCCATTGCCAGTCCGGCCAGCAGGTAAAGCCCCGGGGTCCGCCGTTCTTCAGCCAGATAGAAAAGTATAAAACTTAAGGTGAGGAAACAAGATACGATCGGATCGGTGTGGATGCGCGTGGCAACCGCGACATGGATAGGTATAAACGCCAATATAATCGCTGCGTAGAAAGCCGCCCGCGGGCCCCACAACTTCGAGGCGAAAAGATAGACCGCCGCAATCTCGGCCAATGAACATAACAATGGCCATAAATTCGCTGCGGCAAGGTTAACGCCAAAAAGGTAGACAAACACCCCGGCAGGGATGTTAAACCCATAACGCAGGGCACCGTTGTAATTGGCCGAGCTCCAATCTCCTTGCGCAATTTGAACAGCTCTTGTGAGATAGACGAGGTCGTCGGACCCGAAAGGGCCGTTAAAAAACAGTAAACGTAATATTACTGCGACGGCTAATATACCGAAAAGAACATAGGCTGCTTTTCCCCCGAGTGTTCCGCTTGAGTCTGCTTTCGGCGAAAAAATCTGTCGGGCATTACTGACAGAAATGGCCGGGCGCGGCGTCATAAAATCTTGTCAACCAAGAATGGTGGCCTACGCTTGGTTTCAAGATAAATTTTTGCCTGATACTCTCCGATAATGCCGATACACAATAACTGTATGCCACCTAGTAAATAAATGGGCACTACGGTGGACGCCCAGCCCGGTATAGCTTCGCTTGTGAAAAGCCGCACGCCTATCGCCCAGAGCGAAACGCCGATACTGCCTAATGAGATCAGAAGGCCCAGGCCGGTAATCATGCGCAGCGGTAACACTGAAAATGAGGTAATCCCCTGCCAAGCGAAGGACAACATTTTTCGTAACGGGTATTTTGATTCCCCCGCGTAGCGTTCCGCCCTGTCGTAGTAAACACTGGTGGACGGGTAGCCCATTTGCGGGATGATGCCGCGCAAGAAAAGGTTTACCTCGGGATAACTGCGTAAGGCCTCAATAGCGCGCCGACTCATTAGACGATAATCGGCATGGTTAAATACAAGGTCCACGCCCATTGCCGCCAGCAAACGGTAATAGCCCTCCGCGGTAAAACGCTTGAAGAAAGAATCTGTCCTTCGACTTTCGCGCACGCCATAGACAACGTCGTTCCCCGAAGCAAAGGCATCCACCATCGATTCAATCGCACCAAGATCGTCTTGTAAATCCGCATCGACGCTGATAACGGCATCACCGTCAGCATTCAACAAACCGGCGACAAGCGCGTTTTGGTGCCCTCTATTTCGAGAGAGCTTAATCCCGCGGACTGCATCGTGTTTGGCAGACAGCTCTTCGATAATCTGCCAGGTTCGATCACGAGAGCCATCATCAACAAACCATATTGTGCTCTGCGAATTGATTTTATTTTTTTCGCGCAGCTCGCCAAGCAAGGCAACGAGACGTTTTGCCGTTTCCGGTAGAACGGCCTCTTCGTTATAGCAGGGTAAAACGATACTAAGTTGCAGCATCACACATACAGCTATTTGATGGCATAGCGATCGCCCGGCGGGAAGTCATGTCGAAATGCAAAATACTTGCTGCCGAAAAACCCTACCAGGGTGTAAGGCACCATAGCGAGGGCCTGTGCCAGGTAACCGTTGACAAGCAGCACGTGTACCAAAAAAAGTAGCGTGAGAAGATTCGATAAATAAGCGAATACAAAAATCAACAAAAAACGCGCCAGTGCGCTCACCGCGTTTTGCCGGTGCTGAAAAGTCCACGTGCGGTTAAGCACAAAGCTGACGGCTAATCCCACTCCGTAGCCGACTATGTTTGCCGGGACGTCGCTTATATTAAAAAAGAATTTAGCTGCGTAAATAATCGACAACCCTACCAGGCTATTTACAACGCCCACTGCTGCAAAGCGGACGAAGCCATAGTTGAGCAAGTGTTTCACTTGGTTGCCAACACCGAATACTGTGCGCCAACTGGGCACCACTGCAGATATTTTTCCAGAAAACGGAGTTTGCTTAACAGCCGCGGAAAGAAGACACGGTAACGCACCTGCGCGACCCGAAATCCAGCCGACTTAAAATTGCGCAACATGTTACCGGGACGAATTAAAATGGCGTTTTCATCCAAAGGACAAGTGTTGACAGCGCGAACCGTGAGCGGGTTATAGGGATTGTGCTCATACAAAAACAAGGCGCCGCCTGGCGTTATCACCCGGTGGAGCTCAGCTAACAGCTTGGCATGCTCCTTTGGGGGAATATGGTGAAAAACACAAGCAACGAATACGAGGTCAATTGAGTCGTTGGGCAGCGGCACAACTCGGCCATCGAAGATTTGGAATTCTGCATCGTTCGGAAAACGAGATCGACCTATGTCCAAGCTCTTTTGAGACACATCCAGGCAGGTGAGTGCCGCGCTCGGAAAATACTTTCTTAAATAGGGCACGGATGTTCCGATTCCCGCGCCGAAATCCAATATCCGATAAGATCCTGGCTTCACCGAAACAAGATGGGCAATATCTCGGACTTTATATTCGGCGAAGTAATCGGGGGCCTCGCCCGAGGCCCCAATGTTGGCCGCATGCATTTGACGATACTCTGCAGCAAATTTATCGAATTCTGCGTTATCCATACTCGCGTACTTGTACCTAAGGGCGGGCTAAAGGGAAATATCAGCGCAAGCATAGCCCATTTTTTCAGCGCTGAATATGCTCGCCCGTAGACAAAGCATTAAAGATACCCGCGAGTTTTAGGGTTAAGGTTTTCCTGTCATATTGTTGTAGAGAATCTAAAGTTGCGGCTTTCTCTTTAAGCTCGCCGCGCTTCCAGAGATTATAAATTTCAATCAACGCATCTTTTAGTTGCCGTGGTTGGCGGGGATCTACAGCCCACCCGCCGCCGGTCTCCCCTATAATTTTTTCAGTTGCGCCCGCGGGCACCAACGCCAGTACCGGCAAGCCCGTGCGTAAGTATTCATATAACTTAGCAGGCACCAGGGCGTCGGTATCGGTGGACGACTGCAGCAGCAGCAAGACATCCGCCTCGGCTTGCGCGGTTAAGGAATCTGCATAGGGCAAGCGTGGCAAAAATTCTACGGCGCCTAGCATGTCGCGCTGAGACAAGTTCGCCGCAATTTCCGGCGACGCCGCAAAATCTCCGGGACCAATAAATCGGAAAACAATATCGCCCTGGCGCAGCTCGCCCGCATCGATTGCCGCTTGATAGGCGTCCCACAAAGGGCGGGGATCACGGAACTCAGCATTGATTGAGCCCGCGTGAGTAATCACCAGCGCGCGGCCGGGCGGGTGCGCGGCCAAGGGCAGCGTGGCAAAATCTGCTTCATCATAACCATTGTTAATGGTGCTAAATTTGCCTGGTGCTGCGGTTGGATAACGAGCCGATAGTGACGACCGCAGCGCATCGGTGGTGCTTACGATATGCGATGCCGCACGCACCACGGCACGCTCCAGGTGTCGGGCTGCCGAATGCACTATTGGAGGTGTCCCCGCCTCCGGGGGCTCTTCATACCAGGGGTCACGAAAATCCGCGACCCAGGGGATGCCAGATTGCCGCGCCAGCCGACGCGCAATGAGGTGGCTAGTCGCGTGCGGGCTGGTGGAAAATACAATATGCGGCCGGTCTTCTTTTATTAGCTGGGCACCCGCTCTTACCGCCCAAGGATACCAGCCTATCCAGTTATCCGGTATCGCCAATAAAGCTGGATACTTTCCCCAAAGCGATAAGTGTTTTTTGGTATTTATATAGCGCGTGCGGATTACTCGCGCGCTCGCGGGAATTTGCGATACTAAAGCGGGGTCCACTATCGCATACGCGCGGGCATTCACGGTTAGCACGCTGACACGCCAGCCGCAATCTTCCAAATAGCGCGTGAACTTCAGGGTTCTTAGTACGCCGCTACTACTCGCTTCCGGCGGATAATGAAAGGCAACAAACAATGCGTGCTTCACGACTTTAAAGATTGGCGCAAAGCGCGCAGCAGGTGACGCGGGTTTAACGCATCCACGCTGAATGCGGGGCTTCCAACAATATGCCTTAGAGCTTGCAAGTAAGCCTGAACGCCCGCGCTTGACGCAGAATACATAAGGTTTTCAGCGGCACCAAGCAACGCCTGGCGGGTGCAGCGTTGTTCATGCGGTGACAAGTGAAGTAGCGTCGCGCTGTCTAGCGTTTTGCGTAACGTTTTTATAGCAAAGTAATTATTTTTGGTCGCGTTGCTGGGGTGCGATAAATTGGTCTCATGGATACGAATTTTTGCGAGAACTTGGTCTACAAAAGCAAATTTCCCGGCACGGGATAAGCGCAAAATAAACTCCCGATCTTCTGAGGCCCTAATCGATTCATCGAATAAACCTACAGACAACGCAGCCTGCCGCTGGAACATAAAAGCGCTGGGCGGAAAAAAAAGTCCTGGTAGTAAAATTTCAAAAAAGTTTGACCCCAGAAGATGCACGTTATGGCCTTGCCCGACTTCGGAGGCTAGCAAGGCCTTGGTGCGAGCAATAGGCGGGCTTTCCGATTTTGTTTCGCTATCGAAGTAAATCCCATCCGCAAATACCGCAATTAAGTCCGGATACTCTTGCACCGCACCAGCCAGCTGTTTAAGATGCGTGGCCGGCCAAATGTCGTCAGAATCTAATAATGCTATCCAGTCTCCCCTAGCACTGCGAATGCCGTGGTTGCGTGCTGCGGACACCCCTTGGTTGGTTTGCTTTAGCAAAGTTATTGCACGTTTAGTATTGACTTGCCAACGTTGAACGCGTCCGAAGGTGTCGTCCGTTGAACCATCGTCGATAACAATTATTTCGCACGGGGGGAAACTCTGCGCGACCACGCTATCCAAGGCGGCTTCGATAAACCGGCTGGAATTGTAAGCGGGCATAACAACGCTAATGTCCATTAATGTTTGAACTGCGTCAGCGTCGTGCTTTTTATTTTCGCCAGCAAATTTTTTACGTCGGCGCACATTTCGTGTTTAGTCAAAAAAATTCCCGTAAACCACCCTATTGCAGAACCTACACTCGCGGTTATCATAGGTAACCATAAGTCGTTTGGCCCGACAGGCATTAACAGTAGGACTGCAATCGGCGCGATTAAAACGTGCAAGGTCACTAAGAAACTTTTACTTGTAGCACGCAATAATTCTAAAGGCTTTAAATCCAGGAGTGGACGGAGGAATCGGTAAATTACAACCCCGGAAGGTATGAAAGCCGCAAGGAATGCCCATGCGATCACAATCAAACCGTATGACGAGGCCGAAACCAACGCCAAAATCGTAATGGCCAAAAATGCAAGCTGCATTTGAAACTGTTTGTTTACTTCACCTAGAGCGATCATTAGTTGTCCAACAAGCATAAAAGGGCTGCTTAGCAACGCTGCTGCCGCCAATATTCGGACCAACGGTACCGACGCATCCCACTGCGAGCCATATAGAATGCGCACAATGGGATAGGCCATAAGCGCTATAAACGCAAAAAAAGGCCAGGCCACCGCCGTTACATAACTTACCGTACGTAAAAAACTCTCTTTCATGTCTTTTCCGGTTCGAGATTGCGCCGCGAAGTGAGGAAGCACAACCGGCCAGATCGAAGTCATGATTAGCCGGTTGAAAAGCTGAATGAGTGACACCGCCTTACCAAAAATTCCCACCGCTTCCATGCCGATAATTTTGCCGATAATCAAATCGGGGGTCGCATTGTTCACTTCCACGACTACGCTGCTGCCACTGGCGATCGTCCCAAACCTCATAACGCTGCGTAGCTCTTTAAAGCCGGGGAATAACGGCAATTCTTTTGGGCGCCACACGACTGTTAGGCCCACCGTAGCAATAATCCCCGCCATGGCTGCCCAGGCGGGACTCATATAGCTTAAACCCCACAGTGCAAACGCCACAAACGCCATGGCGTGGACTAAGGCACTGACCACCTTGATCCAATAGAGGGGCGTAAAAATCATTTCACGCCTTAGGTACGCCATGGTGATAGAGCCAAAGGGGATAAGCATAAAATTGGCCGCCAGCACCCAGATAACATATTTAAGTCCGGGCTCGTCGTATAAGCGCGCCAACGGAATGCTTAACAGCGCCAACAGGGCAGCAAGACCCCAAGCAATAATTAAAGTAAGCCCGAACGCCGCGCGAATTTTATCGGTAGTAAGATTTTTTTCTTGGATCAAATATTGGCCAACGCCAAAATCGCGGACGATATGGGCCATGCCGACTATCACCGCACCCACTGAAAAAATCCCGAGCTCCCGGGGCGTTAGCAACCGGGAAACAATGATCGTGCTAATAAAACTGATAACGAGAACGCTATAGTTTTCAGCGAAGGAGATAAGTAAGGATTTACGGACTGAGACCACGGTTAAAGACTAGCCAATAAATGATGGCTAATTTTTTTGACTATTTGCTTCTTGTCATAAAAATCGATAACTTTCTTGCGTGCTGCTAGGCCTAACCTGTTTCCCAGTTCTTGATCTCGGAGTAATGTAACGCACGCTAGGGCAAAGGTCGCAGCATCGTTTCGCAAAAAAATTTCTTGGTTATCGATAAAATCCAAGCCCTCCGCGCCTATGGTTGTGGAGACAATGGGTTTAGCATAGGCCGCTGCCTCAATGATTTTAATTCGCGTGCCTCCTCCGGCTAAGATGGGACAGCACACGATACGCGAGTTTTCATACAGCGAATCCAGGCTATCGACAAAACCGGTGAACGCGACATGTGGCGGTTTCAGCTCAAACTCTGGGATCAATTCCGGGTTAGGCCCAGCGATGATCAGCCGTGCGTCAGGCATTTGTTTGTTTATCTCCGGGAAGATTTTCGTAATAAGATACGATGCGGCTACTTGATTTGGGGAGTAACTGAAACTTCCTAAAAAAAGTAGATTGGAGGAAGTGGGTTTTTGGGAAACCTCCGGGATCGGAATGGCGTTGGCCGCTACGACGATACGGGGCAATCTCCACAATCCAGCTAAATAACGCCGGTCTCGTTCGGAGCAAACAAATGTAGTCCGAGCCAAGTTTATTGCGCGGCGTTCTAACTTAATAATCGCCGGCAATTTGAAATAGCTTAAAAATTTAGTGCGCCAATAAGGGGGCTGGCTAATGCTGCGCACAAAAGCCAAATGCTCGATATCATTCAGGTCAAAAAAAAGTGGGGGAAGCATTTTGAGTTCTAAGAACGGACAGATGCAGTCCAATTGATAGGCAAAAATAAAATCGGGCTTACGGGCCAATGAAATTTTTATAGTTTCGCGTTGATTGCCACCGGATGTCGCCCGGCAAACGTCGTTTTCAAAAAATTTAAGTGGCCTCCCTCGCTCCTGCTTAGGGCAAAAAAATAGCTTAACTTTTAGATTCCATATTTCTAGGAAGGCAAGCTCCAAGTTCGCCACCTGCGAAGCGGAAAAAACCCTTCCGGGGGGCGTAAAGAATAACAAATCAATTTCAGCGATAGCTTGGATTGCATCCAGAAATAGGCGCATGCGCGAGAATACGCCGTGAGCGCTTTTGGATAGATCATCCGGATAAGCACTGGAAACAAATAGTGCTCTCATTCTTAGATTTGCTTAGCGGTGCTATTTAAACGCCGAACGGCTGGCGGGCAATTGCCGAATCTACGTAACACATAATCCCGCACACCCGCTAGCTCTGCTCTTTTCACTGGATTACGCATCCTTTTTCGCCAATCATTCCAAATTGCCTTAACGGATTGCATCCTACCGGGCACGACCTCGGGAGGAAATTCTGCTCGCGGAACGAGAGAACGATAGATGCTTTTCCAAACTCGCAGATATTCTCGGCGAGAAAAGTTGCGTTCCGCGAACAACAGTATGTTCCGAGCGTAAAAGTATACCTGCATTGGCGTACCAGCCCCGCCAAAAGCCACCGAAATTTTATGCCACACCTTGGCCTTCGGGACAAAAAGGCACTTGAATCCGTTGTCTCTGGCGCGGTAGCACCAATCTGTTTCTTCGTACGTTAAAAAATAAGGTGCGTACATTAGCCCAATTTTTTCTATCATTTCCGCGCGCGCAAAGAGCGCACAACCACAGGCGTAGTCAATTTCTGTAACCTCATTATAATTAGCCGATGCGTCAGTCTCATGTATACCTATATGCTCAAAGTTACATGTCTCATTATTCCACTTTCCACCAGCGAACCAAATTTCCTCGGGAGCGTTAAAGTAATAGATTTTTGCCGCAAGAATGCCGCTATCGGGGTTTTTATTTGCTGCTTCTACGAGTGCGGTTAATAACTCAGGGTCCACAACCGTGTCATTGTTCAGCAATAAAATGAAATCAGCGCCCGCTGCCAACGCATAGCGGATTGCGACGTTGTTGCCTTCCGCAAAGCCAAGATTTTTACCGTTATCAAGCACGTAGGTCTCTGGGGAGCGCTGCTTAATAATAGCCACCGAGCTGTCCTCCGAGCCGTTGTCCGCGACAACCACCTTATAATTGGGGTAATTTATTTTCCGAAGGGATTCCAGGCATTCCAAGGTGTCCTGCAAACCATTCCAATTGAGGATAAGAATAAAAACCTTGGGTGAAGGCGCAGTGTTCATTGAATTAATCTAAGGGGTCGCGTAGTTTAAAAACTGCTTTATCTAATGTGCAACATTGGAAGGGCCGCAAGCGTGGATATTAAGGGGCGTGACTTTAAGTTTTTTTAATTACTAAGATGCAAGTAAAACGTAGTACGACATGTTAATGTACAAATAAAAAAATTACCACCTTCCGCGTGCCACCATTCATGTACTATGCGCACTTAGTCCATAATGCGCTGTGGGCAAGTTAGTGCGAAAAAAACGGATCAAGGGCTGCATTGCAGGGAAAATATTCATGTCAGATGTCAGAGCAATTTGTTTCTATCTACCGCAATACCATCCTATACCCGAAAACGATAAGTGGTGGGGCAAAGGTTTTACGGAATGGCGCAATGTCGCCAAGGCCAGGCCTCTTTTCCCCGGGCACCATCAGCCACGCATCCCTACCGATCTGGGATTTTATGATCTTCGCTTGCCAGAAGTCCGTGAGCAGCAAGCTAGTCTCGCACGCAGCCACGGCATTTTCGGGTTTTGTTATTACCACTATTGGTTTAATGGCCACCGTTTGCTGCAAAAACCTTTTGATGCGGTATTGAACTCAGGGCAACCGGATTTTCCTTTTTGTCTTTGCTGGGCCAACGAAAACTGGACTCGGGGATGGGCGGGCGGCGATCATGAAATTTTAATGGCGCAGAATTACAGTGAGGCCGACGATCTCGCCCATATAAAAAGTCTTATTCCAGCATTCAAGGATGAACGGTATATCAGAGTAAACGGCCGCCCTTTTTTCCTGGTATATCGGCCGGAAAAAATGCCTAACCCGCTGCGCACCGCGGAAATTTGGCGGGAAGAAGCCTTGCGTGCTGGAGTAGGCGACATCTATCTTGCAAAGGTGGAAAGCTTTACCTCAGACGTTCATCCTAAGACACTTGGCTTTGACGCCACTGTGGAGTTCGCGCCCGAATGGCGGAAAATGGGGGCATCCATAAACCGAACAAGACTGCATCGAGCGCTCGCACGCCTGGGATTAATGTCCGATGTTTACTTAAAGCAAAGGGTAGTTCCGTTTGAAGTATTAGTTAAGCGCATGCGGGAAAAACCTTTTCCAGATTATCCGCATTTTAAGTGCGTCACACCCGGCTTTGACAACAGCCCAAGGCGATCGTCGGATGCGGTAATTTTTATTGGTGCCAACCCGCAAATTTATGAGGAATGGCTGCGAGAAGTAACGGCGCAAACGCTAAAGCGAAACCGAGGGGACGAGCGTATCGTTTTCATCAACGCTTGGAATGAATGGGGTGAAGGAAATTATCTCGAACCGGATATCCTTCACGGGCACGCGTTTCTTGATGCTACCAAGCGGGCGTTAGGCTAGCGGGTTAGCGGTTTCGCACCTGCCTTTATTTTCGAAATGAGAGTCCGGATATTTTTTCAAAATCAGCCGGAAGAAGAGAATCTATCCCTCGATAGGCGCCAAGCATATGCGCTAAGATCCCAGAAATATTCTTGTGCATCGCAAGCCTAAATAACTTTTCCGAGATTCGTTTTTCGGTTATTAAATGGTAAAACCCGTTGGAATAAAAATATAGGTTAGCCCGCTCAGCAAGAATCCTAAGTGAACGCAGGGTAAAAAAAGATATATGCTGCCCATAATCTAAAGCGTAATACCACCATTCGTTCGGCTTAGGGTAATTTAAGGGCATCAGCTCAGTGGTAAAAAAGATGTTTTTCGAAAATGATAACATCTCGTTTAGCTCCTCAACAGGATTTTCCAGGTGCTCGAACACTTCGAATGCAGTGAGCAATTCATATCTTTCGCTCCGACTCGCCTCAAAATTCTTAGCGAGGATATTTTGGCAATATTTGTCGTAGTAGAAAAAATTTAGACCGCGATCTCGCATCATGCGAACGAAGATGCCGTAGCCTCCACCGTAGTCGATGAATTTTTCATGGGCCCTAAAGAAGCTTACGATAAGAGCCATCGCTTTTTCCGAGCACTGAACACTTCTATTAACAGGACCTATGTCTATGTTAGCAATAGCATCTGAATAGGCCTCTGCAAGCCAGTAGGGTTGCTCGGTCTGGACGAATCCGCAATGCTCGCATTTGAAATACTGGATTTCGTGTTTTTTAAGGATAGTCCCCTTCGCAAACGGCTTAACTACTTCTGTACATATCTTACAGTTCACTTTTTTACCCCGCGTTACCGTTGGAGACGGTCACTGCTTTTACCAATTGCGCTTCGAGGTTATCCACGGCAACTTCCCATGACCAATTATCCTCAACCATCTCTCGTCCAGTTTGCCCTAATCGGCAGGCAAGCTCCCTGTCTTCCAGGATCGTAAGCACAGAACGTCCCAGCGCCATGGGGTCGCGATCATGCACCAACAACCCATTCTGCAAATGATGAATAGTTTCTCTCACACCACCTTCGGCGACCGCAACAACTGGCGTAGCGCAAGCATTGGCTTCTAAGGGGGCGAACCCAAATGGCTCCAGACGCGAGGTGTATAGCATAACGGCGGCGCGATTTAACATGTTAATTACCTCATCTTCCGGTACGTTCAGCTTGGGCTCATACTGCACGCCCAGGGAGGAGGCCAGCGCAGTCATTTCTTTATAATAGCGTGGATTAGAAACGTTCCCGATCCAGGTTAGACCGGGGCGTTTTGTTTTAGGGATAGTGGCCAACGCTTGAATGGCAGTGTCGATTCCTTTCTCATGCGTGAAAGAGCCCAGTCCGATAACTTGGCGTTCGCGCTGAATTCCGATTGGACGAAATAATTCCCCGCTCACCCCCAAATAACAGACATCGGCATCCAGCCCGAATGCCCGCAGCACGCTTTCTCGACTAAAGCAGGAATTAACCAAGATACGGGCAAATTCTCCCGCATTTGTGCGTTCATCACGGGCCTGCACCCGTAGCCCTTGAATTCGAATCAAGTCGCGTAGATGGCGTCTTAAGTTTTTTGGCGAAAAGGGGCTGGTGCCCGCGCCGTGCAAAGCCAACCAAGGGAGGTTAGGTAAGGCCTCATACAACCATCGATAAGGTTCTTGGAGATAAAGAATCGAGGGTATGTTCTTCACCATTCGAGCGAGAGGCGGAGTGCGAAATAACAGGCAAGAGTTCGCGAACAATACATCGAAGTTCTTTGAGATGATCTGTTCGGCACACAAGGCGCAATGGCGCTCCATGGCGAGAAGCTTGGTTTGAATTTCGCGATAAGGGTAAAGAATATTATTAATACGACCAGACTCTGAAGGAAACTCCCACTCGAAGGGGAGGATGTTTTCCACCGCAAAATCCGTTAATGGCAAGTAAGCGGTATCAGCGATCGGAGGGCACCAGATCTCGACCGCGTGCCCGCGTTTGGTTAAACCCTCCACATGGTGGTATAGGGCGCGCTTTCCTCCCCCACTCGGAAGATTATGCCAAACAGCTATTTTTAATTTACGGTTATTTTTCATTTTTTATTGAACGCTAGTTTAAAGCCATTTAGTTTGAATAGGTATTACTAGATTAGGTCGATACCGAACTGACTTTAAATTTGGCAGGCGCGTTGAGCTCGCCCATAGACTGTACTTGGCTCTTATGGCGATTCGAACAGGAAAATCCGGATTTTATGACGGATAATTTAGATAGCGGGCTAGACTAAAGCATTTAGGGGGCATTGCCATAAGCCTCCACTTCGACAATCCGGCTCCAATCTCCGGATGTAGCGTTATGGATTTGCACACGGATTTTATCAGTACTGATGCTAGCAAAGCTAAATTGTCGCCACACCTTATTATTGCCGGTGACTGATCCACCGGGGACAGTTATCCAAGCTGAGCCATTCCAGTATTGCACATCAAAGTTGGTGTTACCGTAGACGCTAAAGCTCATTGCTGGATTAGGTTCAACAGGATTTAGGTAATTGTCTTGAATGGTGAGTACATCAATTTGATTGATTGACTTTAGGCCATTGAAATCAATCTGCACCCAATCGGGGTACGTGCCATAAGTCGCATCATTCCAGCCGCCTCCTGCTCCCCAATTAGCGCCGGTACGGTCCCCATTGTTAATACCTTGCACGGCATACCCGGCTGAATGAGTAGTTGACGCGGATGCCACACCGCCATTGGCAGCAAGCGCCACGTTCATGGCGGGTGTTGCGGGTGTTGTCGCACTCGCTTCGTTAGAATAGGCTGAGTCCCCTGCAGCATTGGTGGCGCGGATACGATAATAATAAGTCGTGGCCGCGGTGAGTCCACTATCGGTAAAGCTTAAGACATTAGCAGCCGTGGTAGCAATCGGCGCATAGGTGCCGCCAGCGCCGGTCTTGCGCTCAATCTTAAAGCCCGTTTCATTGTTGCTGTTATCGGTCCAGCTTAAATTGATCCCGCCGTTGGCAGCGGCGGTGACGGATAAGGCGGTGGGAGCTAGGGGGAGTGTGGGGGG
>CAYYOS010000038.1:4255-18208 GCA_964473355.1 uncultured Burkholderiales bacterium | reverse complement strand
ATTAATAGCCGGGGTTATGGCATCGTGCTGATTGAGCACGATATGCGTTTTGTCATGGGCTTATGCCAGCAAATTGCAGTCTTAAATTTCGGCAAGCTCATTGCAGTGGGTGAACCGCAAACCATTAAAAGTCATCCCGAAGTGATCGAAGCTTACCTGGGCCAGGCGTAGCGTACCACCAATGTCGGCTTCATTACTCGCTGTTAAAGATCTGCACGTTAACTATGGTCATGTTGAGGCACTCAAAGGCATCAGTTTCACCGTGCCTCCGAAGGGCATCACTGCATTTATTGGTGCCAACGGCGCCGGCAAAAGCACGGCGCTACAAACAATCTCTGGCTTACTTAAACCCGCTCGCGGCACGATTTTCTTCGAAAACACCGACATAACCCAACTCGCGCCTCACAAAATTGTGCAAAGGGGTATCGTGCAGGTGCCGGAGGGGCGTGCGATTCTCGCAAATCTAACAGTGCGGGAGAATTTGGTGCTTGGTGCTTATACGCGGCGCGACAATATCGCTGCCGATTTGGCTAAGGTTACGGTGCTTTTCCCGGTTTTGGCGAGGCACGCTGAAAGCCTAGCGGGAAACTTAAGCGGCGGTGAGCAGCAAATGTTAGCTATCGCTCGCGCGCTTATGGCAAAGCCCCGTTTGCTGTTATTGGATGAACCATCAATGGGTTTGGCGCCCATCGTTGTGCGCGAGATTTTTAAAACCCTGCAAACGATTAGCGAGGCCGGCATCGCCATCTTGTTAGTTGAACAAAACGTGCGCCTCGCTTTAAAAATTGCCCAATATGCCTATGTGCTGGAGACGGGGCGGTTGGTCTTAAGTGGAGCAGGGGAAGATTTGATACATAATCAAAAGGTTATCGATGCGTATCTAGGCGGATAAGGCCCGGGATGTTAGTATTTAAAAATTTCTAGTAAATGGAAGCCCCATGTTCGATACGAAAATCACCCTGGAAACATTAGATCCCGAATTATGGGACGCTATGCGCGGAGAGCTAGTTCGTCAGGAAGATCACATCGAACTTATCGCGTCGGAAAATTATGTCAGCCCTGCGGTTTTGCAAGCCCAAGGTTCGGCGTTAACAAACAAGTATGCTGAGGGCTATCCGGGTAAGCGATATTATGGGGGCTGCGAATATGTAGACCGCGCGGAACAATTTGCCATCGATAGAGTAAAAGCTTTATTTCATGCGGAATATGCGAACGTGCAGCCGCATTCCGGCAGCCAAGCCAACGCCGCAGTTTATTTGGCGGTGTTAAAACCGGGCGATACCATTTTAGGTATGTCCTTAGCGCATGGCGGGCATTTAACCCACGGTGCCAGCGTAAATTTTAGCGGCAAGTTATTTAACGCGATCACCTATGGCTTGCATCCCGACACCGAGGCGATTGACTACGATGAAGTACAGCGTCTGGCCAAAGAACATAAGCCTAAAATGATCGTAGCGGGCGCCTCGGCTTATTCCTTGGTGATCGATTGGAAGCGCTTCCGGCACATCGCGGATAGCGTTGGCGCGTATTTATTTGTAGACATGGCGCACTACGCTGGCCTAATCGCCGCCGGCCAATATCCTTCGCCCGTCGGTATTGCCGACTTTGTCACGAGCACCACCCACAAGACATTGCGCGGTCCGCGCGGGGGTCTGATTTTAGCTAAGGCGGAACATGAAAAAGCGTTAAATTCCAGTATTTTCCCCGGCACCCAAGGTGGTCCACTCATGCATATTATTGCTGCTAAAGCGGTGGCCTTCAAAGAAGCGGCCACTAAAGAATTTGCAATCTACCAGGAGCAGGTAATCGACAATGCTCGGGTCATGGCAAAAGTGTTGCAGGAAAGAGGTCTGCGCATTGTGTCCGGCCGCACCGATTCGCATTTGTTTTTGGTTGATTTACGAGCCAAAAACATTACCGGCAAGGACGCGGAAAATGCATTGGGGCTTGCGCACATGACGGTAAATAAAAATGCTATTCCCAACGATCCGCAAAAACCCTTTGTTACCAGCGGTATTCGTATTGGCACGCCTGCCATGACCACCCGCGGCTTTAACGAAATCGAAGCGGAAAAAGTGGCCAACTTTATCGCCGATGTGTTAGACGCGCCCACCGATCAAGTGGTTATCAATCGCGTTGCAGCAAAAGTCAAAACTTTGTGTTCGCGCTTCCCAGTTTATGAGCGACGCCGCGAGCGTAGACCCAAAGCCCCGAGATTCTCCAAACCAAAAATTTTATCGCCCGGTTAGTACCATGAAGTGTCCTTTCTGCGGCGCGGATGATACTCAAGTGGTTGATTCACGAGCCAACGATGAAGGCAATAGCATACGCCGCCGCCGCCGCTGCGCTCAATGTGACAAGCGCTTCACGACTTATGAAACGGCGGATTTACACTTACCCCAAGTGGTAAAACAAAACGGCAACCGCGATGAATTTTCCCAGGATAAGTTGCGCGTGAGCTTTACTCGCGCGCTGCATAAGCGCCCCGTCCCGACTGAATTTGTGGACCAAGCCATCGATCGTATCGTGCAAAACGTATTGGCGTTAGGCAATCGCGAGCTCCCATCGCGGCGCTTAGGCGAGATGGTGATGCGCGAATTGTACGCCTTAGATAAGGTTGCTTATATCCGCTTTGCCTCGGTCTATCGTAGCTTTCAGGATGTCGCTGATTTCCGCGACGTGATACGGGACCTCGAGCCTACAAAATCCCGCGCACCGAAAAAAAAGAAGAAATAGTACTCGCCTTTGATGTCTACCCCTCAGCAATATTCAGCTGCCGACCATGTTTTTATGGCGAAAGCCTTAAGCCTAGCTAATTTAGGTTTATATACCACAACGCCCAATCCGCGTGTCGGCTGTGTGATCACCCGCGCTAACGAAATCGTGGGAGAGGGTTACCATGTTAGCCCGGGCGGCCCACACGCTGAAATAATAGCGTTACAGCAAGCCGGTGACCACGCACGTGATGCCACGGTGTACGTCACCTTAGAGCCCTGCGCTCACTATGGCCGCACGCCGCCTTGCTGGGAAGCCCTGATACGAGCGGGGGTCACCAGAGTTGTCGCCGCCATGCAAGACCCTAATCCGCTGGTTTCCGGCAAAGGGTTTGCACGTTTGCGAGACGCGGGGATTACGGTGTACGCGGGGCTGATGGAGGCCGCGGCGCGCGCTTTAAATCCAGGTTTTATAAAGAGAATGGAAACCGGCCTGCCCTGGTTGCGTTTGAAAATCGCCGCGAGCTTGGACGGCCGGACCGCCCTCCAAAATGGGCGGAGTTTATGGATAACGGACGAACCTGCGCGCCGCGATGGACATCGCTGGCGCGCGCGCTCTTGCGCCGTGCTCACCGGCATTAATACTATTTTAAGTGACGATCCGGCACTCACGGTGCGCGCGGTAGACGCGCCCAGAGCACCGATGCGCGTCGTAGTGGACACCCAACTGCGTATTCCGCTTACAGCTAAAATCTTGAATCATGGTAAAGTGCTCATCCTCGCGGGCCGGGAAGATACGGGCGGGGCGCTACCAGCCAAGCACACGCAACTACAAAACTTGGGCGCGGAGGTGGTGGGAATTCCTACCACAGAAGGCCGTTTAAATTTAGTGGCAGTGATGAAAGAATTGGCTGGTCGCGGCATGAATGAGGTTTTAGTGGAAGCTGGTTCGACCTTAAACGGTGCGCTAATGCAAGCAGATTTAGTTGACGAAATTATCTTTTACTTGGCGCCAACCCTGTTGGGTAACGACGCGCGGTCGATGTTTCAGTGGCCCGCCATCACCGATATGGCGGCGAGGCGTGATCTGGAATTGATGGAATTTCGTAAAGTGGGCCGAGATTTGCGCATTATTGCGAGACCGAAAAAATGTTCACCGGCATAGTGGCAGCAACCGGTAAAATTGAAGTTGCCGAATTACATGGCAACGATGCCCGCGTGGTTATAGAGAGCGATCTAAATTTTGACGACGTAAAGCCGGGCGATAGTATTAGCGTAAATGGCGTTTGCTTGACCGTGGTGGATAAGCGCCCCCGGCAAATTGCGGTGGACGTTTCCGCTGAGACTTTGCGCGTTACCACGGGCTTCAAAGCAGGCGACGACGTGAACCTAGAAAAAGCCTTGCGCTTGTCAGATCGCCTCGGCGGGCACTTGGTCAGCGGCCATGTGGATGGCGTAGGCGTTATCACAAACTTAAGCTCAATAGGGGAAAGCTACACGCTGGTGATCGATGTTCCCCGGCCGCTCTTGCAATATATCGCTCCCAAGGGTTCGATTACCGTTCACGGCGTAAGCTTAACGGTGAATAAGATTGAGGGTAGCGAAGTTTTTATCAACCTCATACCGCATACTTGGACCGCCACCACGTTTAAAAACTTTAAACAAGGCGCTAAAGTAAATATTGAAGTAGATATGCTGGCCCGCTATGTTGATAACTTAATTAATCGTAAAGAATAAAATGTCGTTAAGCCCAACTAAAGAAATTATTGCAGACATTCAAGCGGGCCGTATGGTCATTTTGGTGGATGAAGAAGACCGAGAGAATGAGGGCGATTTGGTGTTAGCGGCACAATTCGCTACCGCGGAGCACATAAATTTTATGGCAAAATTCGGCCGGGGTTTAATTTGCTTAACGCTCACCCCGGAGCGCTGTCAGCAGTTAAACCTACCGCTAATGGTCTCCGCTAATCGCTCTACGCTAGGTACCAATTTTACGGTGTCTATCGAAGCAACGGAGGGTGTTACGACGGGCATATCCGCTGGGGACCGTGCTCGCACGATACAGGCCGCTGTAAAAAAAGACGCAACGCCGCAGGATATTATTCAACCCGGACATATTTTTCCACTCATGGCAGAGCCAGGCGGCGTGCTGGTGCGCGCAGGGCATACTGAGGCCGGATGCGATTTAGCGCAGTTGGCGGGGCTCACCCCCGCCGCAGTAATTTGCGAAATCCTCAAAGAAAATGGCGAGATGGCACGGCTTCCCGACCTCATTGAATTTGCGGAGCAGCATAAATTTAAGATAGGCAGCATTGCGGATTTAATCCACTATCGCAGCCAAAACGAGACATTGATAAAGCGCGTGGCGGAGCGTCCTATTCGTACGGTATATGGGGAATTCCAACTCATAGCATATTTAGATCACCCTGCTAATCAAATTCATTTGGCTTTAGTTAAGGGCAAGATCTCACCGGAATTGGAGACTTTGGTGAGGGTGCATGAGCCTTTGTCTGTTATTGATTTACTCGATTTGGAAAGTGGTGGCCACGCTTGGGGCGTGCATGATGCGATGCGAGAAATAAGCAAAACCGAGCGGGGCGTCTTAGTATTCTTACACCACCCGGAATCCCCAGAGGAATTGTTAGCCCGCGTGCAAGCTGACGTGGGCCCGGCTAAAGCCGCCAAAATGGACTTACGAAATTACGGCATAGGCGCACAAATTCTGCGCGATCTACAAGTAACAAAAATGCGCCTTTTGGCGGTGCCCCGGAAAATGCCGAGCATGGCGGGCTTTAATCTTGAAGTGACGGGTTATAAACAACCCTGATCCTAGAAACGGCAGCTGACCGCTCATTGCTTACTATGAAGACTATGTACACTAACCTTAATCAATACTTAAGCTTGTCACCAAAAGGTGACCCCGCTACACACCCAATTGCACCTTTTTCAAGCCGCCTGACGTCGTTGCTCCTCCTTGCAGGGAATAGCCATGCTGCGTCGTCTCGCCTAGCCAGCCAGCTTGAAAAACGCACACTTGGGGGTGCCCAACTACCGTTTCTAGGATCATGAAAAAAATAGAAAAAAATCTAAATGGTAAAACTTTGCACATTGGCATCGTATTAAGCCGCTTTAATTCTGAAATTGGCGAGGGCTTGTTAAGCGCGTGTTTGACTGAACTTAAGGCGCGCGGCGTGAATGACGACAACATCATGCTGGTGACCGTTCCCGGCGCATTGGAAACGCCATTAGCCCTGCAAAAACTAGCACAGAACAAAATGTATGATGCGCTCATCGCCTTGGGCGCGGTGGTGCGGGGCGACACCTTTCATTTTGAAATCGTAGCGCAGGAATCGGCGCGGGGGATTAACACCGTGCAGCTGGATACCGGTGTGCCTATCGCCAATGCAATTTTAACGACTGACACCGATGCCCAGGCGCTAGCGCGTATGCAGGAAAAAGGTAGAGACGCAGCTTTAGTCGCCATTGAAATGGCTAATTTACTCAATCAACCGTTATGAGTTCTAATCGCCATCGCGCGCGTGAAACGGCATTGCAGGGTTTATATCAATGGCGCTTGGGTGGTGACAGCGCCGAGTTAATTCACGCGCAATTAAATGAAGATGCCGATTTACCGGCGAAAGATGAACCGTTATTTCGCGCACTACTATTCGGGGTGATAGAACACCAAGCTGCACTTGAGGAAGCGCTAACGCCCCACCTGGATCGCCCCATCAAGGAATTGAGCCCGGTGGAATATGCATTGTTGCTACTGGCCGGGTTTGAATTGTTGTATGCAGCCGAGACGCCCTATCGGGTCATTATCAACGAGGCGATAGAGCTTGCCAAAACCTTTGGGGGAACCGAAGGACATAAATATGTGAACGGCGTGTTGGACAAACTCGCCGCCTTGCATCGCCCTACAGAATTCGGCAGAAAACGAGAGCAGAAACATACTTAGCACGACACGCACGTTTCGTCATTCCCACGACCAGGTCGTCATCCCCGAATGTTCTAGTCTGGGGCGAAAATCCAGGTGCTTCAATAATTCGAACCTAGGATAGCGAAACCTCAAGTAAAATCTGCTCATGCCCTCTGAGTTTGATCTAATTCGGCGTTATTTCACTCGCCCCAACCGTCATGTCATTTTAGGCATAGGGGACGACGCGGCGCTGCTTCAACCTAGGCGGGGCATGGAGTTGGTGGTGTCTACCGACATGCTGGTAGAAGGCACGCATTTTTTCTCAAACGCCGAGCCCAGACTTTTAGGCGGAAAAACCCTAGCGGTGAATTTATCCGATATGGCCGCCATGGGCGCTACGCCGCGTTGGGCAACCCTCTCCGCGGCGCTACCCAAGGTTAATTCCGTTTGGATAAAAAAATTTGCTAAAGGGTTTTTTGAAACAGCGGACGAGTTTAGTGTGGAGCTTATAGGTGGAGATACCACTCGCGGCCCGCTTACCCTGTGCGTGCAGATCCTGGGTGAGGTTCCCCCGGGATTGGCACTGCGCCGTGACACCGCTAGGGTAGGGGACGACGTATGGGTTTCCGGCACCGTGGGTGATGCGGCGCTAGCCTTGGCGCATTATCATGCAAAAATTAAGCTTGATCCGCGATCCTTAGCCTTTTGCGCGTCGCGCTTGCATGCGCCTACGCCGCGCGTAACGTTGGGAAAAAGTTTGCGCGCGATTGCGCATAGCGCCATCGATATTTCCGACGGTTTATTGGCCGACTTAAATCATATTCTTGAGAGTTCAGGTGTCGCAGCAGAAGTTGAGTTGGCTAAGGTTCCGCAGTCTGCCGCGATGCAGCGCTATGCCGAGATGGCAGTGGCGCAACAAGCTCGCTTGAGCGGGGGTGACGACTACGAATTATGTTTTACCGCGGCGCCGGAAAGCCAAAATAAAATTAGCGCACTCGCCCGCAAACTAAATCTCCCCCTTACGAGAATTGGTGTAATCAAATTCGGCAAAGGGCTTAAAGTTATTAATGAGGCCGGCAAAAGGATGAAATTGTCTAAATTAGGCTACGATCATTTTGCTTAATTGGAAATTTGTTAGTTCGCATCCGGCTTATTTCATCGCCTGCGGGTTTGGTGTGGGTTTGTTTCCGCGCGCCCCCGGCACAGCGGGGACGCTGTTAGCATTTCCTTTTTTTTGGTTAGTAAAAGATGTCAATCCCGCTGGCCTTTACTTATTAATCATTGCCGCTTTATTTGCTTTAGGCGCATGGGCGGGTGATAAAACCAACCAAGCTTTGGGTGTTTCCGACCACCGAAGCATTGTCTGGGATGAGGTCGTCGCGTTTCTGTTGGTATTGTTTTTCACACCCGCGACGTGGGGTTGGTATCTCGTTGCGTTTCTTCTTTTTCGTTTATTCGATATTTGGAAGCCCTTTCCCATACGCTATTTCGATCGCCGACTAAAAAATGGCTGGGGTGTGATGTTCGATGATTTGTTAGCGGGGGTTTACACCGTGATTGTAATTAAATTTTTGGAGCGCATCTTTTTTGCGTGACGCGGAACTCGAGCAACTGGCTGTAGAAGTCGGGCAGATGCTCAAATCTCGTCGCCAGATTTTGGTGACCGCGGAGTCTTGCACGGGTGGCTGGATTGCGGAAGCCATAACGAGCGCACCCGGCAGCTCCGCCTGGTTTGATCGCGGCTTTGTTACTTACAGCAATCTGGCTAAGCAACAAATGTTGGACGTGGACCCCAGCCTTATCGCGTTACATGGCGCCGTTTCGGAAGCTACCGTTCGCGCCATGGTAGAAGGCGCTTTAATACATAGCAGCGCGGATATCGCGCTTGCCGTGAGCGGCATTGCTGGTCCCGACGGCGGGACAGCCGATAAACCCGTAGGTACAGTGTGCTTTGCCTGGGGCTCGCGTCATGGTGCGACAAGATTTTCTATGCAGCGTTTTAATGGGGATCGTTATTTAGTACGAAGATTATCTGTTATTACAGCGCTGAGCGGTTTGTTGGCTGAGTGAGCGAAAATTAAAACATCTGAGCTAAGGCACCTCCCGGTCAATGACCACTGATACAGCTTTGTCGCCAATTTTAACTGCTTGGCTAAAGCCTTGTAGATCACCGCGCTGGGGCAAAGCATTACCTGATTTAGAAATGCGCGCTCCCACTATTACCTCAGAGAAATCAGAGAGCTTCCTTGCTGGTGTCATGGCCATCATATCGTTTAATGAAAAGGTTGCGGGCAAGCTGTTGGCTTGCAGACGTAAGATTGCCAGGGGCATTTTTGGTCCGACCTTGGCTCGCGCAAAAATAAACAGGGTGTCGTCGGGTGAAGTTTTAGCAGCAAGGGCAGGTGCTAACGTAACGTTTCCAGAAATTCCGCCTCGGGTTGCGCCACTGGAGGGAATGGCCGTATCCGACGGAGGCGCCACCCTGTTTTGTATATCTTTGCTGCCAACCTGGACGGAGGGGCGAGTATTATTTTCGCCGGCCGCCAGAGATTTCGCTTCAGCAATACCTTTTGACACGGACAATATGACCTCAGAACTTTCCGGGAGAATTGCTCGCAATTGTTCCCAATATTCTGCCGCCTGTTTAAATTTTTTCTGTTCGAATGCGGCAATTCCTGCTAGTGCAAGGGCCTTAGGATGTTGGGAATCAAGCCGCAATGCGTGATCGATTAACTCACTAGGCTTACCCGCCAATTGTCCGTTATTCATCATCCCTAGCACTTCCGCATAGTCAGCGAATACAGAAGGATCGTCAGGGACTAACGCAGCTAAGCGCCCATAAGCGGCGCCCGCCTCTTTGAATCGGGCCATTGCCGCATAGGTTTGCCCCAGCTTTGCCCAGGCTCCTGCGTCAGCAGGTCGATCTTTTAGGTGTGCGCTGAGCTGCGTTACCGAGCTTTGCAGTTCTTTCGCCGTCTGTTGCTGGACAACCTCCATTTGTTGATTGGATGTAGAAGTCACCGGCTCTCCCAATCGTTGCGCCAAGCCCTTGGAATTGCCAAGCTGCATGTACAGCAATAAGGCGCTAACCGGAACCGCGATCGCCACCATAACGGCAACGCGTACGCCCCCGCTGAAGGATTTATTATCCGCGCCCATAGGAACTTCTTTTTTTCCTTGCTCCATCTCCTGCAGTAGGCGTCGCTGTAATTCCTGCTTAGCTATTTCATATTGTTTTGTACTTAAGATGCCATGGCGATGGTCGGCTTCCAGTTCGATAAACTGATCGCGATAAACGCTGATGTTCAAGGCGTCCCTTGCCACATTTTTTGCTTTTCTTCGGGCAATGCGCAGAGGGAAAAGAATGAACATCGAGGCGGCAGCCATAAATATGCTCGCCACTATCCAGAACATCGTCATAAGTTGTTGTCGTCCAGCTTAAGAAGGTTTTCCGCCAGACTTTTTTGTTCTTTAGATAGAGGTGCTTCAATATCTGCCAAGCGCTGTCGACGTTTGAGCGAAACGAGCAGCGCACCCCCACCAAGCAAAAGGAGAATAAGCGGCCCAAACCATAGCAACAAGGTGAATGATTTTAATGGTGGACGATACAGCACGAAATCGCCGTAGCGCTGTACCAGAAATTCCACAATTTCGCGGTCGCTTTTACCTTGTTTTAGCTGCTCACGAATTTCTCGACGTAAATCCTTAGCTAGATCCGCCTGGGAACCCGCCAAAGATTCATTTTGGCACACCAAGCAACGTAGATCTTCGGATATCGCTATAACGCGTTGTTCTAGCTCGAAGTCTCCCGCGAGCGGTTCGATTTCTTTGGCTATTGCGAGCGAGGAGATGAATGACAGCGTAAGTAGGAAAAATAACCGCCGCACCACCCTCATTTTTGTAACGCCCTTACCAGCGGCAGAATCTTTTTCTCTAGGCCCTCCGGTGTTACCGGGCCAGTTTGTTTATAACGTATGAAGCCGCCTGTATCGATAATATAGGTTTCCGGGACGCCGTATACCCCGTAGTCTATGCCAATCCGCCCTTGGGGATCGGAGAAACTTACGACATAAGGATCACCTAACAGTCGAAGCCAATTTCGCGCGTCCGCTTGCTTATCTTTATAATTGAGACCATAGACGGGAACCACGCCTGCTTCTGCGAGCTTGACCAGCAAAGGGTGTTCTTCCCGGCAGGACGCGCACCAGGAGGCCCATACATTTAAAAGCCAAACCTTGCCAAGATTATCGGTCGGCGTAAAAGTCTTTTCAGGGGCATGCAGCTGCTGCAACTTAAAATTCGGCGCTCGTTTGCCGATTAAAGGGGAGGGTACCTCGCGCGGATTAAGCTTAAGGCCCACGAATAGAAAGGCTACGAGCACCCCGAAAACACCTAATGGCAACAAAAAACGCGTCACGAGTTTGCTTCAGCAAGGAGTGAAATAGCTTCCTTCGCGTTCTGGGTGCTTGCGAAGTCGCGCGGTCTTTTGCCCCGTCGAAGGCGATAGCGCTGGTCAGTAACCGCTAAAAGCCCCCCCAGCGCCATTAATATGCATCCGAACCAGATCCAGTCGACAAAAGGCTTGTAGTAAACGCGTATTACCCACGCGCCACTCCCTAGCGGTTCCCCCAAGGAAACGTAAAGATCGCGAAATATTCCAGTATCAATTGCAGCTTCCGTCATGGCCGTACCGGACGCCATATAGATACGTTTTTCGGGGTGCAAGTTACGAATTTTTTCACCGTCACGCAAAAGCTCCACCTGGCCCCTGGCGGCGCGGTAATTGGGGCCGGGTACTTCGCTGGCGCCGTTAAATCGAAATGTATAGCCGCCAACTTCTACGGTGTCACCAATTTCCATGCGCACATCTTTTTCGTTCTCATAGCCTTTCACCATCGTTACGCCGATGATGAATACGGCAATGCCCAGGTGCGCGAGATGCATGCCATAAAAGCTGCGAGACTGCGCGCTAATATTTTTTAATAAACTCCCAAACATATTCTTCCTTAAGCGCTGGCGGATCCCTGTTGCTATGCTCGCTAAAATCCAAAAGGCCAGCAACAATCCAAAACTCACTTGGGGCTTCCAGACGCCTAGGATGAGGGGGGATAGCAAGGCGGCGATCACGCTCACGGCAAAAGCCCAGCGCAAACGCACCCCAAGTTCCGGTAGGCTCGCTTGTTTCCAACGCGCCAGTGGCCCAACACCCATGAGGAAGATAGCGGGCGTCATCAAACCCACAAATACCAAATTGAAATAAGGCGGGCCGACCGATAACTTTCCCAGCCCCAACGCGTCGATAAACAAAGGATACAAAGTGCCTAACAATACACTACCGGCCGCGGCCATCAGCAGCACGTTATTAGCAAGCAATAGCGATTCCCGGGATAATATTTCGAATTTGCCGCCCAGCCCTATCTTCGGCGCCCGCCACGCGAACAAAGCCAGTGAACTGCCAATGACAATCACTAAAAAAGCCAAAATAAATACGCCGCGCGTCGGATCGGTGGCAAACGCATGCACAGAAGTGAGCACCCCAGAGCGGACTAGGAATGTGCCCAGCAAGCTTAGCGAAAACGCGCATATGGCTAACAACACTGTCCAACTTTTAAAACTACCACGTTTTTCCGTGACAGCCAGCGAATGGATGAGCGCCGTTCCAACCAACCACGGGATGAATGAGGCATTTTCTACTGGATCCCAAAACCACCAGCCACCCCAGCCTAATTCGTAATAGGCCCACCAGCTGCCCAACATAATCCCCAGGGTCAGAAATACCCATGCAATGGTTGTCCAAGGACGCGACCAACGCGCCCAAGTCGCATCCAATTTGCCGCTTAACAAGGCCGCAACGGCGAAAGCAAATGCCACAGAAAACCCGACGTAGCCCATGTAGAGCATCGGCGGATGGATGACCATACCGGGGTCCTGCAGCAGCGGATTAAGATCGTTGCCGTCCAAGGCTGCGGGCAGTAATCGATCGAAAGGATTAGACGTGAGTAGCATAAACAGCAAAAAGCCCACGCTGACCAGTCCCATCACACCTAATACCCGCGCCAGCATTTCATCCGGTAAGTGACGGCTAAACACACTCACCGCAAACGTCCAAACCGCGAGCATAAAAACCCACAATAATAACGAGCCTTCGTGAGAGCCCCAGGTTGCGGCAAAACGATACGCTATAGGTAAATTCGAATTGGAGTTGGTGGCAACATTCAGCACGGAGAAATCATTAGTAACGAACGAATAGGCCAGGCAGCCAAAAGCGATCCCAACAAACATCAATTGGCCCTGCGCCACCGGCCTAGCCAGCGTGATCCATGAACGAATGCCATGGGCGGCGCCAATGACGGGCAGCGTGCCTTGCGTGACCGCCAGTAACAGCGCCAGGATCAGCGCGAAATGGCCGAGTTCCGGAATCACTTCTTGACCAGCGTCTTCTGCGCTGTCTGCATTTTTCTAGCTTGCTCTAAGGCCTGGCCTGCTTCCGGCGGCATATAATTTTCATCATGTTTTGCGAGCACTTGATCAGCGCGAAATACGCCATCCTCACCTAACTTCCCTTGCGCCACTACGCCCTTCCCCTCTTTAAATAAATCCGGCAGGATGCCCTTATACACTACCGGAATTGTCTTGGCGGTATCGGTGACCACAAAACTTACCGTCATCCCGTCGCTTTGCCGCTTGAGACTGCCTTGTTCAACCAAACCACCTACACGGAAGTTTCGATTCTTCGGCGCCTCATTGGCTGCCACTTGGGTCGGGCTAAAAAAGAAAACTAAGTTACTTTGAAAAGCATAGAGCACGAGCGTTGCGGCCGCGCCCAGCGCGGCTAAGCTTGCGCCTATTAACGCCAATTTTTTATGTCGCGGCTTCATTATTTGCTGCTTGAGAGGCGGAGGATACTTTACGCGTAAGAACATTCTCTAGAGCGCGTCGCCGGCGATGTATTACCCAAATAACTTCTACGGTTAAACAAACGAGCGCCACAAAATAAGAGCCCCAAACGTAAAATCCGTAACCACCCATGGCGAAGAAATTTGACCATTCAGACCAGGTCATGTTGTTACCTTCAATAATTCGCCTGCCCATTGGGTATGGCGTTCCCGTTCGATAATGATGGCCCGCACCCGCGAAAATACCACGGCGCAGGAATAGAGCCAACATGCCAACGACATAATGAGCATACCCGTTAACATGGTCGCGGCCATCTTTGGTGACTGCGTTATGCTAACCGATGCACCTTGATGCAGCGTATTCCACCAATTCACCGAAAAATAAATAATCGGTATGTTGATTACCCCTACCAACACCAGCATT
>CAYYOS010000038.1:0-4238 GCA_964473355.1 uncultured Burkholderiales bacterium | reverse complement strand
CGCACGGCGCGGATCGTCTATGGCTGCCCGTAAGGACAAGTACCCCATATAAAGAAACAACAGAATCAATTCTGAGGTCAGGCGCGCATCCCATACCCACCACGTACCCCACATGGGTTTGCCCCATAAGGCGCCGGTCCAAAGCGCAATGAAGGTGAACATCATGCCAGTGGGCGCAATGGCAGTGGCCATCATATAAGAAAGCCGAGTGTTGAAGGCTAATCCTATCGCAGACCAACCCGCCATGACCGCATAGAGGAACATCGACATCCACGCAGCGGGTACATGGATAAAAATAATACGATACGCATCGCCCTGCTGGAAATCCGTCGGCGCAATAAAAAAGCCAATATATAGCCCGAACGCTCCCGCGATTGCAGCCGCGGCTATAAGCCACGGGATGATTTTTCCGGCGAGTAAATAAAAACTTGCTGGAGAGGCGTATTTGTACCAGTTAAGCATAAACGCTGCGCCTTTTATTCTAAAGAAATCCTCAGGATCGCTGCCGCCGTCCAAGGCACGAGAACCAATGCCATCAATAAAAACGCGCCCAGTAAAGAAAAATATGGTGCCACGCCTAACTCTGCCGTTTGGGCTTCCACGGCGCCCGCGCCAAATATTAATACAGGGACATAAAGGGGTAAAACTAGCAACGACACCAGCACACCACCACCGCGTAAGCCTACGGTCAAGGCAGCGCCAATGGTGCCAATTAGGCTAAGTATGGGCGTTCCAAATAAGAGCGAAACGCCTAATATGCCAAGGGCTTCAAAAGGCAGCCCATATTGAATGCCGATAACTGGCGCTATCAACGACAATGGCAAGCCGGTCAATATCCAATGAGCTAGCGCTTTGCCCAAGACCATCAGCGATAACGATTGTGGGGAAAGAAGCATCTGCTCAAGGGTGCCATCTGCGTAATCACTGGAAAAAATTCTGTCTAGAGATAACATTGTGGCCAAAAAGGCCGCTACCCATACCACGCCAGGGGCAATGGTGCGCAGCAATTTTATCTCGGGTCCCGTCGCAAGGGGAAAGAGACTCACCACAATGACAAAAAAAATCAGCGTGGTTAAGATGTCAGCGCGCCCCCGCACCGCCAGCAATAAATCCCGCTGGATAATCCAAAAAAACATTAGGCGAGCAGCAGACTTTGGGAGGAGGTTGCCATAACCTTGATTTCTTGGTGGCTGGTCAACACCACCATCCCCGCATCCTGCAAATGTTCATGCAATAAAGTCTGGAGCAGTTGTGCCCCGCCTAAATCTAGGGCGGTTAGTGGCTCGTCTAATATCCACAAGCGTTTCCCGCAAAGCAGCAAACCCGCTAACGGTACTCGACGCCGCTGCCCTTGCGATAAAAACTTTGCCGGCAAATGCTCATGTCCGCTCAAACCTACTCGGTTCAGCGCCCCAAGTGTTTTCTTGGCGTCGATGCTAGCACCGGCCAACTTACTGGAAATCCGAACGTTCTCAATAGCGGTCAATTCATCTTTAATCATGCTCTCATGGCTTAGATAAGTCAGCTCTCGATGATACTCCCCTCGTAGCGCGCGAATGTTTTCGCCGCACCAGAGAATATCTCCCGTAGCGGCTGCTAAGCCGCACAACATCCGTAATAAACTGGTCTTACCACTACCGTTGGCGCCATGAAATTGCATCACGCCGCCACGCTCGAGGGAAAAATGAATCGGTTTAAATAGGCTAAGCCCGTTGCGCACGCATTCCAAATTACGTACTTCAAGCATCGAGGGTCCAAGGAAATATGAAGGTTGCATTATAGCTTACCCAATATGGATATCGGACGGAATCGATAAATCCCAACCATTAATATATAACTATAAAATCAAATGCTTAAATTAGATTTTAGAACGACATTATGTTGACGGCTTAGAAATGTGCCATTATCATATGCATCTCTCATGCACTTAATCAACGTGGATAAGGCAAAATATGAGATCGTGTCGCTACTCTGTCCTTGCATTTGCCTTTGTCTTTGCTCTCATCCCTAATGTCTTCCGTCTAATCGGTTACCCCGCCAAGTGAGCGCTATAAAGTTCGGTGGCGTGCTCATTCGCCTTCACGAATCCTGAACTCGCTTCTCCATTAAGTTGAGCCTATATGTCCAGCGATAAACTACTGATGAAGGGGGGTAGGGATGAATTTGAATCGAATAGCCAAGAACCTGCTTGCTGCCGCGCTAGCTATATATACGATTGCGGCGCCCGCCGAAGAATACATACGCTACGGCAGTGCCACCACGTATAACAATACCAGTGCCCGCGCAGCTTTCCCGCAAAGCTGGGGGCAATATGGGCATAACCAGCAACATAATCCGGTTTTTGCCATTCCTGCGAACGCCCCTACTTTTTTAGTAAACGGCATTACTACAGTTTCCCCATTAACTGGTGACGAAATGCGCCGCGTCGATGCAGCGGCCAAATATTTTCCGTCGGATGGTCGCATCGCGTGGGCCACAACGGCGGCGCAATGGGTAGGAAATGTCGTAGGCGTTTCTGTTGCGCAAGGTATTGTGTTCGCCACAACCAGCCGTCGGGAAATTTATGCAGTGGATGCGCAAACGTCGCTAGCGATTTGGCGCAAAGAACTGGTGGGAGTGGCGGGCATGGGCCAGCCTTTGGTACAAAAAATTGGAGATAAACTACGGGTGATCGTTACCGCCGGTGACGCAGATTTTAACGGCAATAACGTCATACGTGCGGCCTCGGGCTTGGAGCATGATCGCGGGGCGGAATTCTCAGCGGTATATTGCTTGGATGCATTAACTGGTTCTCAGGTCTGGCGCTTCGATACCGAAGGCCACGTTCGCGCTACGCCCTTATACTTAAACGGTAACTTGTACATAGTAGGTGGCGATGGCTATTTATATGTCGTTAACGCCTCCACCGGTGCACTGGTTTCTTCCTTCGTAAACCCAGGTGAAGGGCAGGTGGGTTTATCCAGCCCAAATTGGTATACCACCACCGGGGGGCGTACGCTTATTTACTATGGCACTTTAAACCCCCGCAATATTTTAGCGGTCGATATCACCAATCCCGCGTCCCCGAGCTTAGCCTGGAGTTATGCACCACCGGGCGCTGCCGCTAATGCGCCGGGCGACGTAAGCGTAGCCGTCGATCCGGCTAGTGGATTATTGGTGACGAGTGTTTTTACCAATGTTGGTACAAGCACGGCACCGATTTTTGATGAACGGATTGTCGCGCTTAATGCCACTACGGGCCAAATAGTATGGAATGTTTTTAGTGGACGAGGGCCGACCCTAGACGGATTTAAGTCCGCCAATCCAATGATTAATAATGGGGTGGTATACATAGGCAACCCGCTAAATGCATCCATCCAAGCTTATAACCTGCTGACTGGCGCACGACTTTGGTCCACAGCGGTCCCCTCCAATGACCCAGACAGGCGGAACGCCCCTCGAGCGGCCCCAACCTTGGTCAACGGAAAATTATTGTTCCCGGTTGGACAGCGTGTTTATACCCTAGCCGCTGCCACGGGGGCGATACTGAACGATTTTCATACCCCCCATACATATATTTCCTATGGCCTCAACCAACCGGTTGTCATCGGTAACGTCGTATATCTCTCATCAGTCTCGGGCTATGTGCACGCATATCCACTCAGCTTTATCACGACTCAGCCGGCGCCTGCGCCTGACATTGACCCTCCGCTGGCTTTAAAAACTGCCGAATATTATGAGCCCGAAAACGCGCCCAGTAGTTCTGACATATCAGGATTTCCTACCAGCTGGTTAGCCTACGCCGGTGGCCCTAGTCGCAATAGTTACTTAGCATCGGGCCCGCGGTTGGAATCTAAATGGAGCACTTCACTGTTATTTGCGCTCTCCCTATCGGGAAAGCCTTTGGATAGCGCAATTTTCGGAACGGAAATAGCCTCACAGCTCACCCATTTTAGCTTTGGGGTAGGTAGCGGCGTATCACCGGTAAAGGGCGTGGTATATAGTAGTGCCGGTAATCGCGCGATCACCGCACATAACGCACTTGACGGCAAACTCATATGGCGATTCCGCACCAATAACCATAATTTAGGCCAGCCACTGGTTACTTCTGACGCCGTGATCGTAGCGGGTGGAAACGTGGCGCTGAATCTCGGGCAGTACACTAATTTTATCAATAAGTCGCCGCAAACGCGGGTCGGCACGGGATATATGTATATTCACGCGTTAAACCCAAAGACTGGCGATGAGAAATGGACTTT
>CAYYOS010000037.1:0-18704 GCA_964473355.1 uncultured Burkholderiales bacterium | reverse complement strand
TAAGCTAAGCGCGATTAGCCTAGCTAACGCCCCCGGCCCGCGTTTAAAGAATGGGGCGTGTTCCAATGGGGTAGGCTGGCGTTCTTACCGAACGCCCGGGTATAGCGAAGACCGGGTAACAAGAGCAAAAGGATGGGAACAATTGAGCGAACATCTGGTACCAGCGTTAAGGCTTAAGCTAAGTATAGCGATCTTTTACAAATCCTCAATCGTTGGTAAATACGGTACCGAGTTTGTCCATATCTTCTAGCGCCCGCCCGGAGCCCCGTACCACGCACGTAAGGGGGTCTTCGGCAACAATGACCGGCAAGCCGGTTTCTTCCATCAGCAACCGGTCCAGGTCGCGTAGTAAAGCCCCGCCGCCGGTTAGCACCATGCCTTTCTCCGCTATGTCTGCACCCAATTCCGGGGGCGTTTGTTCAAGCGCGGATTTAACAGCGCTGACAATATTATTAAGGGGGTCGGTTAGGGCTTCCAGAATTTCATTACTGGAAATGGTAAAACTGCGGGGAATGCCTTCGGCTAGATTGCGGCCCTTAACCTCCATCTCGCGCACTTCGGAACCGGGAAATGCCGAGCCAATTTCCTTTTTAATATGCTCGGCCGTGGATTCGCCAATGAGCATTCCGTAATTGCGGCGTATGTAATTAATAATGGCCTCATCGAACTTATCGCCGCCTACCCGCACCGAGGCCGCGTACACTATGCCCCCTAAGGAGATTACGCCGACTTCAGTCGTGCCGCCACCGATATCCACGACCATGGAACCGGTTGCTTCCGCGACCGGCAAATCCGCACCGATGGCCGCGGCCATGGGTTCTTCGATCAGGAATACCTGGCGTGCCCCCGCTCCGATGGCGGATTCACGTATGGCGCGGCGCTCGACCTGGGTAGAGCCACACGGAACGCAAATGATAATGCGGGGGTTAGGCCCTAACAGGCTGGAGGGATGTACTTTTTTTATAAAAGCCTTGAGCATTTGCTCAGTGATGGTGAAATCCGCGATTACCCCATCTTTCATGGGGCGAATAGCGGTAATATTCCCGGGCGTGCGGCCCAACATTTGCTTGGCCTCCAAGCCCACGGCCTGAATGGACTTTTTAGCATTAGGTCCATCCTGCCGAATGGCGACGACGGAAGGCTCGTCGAGGACAATTCCTTTACTGCGCACGTAAATCAGTGTATTGGCCGTGCCTAAATCAATTGCCAAATCATTTGAAAAATAACCACGCAAAAAACCAAACATATCCCGCTTTCTTTAAAGAAAAGCAACCCAGGCCGCTCTAAGAAACGAATTATAATAACCTATAACGGCCGGCAATTTAAGTATTGGCGGAAATATGTAAGAACAATAATGTTTTATTCGCTTTTGCCTGCTTGTGCTTAAAAGACCTCCCTGGCGGCTAGTTTTCGTGCAAGATTGCCCTGTCGCGAGGCGACGACGCGGCAAGACTGATCTTGCTGGTGGGGATGCTTAGCGCTGCCCCAATTTCTTCGGCTGGGCACTTGCGTGTGCGGGATCTTCGGCGCGCAACCAATCCTGAAAGGACTTATATTTGAGATAGCCATCGCTGGTCAAATAATTGAGCAGCACTAGGAAGTGTTCGGGCCTACGGTAGCTTTCGTAGCGAAAGATTTCTTTGCTGTTTTTATCGAAAAAGATAATGGTGGGGGTATAGCGCACATCCAACGTTTGAGCCAATTCGCTTTCCGTGGTCTGTTTACCGTCGAGTCCCAGAAGAGGTCGCTTCCCCCATAAATCGATTCGCACTACGGCGAATTTTTGGGTAAGTTTGTTGACCGCGCGCTCGTCCTTTAAGGTTTTTTCGTGTAATTCCACGCAGCCCTCACACTGTTCTTGTTCAAAAAGCAGCGCCATACCTTTATTTTTCTCAGCCGCGCTTGCCATCGTCGTTTTTAGGTCCGCCGTTTTTGTGAACAGCGGCTCGTCGATCAGGCCTTTTTTAACCTGCTCTGGCGCGTATTTTTGCGCGTAATCGCGGAAGCTCACTTGGGTATAACGGCCCTCGGCGACGTATTTCAAGGCAGTTTTAAACAACTGGGGCTTGTAATAGCCCGCTATGCGGAACACTTCTTTGCCACCAGCGCCAAAAAAACTAATCATCGGAGATAGCTGAATTTTTAAATTTCGGGCTAATTGTTTTTCAGTCAGCGTGTTTCCAGCAAAATCGGCCACCTCTCTGTCGCCCCAAATGTCGAGTTGCACCACATCAAAATGCTTGGTAAGAACATCCACCGTTTCCTTGTCGGTGAAATTAACCTTATGCATTTCCGCGCAATACACGCATCCTTCCTGCTCATACATAACCATAAGGATGCGCCCAGCCTTGAGCGCTTCTGCTAAATCTGTTTTTAAATTAAGGAAGGAATTTTTAAAAAAAGGTTGCGAGCCTAATGCCGAAGCATGCGCGGTTACCAGCAAGCTAAACATAAAAATGACAAACCGAATAAAATTAATTGGCATGATTTTCCCTTGCTTTATAAGAGGCTAAACGGCAGCGCGCCAAAAAGCCCACGAAACCCGGCGAGATTTGCGTGGGCGCCGGCGCTTAATCGTCTTTTTCGTCCTTGTTGTTGTCTGCGGTTTGAGTGTAAGGGACGGTAATAGGTGTGCCTACTTCGCCGGTGTAAAAAATAAGTAGTTTGGCAGGCTCGGTGCCTAAGTTGACACCCCTGTGCCAGGTGTTGACCACCTCAACAAAAGCCTCACCGGCATTAAATTGTCGCGAGGTTGTGTCTGCTAACTCCACGACAAATTGCCCAGACAGCACGTAGATGTAACTTGGAACGGGATGTTTATGCCAAATTGTCGCCGCACCGGGCGCAAACTCCACCGTTTGCGCCCGCACTTCAGGGTTCTTGGTTTTTAGATATTTAATCTCCTTCCCTGCCCACGTGGTGTTGGTTAGCAAGAGAACGGTAGTTTCGATAGGCGAGGCATGGGCTGCTAGGGTGACTGAACTGCTGGTCAGGACCCCGAATAAAATCAAGAATTGCAGGCTGTGCTTTAAGAAATCTATGCCCCGAGTTTGCAGATAGTGCTTCATTTGATACCTCCTAGATGAAATTTACGTTGAACTTATTTGCTTCAAACTAAGGTGAATTAGTAAGAAGACTGCAAACAACTTATGCGCTTGCTACAGTCAAGTAAATATATCTAAGGTATTAGGCCTAAAGCTCTACCAGGGGGTAGTCCTGCCTAGCCGACTAGTGAGCTTACCATTTGCCGCCTTTGGTTAAAGCGCTAACGGTGGCTTTCAAGTATCTTGAAAAGGCCTTAGTTTGCGAAGAAGCCGGAACACTTTTATCCCACACGGCTTCATAAGTGATGAGCACCGGTTTACGATTGACGGCGACGAGAGGAAACGCTTGAGCGTCACCCGTAATTTTGGATTCCGGAAGAATGGCGGCGCCTATTCCTAAATTCGACCACTCCTGAAGCACGTGATAACTGAGTGCCTGGCCGGGGTATTCGCGAATTTTCAATTTGGCTCGCCGAAAAAGTTCACGGGTCGCCGGCGCCAGGCCGCAGGTGCCCACCGTTAGGATAAGCGTTTCGCGAGCCATATCGGCAGGGCTAACACTTTTCGGTCCGGTGTAATTTTCCAAGCCGCCGCGGGGCAAATAGCGCAGCGTATCTTGATAAAGCGAACAACGTCCACGGCCGGGCGTGTCGTTCAGTCGAATACCGCAGATTACATCGACCTGTTCCTTATCCAGGCGAGCTTCCAAATCCTCCACGCTGCACTCCTTATAAATCACCTCTAAATCAGTTCGCCCCTGCTTGAAGGGTTCGAACAAATCCATAAGCCGTTTACTGTCTAAAATCGGCGAGAATGCAACGCGCAACAGTTTACGCTGAGGGTTTAAGAATATGCCGACTTGCTGCTCTAGATCGATAACCGAATTCAGCACGCCATCGATATAACGCACCACATCTTTTCCCAAGGATGTTAATTCCACGCGCCGGGTAGTTCGCTTAAAAAGCTTGGCGCCCAATTCTACTTCCAGATCGGAAATCGCATTGGAGATCGTCGGTTGAGATACGCCGCAATCCCGTGCCGCAGCGCTAAAGGAGCCAGTGTTGGCAACCACCTTTGCATAACGTAGTTGAATCAAGTTCATGCGGCTTCCCGATATATAGTTAATAGCTATAAACGTATTTTATCATAGCCAGTTCTAAAATATATACGATTGGCTAACATAAGCTCATCCGCAGGAAAGTCCTTGCTGCGGATAACCATTGCAATCTCAAGGAGATCTAAAATGACATTACTTAACAAACTCACAGGTGCGGTAGTTATCAGCTTCGTTTTGTCCGGCTCGGCCATAGGCGCCGCTCTGGATGATGCCACGATTATTGCTATATTCGACCAGGCCAACGCGGCGGACATCGCTACCGGAAAAATCGGTGCGCAAAAAGGCCATAGTGAGGAAGTTCGCGCTTTAGGCCGAATGGTTGCGACCGACCACGAGGCGGTGTTGCAGATGGGTCGCGACCTAGCGAAGAAATTGGGCATCACCCCCACGCCACCGGCAAACGACACGAGTGTTGCCAATCAAGAAAAAGCTTTAGCGATATTAAAGTCGAAATCTGGGCCAGAATTCGATAAGGCTTACCTGCAGCACGAAATTGCATTTCATCAATCAGTCATCGATGCAATTAAGGGCACGCTCTTGCCTGCAATAAAAAATGAACAGCTTAAAGCTTTGGTAAATAAAGTGCTACCGGGCTTTGAGCATCATCTGGCAGCGACTAAATCCGCGGCAGCGAAATTGGGTGTAACACCATAAGTTTACTGCGCTTATGACGAATGTGCTGTGCCTAGGATGAACTAGTTTTTCTCGCGCTCTGCCCACCTCTCCGCAAGTGTTTATTGCGGGGTAGGGGGTCTATTTGCGTCAATAACATACGGGCTGCAACCCGCGTCAGATATAGTTCTCCGCGCATTTACCTATTACTTATGGACTAGGCTTTTGGTCTATTTTCAAACTAATTTTTTCTAAGTATCGTTCGCTAACTTCATTTGAAGTTGGGTCATGAGCGACGTCAGCAAGACATCCTTCATGTTCTCGAAACGGTTACCACATCTTTTTTGAGCGCCCGTCATGCGGCTGCGGCTAGGGCAAACAAAAAAGTTCTATAACGATGCGAAAAGGGACGACCATGGATACTGAAACAAATGTCGGAGAAAGCGTTGTGTTCGAGGAAGAGGCGTACTCGCTCTATAGAAAATTAAGTCCAGCGGGATATGAGTTGGAAGATTGTTTCGAGCTGGCTCCGATAGTGGCACAAATTAAACTCATGAAAGAAAAATTGGACGCGCTGGTGTTATGCCATCATTTTATGACCGCGGACCTAATTCATGGCATCGCCGATGTCGTGGGTGATGCCTCCTTGCTCATAGAAACAGCGCGCAAAACCGACAAGAAAACCATTCTAGTGTGCGCCATAAAGCCCCTGGCTGAAGCCGTTAAGTTGGTGAACCCCAATGCAACGGTGCTGCTGCCCAACATCGAGGCCGGATGTTCCATCGCGGACGGCATCACCGCAGCAGACGTCCGTCAATTGCGGGCGAAGTACCCTGAGGCGGTAGCGATCACCTATATTAATTCTTCCGCTGCAGTGAAAGCGGAATCCGACTATGTCGTCACGTCGAAAAACGCGCGCGAGCTCATAGGCAAGCTACCTAACAAACAAATTTTGTTTTATCCGGATAAAGCGGTCGCCACCAATTTAAAACAAGAATTTCCCGATAAAGAAATTATTGGCTGGGAAGGAAAATGCATTGTCCACGAGGAGTACACGGTAGATCGCATCGTTCACTTTAAAAAACACCACCCCGATACACACATCCTTTTTCATTCGGAATGTGATCCCAAAGTCATTCAACATGGGCATATGCATGGCGGCACGCACTCCATGATGGAATACGTTAAACATCACCCGGAAGCCGAAAGCTTTTTCCTGGTAACTGAGTGTGGCTTGGCGGACACCATGCGCGCTCAATATCCAAGCAAGAAATTCATTGGCACCTGCGCCCTGTGCCCCTATATGAAAAGCATCAATCTCAGCAACGCGCTGGCGATTATGCGCGGCAACGATGAGCAAGGGGAAATCATTCAATTGCTGCCCGAAATCGCCGAGAAAGCCCGTCGCGCGATGGATAACATGTATCGCATGGTGGAAAATTAATGGCGCAATCCATGTTCTGTGAGGCTCGCCTAGTTCACCGTGAGAGGAAATACAGTGATTAGCGCCACCAGCATTTTCATTATTGCCGGTAGTGGGTTGCTCGCCGGTTTCTTAACGGGGCTCGTGAGCTTGGGCGGAGCATTTATCGTGGTGCCGGCGATTTATCATGCGCTCTTGGCGGTCGGCGTGCCCTCTCACGCCGCCTTTACCACGGCGGTTGCAACCAGCGTGGCCTTTGTCTTGGTTTCCAGTAGTTCGGCGACCTCGGCGTATGCGCGGAAATTAATGATCGACTATCGGCTGGCCGCCATTATTAGCCTGGGCGCTGTCGTTGGCGTGTACGCGGGTATCAAAACCTTAACGCATGCGGACGATGCGAGCGTGCGTTTCGCGTTTGGCATATTTATTTGGGTGATGGGCCTCTATATGTTGGCCTCTAAACATTTTAAATGGGGGCAGGCCTACACAGGCGCGGCACCCCGATATACCGTGCTTAATCAGTCCGCGTTGTTTGTTATTGGGGGGCTGGTGGGGTTCTTGGTATCGGTGTTTGGCATTGGCGGCGGTGGGGTAATAGCGCCCGCCATTGCCTTATTGGCAAAGTCAGATATGAAGCGGGCGATTGCCACGGGTGTTGGCACCACGGTGGTCATCTCCATTTACGGGGCGGCGGGCTACATCATCTCAGGCTACGGCAACTCCGAGACGGTATCGCCGAGCTTGGGCTGGGTGTATCTACCTGCCATAGCTTTGCTTATTCCCTGCGCGTTGTTAGCAGCACCCCTGGGCGCTAAATTAGCCATGCGCATGTCGCAAGCAACACTCATTAGTATTTTGTCGCTCACGATGTTCGTCATGGGCGCCAAGTTTATTTTCTTTTAACGCAAAACGATAAGGACAAGCGCATGAATACGTTACCGGGTTTTTTCCTGCTGGCATTCCTCGGCGGTTTGGCGGGCACCTTCGCGATGGATGCCATTAAGCACATCGGTCATAAACTCCATTTAATTGGCGGTGTAAAAATGGACATGCTGGGTCGCTGGGCCTTAGGAATGTGGAATGGCAAGTTTGTCCACTCGGACATTCACCATGCCAAAGGTTACCGCAACGAAGTCGCGGCTGGCTGGATATTTCACTACTTAACCGGCGGATTAGTAGCGCTAATGTATCCCATCGTGCTGCTGATGTTCGGCTTGCCCTTGCACAACAGCCAACTTATTCATGCCATATTCTTTGGTTTGGCCACATCGGTTTTACCTTGGTTTATGGTGTATCCCGCGTTCGGCAAAGGATGGTTTGGGGCAAGAATGCCGAAGGCGGCGCGCCCCATTTTGACCAGCTTGGTGTCACATACATTCTATGGGGCTGGCATAGGGCTGGTTCTGGTATCTACAACCTAAATCACTTTTACAGTTGAATTATTTCACTTGGAGGAACGAATGGAACAAACGCGGCAAGAAGTGGTGAGCAAAAACGTCATGGCGTTAACCAGCGAAAATGCCAATCAAACTTTAGATACCAATATGCCCGTGCTATTGGATTTCTGGGCACCCTGGTGCAAGCCATGCCGTGGATTGGAGCCAACAATTAAAAAGCTGAATGAGAATTTCACCGATCAACTCACCGTAGCCAAAGTCAACGTCGACTTGCAGAACGAAATATCGCGGCGCTTTAATGTACGTAGCATACCTACCTTGGTGCTGCTAAAAAATAATGTAGAGGTATTGCGATTAGGCGCGGGGGAATATACCTATGATCAGATTGTGAGTGAGCTGGGGGAGCACCTATAATGCGCGCCCTCAATTTTGCGAAAGGAACCAACATGAACCGTATCTTACTTGCTGTGCTGATGCTCTGGTTTGTGCACGACGCTCGCGCCGCCTTACCCCAGCCTCAGGTGGTTAAAATTAATGAACGCGTTTACGCTTTGATTGGGCCGCAAGAACTACCCAACAAAACCAATCAAGGCTACATGGTAAATAGCACCGTTATTATTGGCGACCAGGGCGTTATTGTGGTGGATACGGGCTTTAGCGATGAAATCGGCGCGCACCTTGCGCAGGCGATCGCCAAAATAACACCTAAGCCCGTCACCCACGTCATTAACACCCACCACCATGGCGATCACTATTTAGGAAATAGCGCGTTTCCGAAAGCGGAGATTATCAGCTCAGAACAATGTAAAGAGATCGTGACTAAGAGCGGCCAAGACGCTGTCGCGCTGGTCGAGCAAATGACGCAACGGAAATTTCCGAACACCAAACCGATACCCGCCACCTTAACGTTCAAAGAAGATACCAAAACGGAGAAAACCATGCAGGGGGTTAAATTTGTCCTATGGGTGCCCAAAGGCTCGCATACCCCTGACGATCTGTTGGTTTATTTGCCGGACGACAAGGTGCTGATTGGAGGCGACGTGCTCGTAAATCAGGTAACACCAAATTTTCGTGAAGGGCATGTAAAAACTTGGGTGGAGACGCTGCAAAAAGTACAGGCGATGGATTTCCAAACCGCGGTCCCCGGGCACGGCCCCCTTATGAACAAAGCCGATGTGGCGGCGATGCACAAACGCATGGTGACCCTATACGCAGGCGTTGAAGCTGGCTATAAAAAAGGGTTATCGGATAGCGAAATCCGCAAAACTTTAGATCTTTCTCAATGGCAGAAATTAAAACGATTTGATGAAATGGGCGCTAACATCAATCGCGTTTTCTTGGAGGTTGAAGCGGCTAATTTTTAAAGAGAGGCAACGAAGACTGGGTGTCGCTTATTGGCTCTAACACGTTACGCCCGCTATGGCGCCGTGCGGGTGACAAAGGAGAACTAAATGGGTATGCACGCGAGGATCTTATGCAAGCTTTTCTTCCTGTCGCTACTGGTCGTCGCACCTTGTTTTGGCCAGCAGCCGGTACAGCAGGACATTAGTAAAGCCGAATTCCAAAGCATTTGCGCCCAATCTGGTGGCGAATTCAGGGAAAACAGCGCCGGCTATGCTTGCTGCTGGTCAAATTGGGGGTGTTACAACTGTCAGAATGGGACCTGCAGTATGCACTGCTGGACGCAGAGTTGTTCCGATGCCAACAACGCGCATTTGGGGCCGCCCCAGCCCCGACGGCCCATCCCCGAGGGAATGAAGGGCTCACCGACCGAATCAACGAACCCCACGGGCAGTACTCGTCCTAAGCCCCCAAAAGCGGCGCCAGAGAAATACGAACGACCGCGCTAAATTTTAGCCTCCTTGTTATTTTGCGGGGTATGATCTATAACAACGCGTATATCCCAAGGAGGTGACTTCCATGAATTGCGCTCGATTTTTCGCCTACCCGTTAGTTTTGATGGCGCTTATGTTCTTGATTACCCCTGCCGCGGCAAAAAAGCAAATTGAACCACGCGGTGCATACATTACTCAGGCGATGATTGAGTCATCCCAAGGCAATCGAGTCTCCATACCCAAGCTGGGCACTTTCGTAGTAAAGAATGTTTCGGCAGCAGGATCAAAAAATGCCAAATGCAATATCGATGTTAGTTCTCTTAGAGACGTGTTGCAAAAAGAATTTCGCAAGGGCAACCGAACATTAGCCCAGGGCGTAGTTGTTACGGTGGAGTTAAAAATGCGTATTGCACAAGGCGAAGTTTTTTGTCTTGGCGGTGGGACGGGCTGCAAGGTAGAGGTTGTGGTGGATCAAATTTATGAAAATGCGCCCATCTAAGTAGTCCCACAATTTGGTAATAGCTGCACTACCCTGTCCGGGCAACCCCAAAAGGGTTGTCGGGTTATCGCATGATTCGCTTTCCTGCTCAGGCTAGCTGTACCCCGATATCGTTCTGCACGACGCGGCATAGGTATGCGATTCATCCAGCGCTTTTACACAACCTCACTTCCCCTCAGCAGGCGTGTATAATTTGGCCCTACTGCGGATCAATCAAACTAGCTATTGGTTACAAATATCGTTGCACGCTAGTACAGAGGAAAATTAATGTCGTTGGATCTAAAAGACGTAAAACATGTCGCGCACCTCGCTAGGATCGAAATAACAGACGCGGAGTCTCAAGAATATTTGCTGCGGCTCTCAGCTATTTTTACATTAATAGCGGAAATGCAGGCAATGGAGACGGCGGGTATATTGCCCATGGCGCACGCGCTGGATATGACAGCGCGGCTCCGAGACGATTGCGTTACGGAGATCAATCAACGCGAAGCTTTCCAGGCCGTCGCACCCCAAGTTGCCGCCGGGCTTTATCTCGTCCCTAAAGTCATTGAGTAATCGTGCCCGATGATTGATGCTTCCTTAAAGCAATTGGATGAATTGCTTACCAAAAAAAAAATCTCCAGTGTCGAATTGACCCAGGCTTATCTTGCTCGCATTAAAAAGCTGAATCCGGTTTACAACGCGTTTATCACCGTGGATGAAGCGCGTTCGCTTAGCGACGCTAAAGCCGCGGACGCCATGATAGCGACCGGCAGAAAATCAGCGCTTACGGGTATTCCCATCGCGCAAAAAGACATTTTTTGCGCAGAGGGTTGGCGCACCACGTGTGGATCGAAAATGTTGAGTAATTTTATTGCCCCTTATGATGCCCATATCATTTCTGCTTTTAAGCAGGCTGGCGCCGTCAACCTCGGTAAGACCAACATGGACGAATTCGCGATGGGGTCATCTAACGAGACGTCTTTTTTTGGGCCGGTAAAAAATCCCTGGGATGTCACTGCGGTGCCTGGTGGCAGCTCCGGCGGTTCAGCCGCGGCGGTGGCGGCACGCCTGTGCCCGGCTGCCACCGGCACCGACACCGGCGGCTCTATCCGCCAACCGGCCGCCTTAACCGGGATATGTGGCATTAAACCGACCTACGGTTTGGTATCGCGTTACGGCATGATTGCTTTTGCTTCCAGCTTGGATCAAGGCGGACCCATGGCAAAAAGCGCAGAAGATTTGGCGCTGCTATTAAATGTGATGACGGGTTTCGACGAACGCGATTCCACCAGTCTCAACAGAGCCAAAGAAGACTACACCCTTGCTTTAACAAAACCTTTGTCGGGTTTAAAGATAGGTTTGCCGCGAGAATTCTTTGCGCAGGGCTTGAGCGCCGATGTCGCAGCTAACATCGAGACGGCACTACAAGAACTACGCAAGCTCGGTGCCACAACGCGAGAGATTGATTTGCCCAATAGTAATCTGTCCATTCCGGTTTATTACGTTTTAGCGCCGGCCGAGGCTTCCAGTAATCTCGCTCGCTATGACGGCGTGCGCTACGGCTTTCGCGCCGAAGGCTACACCGATCTCATCGACATGTATCAAAAAACCCGCGCCCAAGGTTTTGGCGCGGAGGTAAAACGCCGTATTATGATAGGGACCTATGTGTTGTCCGCCGGCTATTACGATGCTTATTATCTTAAAGCGCAACAGTTGCGGCGCTTAATTGCGCAAGACTTCCAGGATGCTTTTCAAGATTGCGATGTGATTATCGGCCCCACCACCCCCAGCACCGCTTTTAATCTAGGCGAAAAAAGTGCCGACCCGGTTGCCATGTATTTATCCGATATCTACACCATAGCGGTTAATCTCGCTGGTTTGCCGGGTATGTCAATTCCTGTGGGCTTAGGCGACAACGGCCGGCCGGTAGGCATGCAAATTATCGGCAACCATTTCGCCGAGAGCTTGATGCTCAATGTAGCGCATCAGTATCAGCAAGTAACATCGTGGCATTCTGCCACACCGGAAGCGAGCGCATAATATGCAGTGGGAAATCGTCGTCGGCCTAGAAGTGCATGCACAACTCTCGACCCAATCTAAGATTTTTTCCGGCGCTGCCACGGCCTATGGCGCGCTGCCTAATACCCAAGCCTGCGCCGTCGATATTGCGCTTCCGGGCGTCTTACCCGTGTTAAACCGCGGCGCGGTAGAGCGCGCCATAAAATTGGGCATCGCGGTGAACGGTCATATTAATCGGCGCTCTGTGTTTGCGCGCAAAAATTATTTTTATCCCGATTTACCCAAAGGATATCAAATCAGCCAATACGAACTGCCTATTGTGCAAGGCGGCGAATTAGCGATTCCCTTGGGAAAGGAAGAAAAGACCATACGCATCACCCGGGCACATTTGGAAGAAGACGCGGGAAAATCGCTGCACGAAGAATTTCTGGATATGTCTGGCATTGATTTAAATCGCGCGTCCACCCCGTTATTAGAAATTGTCTCCGAACCGGATATGCGCGGCAGCGAAGAGGCGGTGGCCTACGCTAAAACTTTGCATGCCTTGGTGCGTTATCTGGGGATTTGCGACGGCAATATGCAGGAGGGTTCTTTTCGCTGTGACGCGAATGTTTCGGTGCGAGCGATAGGTGCCAAAGAATACGGCACGCGTTGTGAAATTAAGAACCTCAACTCATTTCGTTATCTAGAGAAAGCTATCGAGTATGAAGCCGCCCGGCAAATAGAAATTTTGGAATCGGGCGGAAAAATTACTCAGGAAACGCGGCTTTACGATTCGCAGAAAGATGAAACACGAGCCATGCGTTCCAAGGAAGAAGCTAATGACTATCGCTACTTCCCTGATCCCGACCTGTTGCCTCTGGTTATTGATGACAGCCTTGTTGAGGCCATCACACAATCCTTGCCGGAGCTGCCTCAAGCCAAACGCGGACGTTTTGTGGCGACGTATGGCTTGTCACCCTACGATGCCGCAGTGCTAACCGCGAGTCGTGAGCTTGCCGATTATTTTGAAGCGGTGGTCAAAGCCGCTCCCGGCGATCCTAAGCTGTGCGCAAACTGGGTCACAGGCGAAGTGGCCGCCCGTTTAAACAAAGAAGACCGCGATATTACCGAAAGCCGGGTGGATAGCGCTGCCCTAGGTGAGCTTTTATCCCTTATTGGTGATAACACGCTTTCCGGAAAAATGGCAAAAGAAGTGTTTGAGGCTATGTGGAATGGCGAAGGCGACGCGTCGACGATTGTGAAAACGCGTGGACTAACTCAAATATCCGATAGCGGCGCGCTGGAGACGCTTATTGATTCATTGCTAGAAAACAACCCCAAGCAGCTCGCAGATTATCGCGCGGGCAAAGATAAGTTGTTTGCGTTTTTTGTGGGGCAAGCGATGAAGGCTACACAAGGCAAAGCCAATCCCGTGCAGCTTAATGAAATTTTAAAACGTAAATTAGCGGGTTAGTGGCCTTAGCTCGGTGCTACGCAAATAACGTCGTGATATCCTTAATTCGCTTGCCTGCAGGCGTGGTATCTCGTCCCGCGGCCGCGATAACGGCGCTATAACCCTTAAAAAAATCTGGCAGCGCAGCGACGATAATAGGTTTGCGTAATCGGCTGGTCCCTTGGATCGCCCATTCGGCGCGCCAATTTGCAGCGGGGGTGGCCACACAAACTTTCAAGCTCCACAGCGCTTGGTGAATCTTCCACTCATGGGCGCGCACCACCAGTCGATGCGCTTCGCGCTGTTCCACACCAACGAAGGGACCATAAAATTCAAGTTCAATTTCCCTACAAATGTCCTCTAACATATAATCTAAACGCGTCAGCGCGGCATGCAGCTTTTCATTTACGGTAATTTTAGGAAGCCGACTTTGTTGGGCTAAATAACTTAAATAATTATTGGATAGATTTTGCATAGACCACCGGCCATCGAGTTGCGTAACGTCACCAAATATTATGCCAAACAAGCGGCGTTGGAGAATATTACGCTACACATCGAGCGCGGTGAGTGTTTTGGTTTAGTCGGCGCCAATGGGGCGGGGAAAACCACGCTTTTTAAATCGCTATTGGATATTTGCAGCGTCAACGACGGCACCATTAAAATTTTTGGGGTGAGCCATCTTCTGCCCCAATCTCGAGCGCCGGTGGCCTTTTTGCCGGAACGTTTTCTGCCACCCTATTATTTAACGGGGCGGCAATTCTTAAAATACATGGCCGCACTCTATAAAACCACTTATCAAGAGGAAGCGCTAGAGCGGCTTTTCGCTACTCTGCAACAAGATGTCGCTTTTTTAAGTAAACCAGCGCGTCACTATTCCAAGGGCATGACCCAGAAGTTAGGCTTGGCGGCGTGTGTTTTGAGCGGCAAAAGTCTGTATCTGCTGGACGAACCGACTAGCGGTTTAGATCCCAAGGCGCGCGCTATAATGAGAAAATTATTACTAGATTTAAAGGCACAGAAGCACACACTGGTGGTAAGCTCGCATAACTTACTGGATATCGAAATATTATGTGAGCGGATGGCGATCATGCATGCCGGAAAAATTTGTTTTGTTGGCTCCCCGGAAGCGTGCCGACTAGCCTATGACGCTAAGGACTTGGAGCAAGCATATTTAAATGCTGTCCAATAAAAAGCTGCCGCTTAAGGCGGATTTGTAGCAAAATACCCCTGAACTATGAAGCCCAATGCTCTCCGCACAAAACGGGCACAATCTTAAGGATAAATACCCGTGAATACGGTCGCCAAGCCCAGTCTACTTATTGTCGATGATGACCCCGTTATAACCGACACTTTAAGTTTCGTTTTAGCTCGCGATTTTGAAATCTATGTGGCGGCATCGCGCACCCAAGTTAAAAGCCTGTTGCAGCAGCAAGATGAGCCGCCGTCTTTAGCGTTAATTGATTTAGGTCTTCCGCCAACGCCACATCGCCCCGACGAGGGCTTTCAGCTTATCAGCGAGTTGCTGGCTTTGTCACCGGAAATGAAGATTTTAGTGCTTTCAGGGCAAAGCGACGAGGCTAACGCGCGTCATGCGCGTACGCTGGGTGCAGTGGAATTCGTTTCCAAACCCTGCGAGGCAGAAGCGCTAAAGTCGCTTTTATTTAATGCGCTGCTGATTCGCGATGCCGAAGTCGCCGCGGATAAAGTTAAGCCTGATGGCAATTGCGGTATTCTTGGCAGCAGCTTTCCTATGGAAAATTTGCGTCAGCAAATTGGCCAATATGCGGACGCGCCTTTTCCGGTTTTAATTGAAGGTGAATCGGGGAGCGGGAAAGAGCTGGTCGCGAATTGCTTGCATACCTTAAGCCAGCGGGCTAAAAAACCCTATCTGGCGTTAAACTGCGCAGCCATTTCGCCTACGTTGGTCGAACCCACGCTGTTTGGCTACGCCAAGGGATCGTTTACCGGCGCCACCACTTCTCGCGGCGGTTATTTTGAAGATGCCAGCGATGGAACTTTGTTTCTTGATGAGATTGGCGAGTTGCCGACGGAGTTGCAGGCGAAACTGTTGCGGGTGTTGGAAAATGGCGATTATCAACGTGTCGGCGAAACGCAAACCCGCCATAGCAATGCCCGCATTGTTACCGCGACCAATCGCGATTTGCGGCAGGAAATTAAGGCCGGGCGTTTCCGCGCGGATTTGTATCATCGTTTAAGTGTGTTTAGCGTGAGCGTTCCGCCCCTGCGTGATTTGGCAGACGATAAACTGCAGTTGCTGGAACATTTCTCCGAGTTTTACGCGCGGCAAAAACGCATCGGTCCGTTTCGTCTGGATGAAGATGCGATGTCGCGCTGGGAAAACTATCATTTTCCGGGCAACGTCCGTGAGCTTAGAAACATTGTTATTCGGCTAACCACGAAATACGCAGGCACTACGGTAAATTCTGAGCAACTTGAAGCCGAACTCGATAGCGACACCGGTACGAGTGGCGGAGAGTTGCCGCTCTACACTGACAAGCGCTCCTTATTTGAATTGGCGCGTAAACAATTGCAAACGCAAAGCAATTTCAATTTAGATTACACCCTAAAACAGTGGGAGCAAAGTTACGTAGAAGCAGCGCTTAGCATTACCCACGGCAATTTAAGTCAGGCCGCCAAATTACTCGGATTAAATCGCACCACTTTATATAGCCGCATGCAAGCCTATTCCAATATGCAAGTTTAAGACGAGTCATGTATTACGCGCATTTTGGTCTCAAAGAAGCGCCGTTTAAAATCACACCTCACACGGATTTTTTTTACGCCGGCGGTAACCGCGGCGCGGTTTTGGATGCCTTAATTTACGCTATCACCCACGGCGAAGGCATAGTTAAGGTTTCGGGTGAAGTGGGTAGCGGTAAAACGATGCTGTGTCGGATGTTGGAAACCCGTTTACCGGATACGGTTGAGACTATCTATTTAGCTAACCCCAGCGTTTCTCCGGACGATATTCTCCACGCGATTGCGTTCGAGTTGCAATTACCCGTGGCAGAAAAAGCCTCACGTTTGGAAGTCATGCGCGCGCTGCAAGAACACTTGCTGGCCCGACACGCGGCGCAACGTCAAGTCGTGATTTTTGTCGAAGAAGCGCAAAGTATGCCCCTCGCCACCTTGGAAGAGATTCGCCTATTATCCAATCTGGAAACACAACACCATAAATTGCTGCAAATCGTGTTGTTTGGCCAACCGGAGTTGGACACGAATCTTAGCCAGCCGCAAATCCGCCAGTTAAAAGAGCGTATTACGCATAGCTTTTATCTTGGTCCTTTTGCGCCCCCGGCGATAAAAGATTACCTGATGTTCCGTTTGCGCGCGGCGGGTTATCGCGGCCCAGATCTTTTTGATGATCAAACTGTTAGGGAAATTGCCAAGGCATCCAAAGGTTTAACGCGGCGAATTAATATCATTGCAGATAAAACCTTGTTGGCGGCATTTTCCGACAACACCCACACGATCAGTAAAAAACATGTGAGAGCGGCGGTCGCCGACAGTGAATTTGCCGGCAACAATAGGTTCGGCCGCTACCGCGTTTATGGCTGGGGGGCGTTGGTGCTTCTGATGGGCGCAGCGATAGGCTATTTGATCAGTCTTGCGGGCGAGCGCAATACTGCCAGCACCCAGCCAGCCGCTATATCGCGGCCTTCCCCCTCCCGCATCCAATCTGCTGCTATCGCCCCAGCTGTGGTCAAGACCAGCCCGAGCGACTTACTGAGCGCACGCATCGCCGCCACCCAAGCTTGGTTGGATAGCCAGCCCGGTGATACCTACACCTTACAAATATTAGGTGCGTACAACCAACAGGAGCTCCAGGATTTTTTAAAAAAGCTAAGCGCTGACTTAGATATCAGTAAAGTATTTGTGTACCCCACCGTGGTTAAAGGTAAGCCCTCCCATACTTTACTTTATGGTAGCTATCACACGCAAAGCGAAGCTCAGCAGGCTTTACAATCCCTTCCTCGCACGCTCCGTCCCTTTAATCCTTATTTACGCTCGGTACAGGGAATCCGCGCCGAAATAGCGCGTCTTCGGTAGGGGCTATCGGCTAAGCTCGTCAGTCCAGTAATAAGCTTTTATGGGCAAGAGCGCGATCCTTAACAAATGCCGGGATACGCTAGGTTGATAATCTATTGCAAATTGACCGCAAACCCTCAAGCGTTGACAATTAATGTGTCTAATGCGGTACAGCAAATGACGGGGGCTCGCCTAACACCCTAACGGTACAACCTGAGTTAAGCGTGAAAGGACACCGGGTTGAACTATCTTCCGCGTTCCGCACCCCACAAATGTTTATGTAGTTGCATTTGAAAGCGTACCGGCAAACGATCGCGAAGTATCCATTGTGCTAAGTCTGTCCCGGAAAGCTGTTCGTGCACGGGTGAAAATAGTATTGGGCTATGCTGTGTGAGGTTGCGGCTTTGCATCACATCTTTTGCCCAAAGATAATCTTCCTCGCTACACAGCACAAATTTTATTTCATCGTGTTGCGTCATAAAGCGCAAATTTTCCCAACGATTCTTTTCGACTTCTCCGGAACCCGGGGTTTTAATATCCAATATTTTCGAAACCCTCGGATCAACGCCGGAAACATCCAGCGCGCCCGAGGTTTCTAAAGAAACCGCATACTTTTCACATAATTGCGCCAGCAGCGATAAGCAAGGTTTTTGTGCCAACGGTTCGCCGCCGGTCACCGTGACATAACGCGGCGTGAAGCGCGCCACCTGTTGCAACACTTCAGCAATGCTAAAAGAATTTCCTTCGGTAAAAGCATAGTCGGTATCGCAATATCCGCAGCGTAGGGGGCAGCCGGTTAGGCGGATAAATACCGTAGGCAAGCCCACACGGCTGGTCTCGCCCTGAAGCGAATAAAATATTTCATTTATGCGTAAAGTTTCAGTGCGGCTATCCAACTGGGAATGGTTAGCAAACTGAGGCGCTAGCCTGGTTTTCACGACTTCCCCCACGCTGCGCTATCGCCAGTTGCTCAAGCGTTGCTTAGCGAGCTCGGCGGCATTGCTCACCGGGTACTTCGCCACAATTTCCTCTAAGGACTTTTTCGCGGCCGCGCGCTGGCCTAATTCCAATTGGCTGCTAGAAATATTCAGCAGGGCATCGGGAGCTTTTAGACTATTGGGGTAAGTACTCAACAATTTTTGTTGCGCGGCAATCGCGGCTGGAAAATCTTTCATCGCATAAAAGGAGTTTCCTATCCAATATTGCGCGCTAGAAGCGAGCTGGCTATTTGGATAAGTTTGCACAAAATTATTAAACCGGGTGATGGCAGCCGCATAGTTGCCGCTTTTGA
>CAYYOS010000036.1:0-18728 GCA_964473355.1 uncultured Burkholderiales bacterium | reverse complement strand
CTTTCTTTTGGCCAAACAAAAGAAAGTGACTAGCTGTCGGGCTACCCCCGACAATTTAAATAAAAACCTGGTTTCCCGCTTCTCGCGGGAATGACGGAGTGATCACCGACGGGTTCCGGCGCCCTCTGAAATTACTCAAGGACTTTTCTGCTTCGCCTGTGCAGCGGTCCTATATGGCTCCACGTATTGCTCCTTCCAACTCGGTGCAAGAACTTCGACCTTATTAAAGTCGTCTATAGCTAGCTGCCATTTTCCCTGCAAATAATAAGCCATTCCACGATACCAATATGCATCGACATCATTCGGATAATTTTTAATACGCTCATGGGATAGATTAATAGCGTCTTCTAGCTTGTTTTTATCTACAAGAGTTGAGATCTTTTCTCTAAACCCTTCATCATCGCAGGATGCGTTCGCAAAATTACTTTTCGCAAACTCAACCGAAACGTAGGAAAAATAAGCAATAGCGCCTGCAGCGGTTAAAATAGCGACGGTAATAAGCGCAACCAATACCTTAATTATCTTTAACTGCTTTAGCATACTTGCTGAATCGTCCACGTTTTATCTCCCAAATTAAATACGCTTGAGTCATTAACTGACATAGAACGCGAAATCGGTGGCGCGAGAACAGCGCCCCAAAAATATCTAATGCGCTGCTAGCAGCGGGTTAATTTTTCCAGTTACTCTGTAACACCTTGCGAATACGTGCGATGTTTTCGGCACTGAGGCCGCCCGAAATGTTAAATTGTTCGTCACTCGCATTTAGCACACCGGCCACACTCCCCAACTCATCCAACAACTTGAGCGCCCGATCGGCGGTAATACCCGGCAAGCTTTCCACGATATATTGTTGGCTGGTACGCAAATCCATAGGCTTATCGCCACGTAGTGAACGCGGTTTGCTGGGGCCGTGCTGAGCATGCACGGCCATAGCGTAGAGCTGTTGCGCGGTGTTATCCGCATCTGCGCTGGGGATTAAGGACGCATACTCGATAACGGTCATATAACTTAGCGCATTGCGCAACGCCTCGGGGTTCGAGTGAAAGCGTGGCGCGAAAATATCGCCTTCTACGATGTAAATGATGTGATCGTATTCCGATTTTAATTTTGCCAGCACCCCAAATATCCGCTCATCCATCACGCTTAACATAAAATCCGTAGCGGATTTTCGTTCAACAATAAATCCCTCGGCGATCACATAGTCACCAAATTCAAGTTCAATAAATTCCAGGGAAAGATGGGGGAAATTCCCCGCTAGATTTTCCCAATGCTTCACCACGCCGGTATTTTTCTCGCGCGTATCAACTTTAATCAAAACGGGTGTGGGTGTAGCCATAATTTAGTTGCCACACACCGCGCAGCGGGGATCTTTAGTTAGTTTAAGTGCGCGGAAATTCATGGTTAGTCCCTCTATCAAAAGCAGATGACCATTGAGTGTTTCGCCAACATTTAATAAGCACTTCAGGGTTTCCGCGGCTTGTATTGCGCCCACAATGCCGACCAAAGGCGACAACACCCCGCTATCAGCACAACGCGTCTCCTCAGTTATTTCACTCTCCGGAAACAAGCAGGCATAGCAAGGATTTTGCGGCACGCGCAAATCAAACACACTGATTTGACCATCGAAACGCAGCGCCGCTCCGGAAACTAAGGGTTTTTTATGCGCGACGCAGGCGCGGTTAACCGCATGCCGAGTCACAAAATTATCGCTGGCGTCAACGACAATATCCACTTTTGAAACTTGCGACATTAATTCGCTAGTCGTTAAACGTCGCTCAATGGCGTGCACGGTCGCTTCGGGGTTGAGATGTTTTAGTGTGTCCTGGGCTGAGGCGGCTTTGTTTCGCCCGATGGCTTGCGTGGTATGCGCGATTTGCCGTTGCAAATTAGTCAATTCTACTTTATCGCCATCAGCGATACTCAGGGTGCCCACGCCACTCGCGACTAGATATAACGCCGCCGGGCACCCCAAGCCGCCAGCCCCCACAATTAACACATGGGCCGCGAGCAGTGATGCTTGGCCATCAATACCGATTTCCGGTAATAAAATATGCCGACTATAGCGTAGGAGTTGCTCGTCGTTCATGGAAAGGATTCCGCTGGCGGTGGGTTAGCTTGCTTGGCTAGTAACGACGGCGTGTGAACCACTTAATTCCTAAGGTGGGGTAGGCGCATCGCCTACTCCACCCTAAAAAGCTACATAACCCGCGAGAAATGCCTATTGTGCAGCGGATAAAGCGGTCTTGCTCTGAACAATCTGTAAACCCTTCAGCAAATTCAAAGCTTGATTTAATTGATAGTCGGTCTTTGAGCCCAATTCCGTTGGCCCAGGCTTGTCCTCATTTTTAATTAAGGGAATTTCCTTGGGCGTAGGTGGCGTTGGCTCTTTTTTGATAACCGATTCTGGCTTCGTTTCGGGATCCTGGCCGTTTCCTAAATGCCGCTCCAAATCCGCTTCCCGTAACAATAAGCCAGCGTCGGCACCTTTAAGGGTTGCGTCTTCCACGACGATGTCCGGCATGATGCCCTTAGCTTGAATAGAGCGGCCATTTGGCGTGTAGTAACGGGCCGTGGTTAATTTAATGGCCGTGCCCCCCGCCAAAGGCAAAATAGTTTGCACCGAACCCTTACCAAAGGTTTGCGTGCCCATGACGATGGCACGTTTATGATCCTGCAAGGCGCCCGCAACAATCTCGGAGGCCGAGGCCGAGCCGGCATTCACGAGCACTACCATCGGAACGGTTTTAATGCCAGCAGGTAAATTTCTCAAGTAGTCTTCTTGCATGGGGCGCACATAATTTTCGCGCGCCGCGCTCAATTTCATTTTTGCGTCTTCAGAGCGTCCCTCGGTGTAAACCACTAAAGCTTTATTGGGCAAAAAAGCCGCCGAAACGCCTACCGCGCCATTTAACAATCCACCTGGATCGTTGCGCAAATCCAACACCAAACCTTTTAGCGGCGCTTTATTTTGCTTGTAGAGTGCGTTAATCGCCTTAGCTAACGCGTCACCGGTATGTTCCTGAAACTGGGTCACACGAATATAGCCATAGTGAGGATCAACCAATTTAGATTTTACGCTTTGTATGCGCACCACCGCGCGGGTAATGTTAAAAGTTAGCGGCTTGGTCTCGCCTTTGCGCAAAACCGTAAGCGCAATCGTAGAATTGGGCTTGCCGCGCATGCGCTTCACCGCCTCACTTAAGCTCAAGCCTTTGACGGGCGTTTCATCCAGTTTGATAATCAAATCGCCGCTCTTGATGCCGGCGTTGTACGCAGGGGTATCCTCAATAGGAGAAATGACTTTTACAAAGCCATCTTCCATGCCCACTTCAATCCCCAAACCGCCAAATTCGCCCTGCGTGCCGACTTGCAAATCCTTAAACGCATCCACGTCTAAGTATGCGGAGTGCGGGTCTAAACCGGTGAGCATCCCGTTAATGGCTTCGGTAATTAATTTCTTGTCTTCTACGGGCTCCACGTAATCGCTCTTGATTTTGCCGAACACTTCGGCAAAGGTACGGAGCTCTTCAAAGGGTAGCGGGCCGGTGATGCTCTTTTCTTTTTCCGCAACGGCCGAAAAATTGATAGCCAACATCACGCCCGTTAATAGGCCGACACCGACCAAGCCAATTTGTTTCCATTTGCCGCGCATTTCCATCTCCTTAAATTCTAATCCCGCCTAAATTACTTCACTCTCGCTCAGATGTTAGAGCGATTTATTCAATTTAAGCCAGTCCGCGGGGTTCAACGGCTTGCTTTGAAAACGTAATTCAAAGTATAACCCGGATTCGAGGTTTCCGCCGCTGTTTCCCGCTATAGCGACGGGCTCAGCGGCATCGACCATTTCTCCCGCAGCCTTATACAGGGCTTCATTGTTTCCGTACAAGGACATGAATCCCTCACCGTGGTCTATGATGATCAAATTACCAAACCCGCGTAGCCAATCGGCAAAAACCACCTGGCCCGCCGCTACGGACTTGACCCTAGCGCCACTAGGCGCTTTAAAGAATAAACCTTTCCAGGGGGCACCGCTGTCCTCACGTGGAGTGCCAAAGCGGTTAACAAGTTCCCCGTCCACGGGCGATAACAACCGGCCTTTTTGCGCCAAAAAAACGCCTTTGCCGGCAGAACGACCGGGGGCGGCGGACCTAGGGACCAAGACTTTGCCGAGACGGGCAATTAATTTTTGCAGGCGCTGTTCGTCTTTTTGCAAACGCTCAATTTGCCCGCGGCGATTTTGAATTTCTTGCTTAAGCCCGGCCAGCACCGAAAGTCGGTCCCGCTTGCTTTTTAACAGTTGTTGTTTTTCATGGGCCTCGGCCCGCTTGCTTGATTCCAGATCAGCTTTTTTTTGCTCGAGCTCAAGAGAGGCAGCCTGTAAGCGCGCCACATCCTTTCCTAGGTTTTTGATCAAATCCGCGCGAGCACGCGAAATATAGGTGTAATAACGTAGCTGCCGAGCGGTTTGATTTGGGTCTTCATGGCTGAGCAAAATTTTTAAGTAATCTTGGCCGCCATAGAGGTATTGCTGATAAAGCACTTGGCCTAAGGCTTTTTGCGCCTCATCAATATCCTTCTGCAGTTTTTTTATTTCGCCTTGCAAGCCCTTGATTGATGTTTCCAGCTGACGCTCTTGCTGGGCGATAATACGAATGTTGCGGTTAACTTGGCTAATAGCCCGTTCGGAATCCTTAAGTTCATCCAATACGTCGCTTTTAGTTTCTTCGGAGGCTTCGAGCTCGGCGCGCGCTGCTTCAATTTCTTTTTGCAGTTGTTTAAGATCGGCTTGCGGGGCGGCAGATAAAACCGCGGACAGCGTCATTGAGACTAAAAAAAACGTGGGGCGCTTTAGTGTAAGCAAGGGCGCGTCATACAAACTCGATTAAAGGCTTTCCGGTCATTTCTGGCGGCTGCGGTACCCCCATCATTTTTAATAGCGTGGGTGCGACATCTTCCAAAGCACCGGTGGCCGCCATTCGTGCCGGACGTCCTACGTAGACGAAGGGCACAACATTAATGGTATGCGCCGTATGCGCCTGGCTGGTAATCATATCCAACATCATTTCCGCGTTGCCGTGGTCTGCGGTGATTAGCGCCTCCCCGCCCTGTTTTTGTACGGCCGCAACCACCCGGCCTAGGCAGGTATCCAGCGCTTCAATGGCGGCGACCGCGGCAGCGAGGTTGCCGGTGTGTCCAACCATATCCGCGTTCGCGTAATTGCAAACAATAGCGTCGTAGTGGCCGCTGCGAATCGCGGCTTCTAGCCTATCCGTCACTTCATAGGCGCTCATTTCCGGTTTTAAATCGTAAGTGGGAACATCCGGCGACGGGATTAACACGCGATCCTCACCCGGATAGGCGAGCTCTTCACCGCCGTTAAAGAAGAAAGTTACATGCGCATATTTTTCAGTTTCGGCAATGCGCAATTGTTTTAATCCTAAGCTGGAAATATATTCCCCAAAACCGTTACGCACGCGCGTAGAAGGAAAGGCCACGGGCACATCAAATTCGTCGCTATACCCGGTTAAGGTGCAAAACATGGCGAGCTTAGGCTCGTAACTACGTTTAAAACCATCAAAATGAGGTTCAATAAAAGTGCGTGAAAGTTGCCGTGCCCGGTCGGATCGAAAATTCATAAACGCTACCACGTCGCCTTCTTCCATACGCACGGGCTGAGAACCGGGCGGTATTACGGCAGTGGCGCGCACAAATTCATCGGATTCGCCCCGGGCGTACGCCGCTTCCAAGCCGCCTAGCGCCGTTTGCGCATAAAATTGCGCGCGGCCTTGCGTAAGTAAATCGTAGGCTTCTTCAATGCGCTGCCATCGGCGATCCCGATCCATAGCGTAGTATCGGCCAACCAGAGAAACAATGTGGCCCGTGGCCAACTCATCGCACTTGGCCTGGAGTTTAGCCAAGGAAATTTCGGCACTTTTAGGTGGTGTGTCGCGTCCATCTAAAAACACATGCACGTACACTTTTTTAAGCCCAGCGTGGGCGGCCATCTCTAACATGGCAAAAAGATGATCTTCATGGCTATGCACGCCACCTTCCGACAACAAGCCCATAATATGCAGCGCGCTGTTGCGTTCTTCCACGGTATGTATGGCTTTTAACAGCGTGGGGTTGATAAAAAAATCACCGTATTGAATGGCACGGTTAATTCGGGTGAACTCTTGATACACGACTCGGCCCGCACCGATATTAAGATGTCCCACTTCAGAGTTACCCATTTGCTCCGCGGGCAAACCTACCGCGGCTTCTGAGGCTTGAATGGTCGTGTGCGCAAAGCTCCGCCAAATACGCGTCCAGTTGGGTTTTTTTGCATGATAAATCGCATTGTGATCATGCTCAGAACGGCAGCCAAAGCCATCCAAGATCACCAGTACCACCGGTTTAGGAGCCATATTCTTTAATTCGACCGCTTTTTTTGGAAATATTGTATTATTTTATTATGTTTTGATTATGTACGCATTATACTTAAAGCTTGCGAAAGCACCGCTCATCGCGGTTATCTCAAGGTTAGGGCCGCATGAATTTTGATCAAATTTCCTTAATAGACAAAGAAGAACACATCGAACAAGCCTCCCGCGCCATGCGCGCCATGGCTCACCCGCTACGCTTAAAAATATTGTGCGTTTTAGGAGACCGCGAAATTAGCGTGCAAGAAATCGTCGATAGCGTTGGCACGTCGCAAAGTAATATCTCCCAGCACCTGGCTATTTTACGCGACAAAGGTGTATTAAAAACTAGAAAAGACGCCAACCGGGTATTTTATCGCGTCGGCGATACGCGCACCTTGAAATTAATCGGCATGATGCGTGATGTTTTTTGTGGCGCGGATTGATCTAGTTTAATAAATTCTTTAGCGCATATTTCTACCTCACCCGCCTAATGCGCATAGCTCCCATTTGCGGGCGCGTTACTCTGGCTGTTACTGTATCGGTACTGTTTGTGACCTTACCCGCAATGGCGGAGGACTCGGTAAAATTCGGCTCCATTCTGGGCTACCCCGCCTGACCGAAGTTGAGAGATGCTTAACCTAACGTTCTTACTTTTAATTAAGAAAGAGGAGACGAAATGAACCCAGTTAAGATCGTGGCAATAGTGTTAATCTTGGCCGGCATCGCGGGCTTGCTGTATGGCAATTTTAGCTATACCAAAGAAACGCATGAGGCCAAGCTAGGACCCATTGAATTGTCGGTAAAGGAAAGGCAGACCGTTAATATCCCCGTTTGGGCTGGCGTGGGGGCGATAGTGATTGGCGGCGTGCTGTTGATTTTTGGAAGCAAGAAAGGTTAGCCGCGACGCCCGCCAGCCATACCCAATGCCCGGAAACATTGAGTTACCATGAATCGGCAAATCGTAGGCTTCCATCAAGACGAAAGAACATGACTGGGTCGCCAAACTTGAATGCGGTCACAACCAACATGTCCGCCACAATCCGCCGTGGGCCAATCGCCCATGGATCATCACGTTAGCGGGGCGCACCAGCGCCATAGGGCAAGCACTCGCCTGCCGCAAATGTGATAGGAACGCACCACCAGATTTCATATCGTGAAGACCACTCGCGCGACTCGCCTTGAAACGCCAGTCCGCCGCCCAGTAAAACGCGCTGCGGCTCGGGCGCAAGAGGCACGCGCCGAGGCAAAGCGCGTGGCCAATGCACGCGCTGCAGAACTCCGAGGCCAAATTTTGGTAAATCCTGCCAACTTACGGCCGACTAATAGCTACGGCACACCGGATTTTGTAACGCGAGGTTATTATGTTGATAAAGCGTTTAAGTGTAAAACCTGTGGCGCGCCCCAAGTTTGGACGGCAACACAACAAAGATGGTGGTACGAGTTAGCCAAAGGAGATGTATGGACGGTTGCGATTCTATGCCGCCCGTGTAGACGACGCGAACGCGCTCGCAAGCTCGACGCTCGCACTACTCATCTAGCAGGTCTAGCCAGAAAAAAGCAAAATCTAACTCCGTAAGCCGCGACCACGCTATCCGAAAAGGGCTTACTGAGAGTAAGGAGACCAGCAATGAACGAAGTATCAATAAGATTAGTCCGGCAGAGTTGGGAAAAGGTCCTTCCCATCGCGCCGCAAGCGGGAGCGCTGTTTTACAACAACCTCTTTGCGTTGAACCCGGAACTAAAAGCGTTATTCCGTGGCGACATGGCCGCGCAAAGCCAGAAACTCATGGCGATGATAGCGGTTGCAGTGAATAAGCTCGATGATCCCAGTAGTTTAATTCCCGTGTTGCAAACTATGGGGAAACGGCATGCAAGTTATGGGGTTAACGACCAACACTACGAAACCGTCGGCGCGGCGTTATTGACGACGCTATCGCAAGGACTAGGGGAAGAATTTAACACTTCAGTACGGGCGGCCTGGACTGACGTTTACGGGGTCATGTCAAAAGTAATGATCGCCGCGGCTCATGAAGCCTGATTAACCCACCCATTTTTAATATCGATATTGGTTATGATGTCTACTTCCCAAAGCGAATCTTAAAGTCTGAGGACAAGAAACCCAATGCGCCCTTCTATGCCCCTACTTAATAAAGGCTTGCTCGTTATTTTGCCGCTGGGCGTGGCCGGTTACGCAGCTTTTGCTTACGGTTTTCTCCCGCTGGGCTCCCTCGTTCATCCCGACATGAAAGCCAGTTTTACGGAACACGCCCTCGGGGTTTATACGCATATATTTGCTTCCATTGTCGCGTTGGTGCTTGGGCCATTCCAATTTTCGACACGTTTAAGACAAAACAATGTGGCACTTCACCGTTGGATGGGACGTATTTACCTGACCGTAGGCGTGCTAGTAGGCGGCCTGTCAGGACTTTATATCTCGCAGTTTGCCTATGGCGGCACGGTTGCTCGGGCAGGCTTTGCGATGCTAGCCTTAGCTTGGCTTTATACGGGCGCGCGCGCCTATTTTGCGATACGCCGCAAGGCAATCCAGGAACATCGAAAATGGATGGTGCGGAACTTCGCACTTACTTTGGCCGCGGTTACGTTACGGATCTATCTGCCCACCTCCTTCGTGGTGGGCGTGGATTTCGCAGTGGCTTATGGAATTATTGCTTGGCTGTGCTGGGTACCTAATTTGGTGTTGGCGGAATGGCTAAATCAGCGCGCGCATAATGGCATTCAGTACCCATCTGGGAAGCCGTAGATCACCTACCTAAACCGATGAAAATATTTTGGCGCACGCTTTTCATTGTTTATCTCATCGCCATTGGTGTGATGTGGCTGCTGCTCTACGAGACCAGAAATAGTATGGGGGGAATCTTGTTTATGTTTGGTCTAGGCTTGCTGGGTGCGCCGTGGAGTATCGCGGCGCTTTTTTTTTGGATCCCCCAACGAAACAATGGGGTACGCAGCCTTACTTATTTTTCCTTTGTTAAACGCCTGGCTGATTTGGCGACTTGGGTGGAAAGATCCACAGTCGGATGTGAAAAATTTAACCGTAACCGGCGGGCCGATTCCGGGAATTTCTTTTCAATTCTCTGCCGAATGGCGGCGGATCATCTGGGTTATCGTCATCCCGTTCGTACTCTTTTTGTTTTTCTGGTGGCTTGTAAACTTTAAGAATGTCCATGGGACAGGTATAGCGAGGGGACTAGTCCTCGCCCAGATCACCATATTGTTGAACACCTGGGTTCTTTTCATTAAAAAACCCGATCATTTAATATTAAGCGCCTCGCCCATTATTCTCGCCGGGGTAGCCTTCGTACTCGAAGGGGCCGGAAGACACTACGGGTATATCCCAACCCTAAACTTTGGGGTATGGCTACTTTTGGTAATTGTTATCTATGGTGTTAGTCTTTATGTGCGTTTAAAGCGAACAGACCAGCCCCAGTTCGGCGCTTAAAATTCTGCCTAATCTTCGCAGGAGAAACCGTGCAACTCATAGGAATGCTTGATTCCCCATACGTCCGCCGCGTGGCAGTATCGTTGCAGCTGCTGGGGCTGCCGTTTGTGCACCGATCCATCTCCGTTTTTAGCACTTTTGATCAATTTCACGCGATTAACCCCGTGGTTAAGGCGCCCTCGCTGGTGTGCGATGACGGAACCGTATTGATGGACTCGATGCTTATCTTGGAATATGCAAAAAGACTGGCCGGCCCGGGAAAATCGCTAATGCCGCACAAAGCTTCGGAATACCTACTTAGCCTACGCATAATTGGCTTGGCGCTCGCCGCTTGCGAGAAGAGTGTTCAGATCATTTATGAGCATAGCCAACGCCCGCCCGAGAAAACTCATGAACCGTGGATTTCTAGAGTCACCAATCAGCTTCTTGCAGCCTGCCAGGCGCTGGAAACTGAACTTGCACGCGCGCCTTGGGCTATCGGAGAAGCTCGAATGAACCAAGCTGGCGTCACCACCGCGGTAACATGGCACTTCATTCAAAAGATGTTGCCGGAAATGGTGCCCAGCCCGCGCTTCCCCACGCTGCAGCGCTTCACTATCAAGGCGGAAGAATTGCCTGAATTCGCGGCTGTCCCTCATGGAGCTAGCACCTATCAGAAAGCGTAGCGCCGACTCGCTTAATACTTGACCTCTGAAACCAAATACTATCATTTCGGCGAACAGCCGGGCGTGCAGGTACTCTAACCAATAACTCGTATATTTAATAAGGGATTTCCATGAACCAGTACCAGATCGCCGTTATCGTCGGCAGTCTACGCAAGGATTCAATCAACCGTAAACTAGCAACTGCTATTGCGAAATTAGCACCGGCGGAATTCTCATTTAAGCAATTACAAATCGGCGACTTGCCGCTTTACAATCAAGATGACGATGGCAACCCCGCGGACTCCGTCAAGCGGCTAAAAAATGAAATCAATACGGCGCAAGGGCTACTCTTTCTTACGCCCGAATACAATCGCTCGATTCCTGGTGTCCTAAAAAATGCGCTGGACCATGCGTCCCGTCCTTATGGGCAAAATGCCTGGGCGGGAAAGCCGGGTGGGGTAATTGGCGTGTCTATTGGCGCGATGGGAACGTCCATGGCGCAACAACACTTGCGCAATATATTGGCGTATCTAGACGTCCCTACAATGGGCCAACCGGAAGCGTTTATGCATGCCAAGGAAAATTTTTTTGACGAAGGCGGAAACATTGGCGCCGACAGTAAAAAATTCTTGCAAAAATGGGTAGACCACTATGTCGCTTGGGTGAAAAAATTCGCGGCGTAGGCCCGGTAAAAAGTAGATAGAGGTGAGCGAATCTCTTTCGGGTTTCAGAGAAGTTTCTCGCCTTCCTTAGCTGCCGCGTCCAGTTCATGATAAATACATACCAACGTGCTAATATCATAAAATGCACCTCGCCCCCATTTGGAGTAGGATTTTCTATCTTAGGACATCCTGCACAAGCTCCGGTGCAAGTAGTTTGATGCGACGTTAAGCTGCCGCTGAGACGAGGTGAAGCTTAAATAATAAGAAGTCTCGATAGAGGTAGGCCTTACCTCTTCTCGTCCGCCCTGGCGGACGAGGAGACAAAAATAGCAGCTGGTTCCCTATTGGAGCGCGATATGACTCACCAGCCTAACACCACATCATCTGTCCCGGCAGCCACGGGCTTAGCAATCGGCGTGGTTGGATTGTTGTTGTTCCTAGCCGCATCGTCACGCGTTTTCGCAGAAACAATGATACTCGCAGTTCATCCGTATCTGCCCACCACTGAACTCGTCAATCGCTTTACGCCGCTTGCCGATTACCTGACGCGCACTACCGGCCGACCAATAAAGTTGCGCGTGGGCCGTACGTATGCGGAACATATCCGTGCAATCGGTACCGACAGCGTAGACATTGCGTATATGGGGCCGGCTTCGTATATCAGGATGGTGGAACGTTATGGGAAAAAACCGCTTTTGGCGCGCCAGGAGGTAAAAGGGCAGCCCAATTTACGCGGGGTGATTATCGTGCGTCACGATAGCCCATTTCGGGCGTTGGTAGATTTAAAAGGAAAACGTTTTGCCTATGGTGATCCGGATTCGACGATGAGCCATGTGGTCCCTCAGTACTTATTACAGCGAGCCGGCGTCTCGGAGAGCGCGCTTGCTCATCACGCGTTTCTTGGTTCGCACAACAACGTCGTTCTCGGCGTACTAGCCGGGGACTATGATGCCGGCGCGGTGAAGGAGGAGGTATTTGAAAATCAGGCTGCGAAAGGATTAAGGGCACTCGCCGTTACACCGCCGGTGGCCGATCATGTTTTTGTGGCTAGCGGCAAACTTCCCTCCTCACTAGTCGTAAGCTTGCGCGGCGCGTTTTCGCGGTTAAAGGATACCCCGGAGGGACGATCGATTATGCACGCTTTGCACCCTAACATGACCGCGCTGGTGCCGGCGGTGGACTCGGATTATGACAGCTTGCGGGCTCTCGTAAGTGACGTTCATCTCAACATTCATGAGCCTTAAGTCGGGCGTTGCCGCACATTGGCCGTGGTTGGTATTGGTGATGGTACTGATGTCACTAACTACGGCTTCGTGGGTAATTGTCCGTCAAGGGCTCAGTAACAACCTCACGCTTGCCCGGCAATCGACAGAACGGGAATTGCAATTGATTACCGCCTTTGTTGCGAGAGAGTTAAATGTTGGGCGCTACCAAGAGATAGAACCGCTGTTGCGCAAATGGGGTGCGGCAAACCAGCGCATCGCTCGCTTGCAACTTGTTACCCTCAATGGCTTTGTACTGGCGACCTATCAGCGACCAGGAAGTGTGAAGCATGGTGAGCTTTTAGACCAGCCAATCAGCTATTCCTATCGTGGCGAGGCCTTGCTACGGCTACAACTTGATCACGCCGATGTGTATCAATACCAATATCGCTTGGCTATTGAGCTTGCGATCATGCTGGCTATAAGCGCGGCACTCCTTTCCATGCTTTTACATGTTGCATTACAGCGCAGGCGCGAAGCGCTGGCACTGCGCCAGCGCACCGAGGAACTGGATATCGCGCGCAATGCCCTTGCTGAAACGGCAGAGCGCTTGCATCTGGCACTTGAGGGTACCAATGATGGTCTGTGGGACTGGAATATACAAACCAATATGGTTTATTTCAGCCCGCGATGGGAGGCGATGCTCGGCCGCGCTCCCAACGAACTCACGCAGAACTTCGAAACCTGGATGCAGCTTTTGCACCCCGACGATAAACCGAAAGTATTGGCGGCGTTGCAAGCGCATTTCAGCGACGCCAACCGGGTTTATGAACAAGAATTCCGCATGCGCCACACAAACGGCACGTGGGTCTGGGTTAAGGGGCGTGGGCGCGTGGCCGAATATACAGCAGCCGGGCTTCCGTTACGTATGCTAGGCACGCATACCGATATTACAGAACGCAAGAAAGCCCAAGATGCGCTCAGAGAAAGTGAAACCCGATTGTTACTAGCCCTAAACGCGGCGAAGATGGGAACATATGACTGGGATATTCCCAACAACCATATTACTTGGTCTCGTTGGCATGAAGAGCTGTGGGGTTTCGCAGAGGGCGAATTTGCAGGCACCTACGAAGCCTTCGCAAGTCGCTTGCACCCAGATGACGTGCGAGGCATTGACGCCAAGGTAACTCACTGCATGAAAACCCGCGAGCCATTTAGCCATGAATTTCGCGTATTTTGGCCAGATGGCAGCATGCATTGGATTGCAGGTCGCGGTGAGTTTACTTTCGGATTAGGCGGAGAGCCGCTTAGAATGCGAGGGGTAGTTCGAGAAGTCACCGAGCAAAAGCTCGCTGAGGCCGCGCTGAAGCGTAGCGAGGATCACTTCCGCACGATATTTGAACAAGCCACGGATGGTATTTATATTGCCAACGCTCAGGCGGATTATTTGGATGCGAATTCCGCGGGCTGCCAGCAATTGGGTTATACCCGCGAGGAGTTACTTAAGCTCAATGCTGCTGACACGCTTGTCGCCGATGAAGTGCCGCGTCTTGCGGCGGAAATTGCTCGACTCAAAGACGGCAGCGTTATTCAGTCAGAATGGTGGATGCGTCGCAAAGATGGCTCACTCTTGTTATGCGAAGTCACCGCCAAACAACTACCAGATGGCCGCCTACAAGCTTTCGTTCGGGATATTACCGAGCGCCGGCGTGCGGAGCAGACGATAGCGCGTCTGGCTTATCGCGATCCCCTTACGGATTTACCCAATCGCGTGGCCCTACAGGAACGTTTGCGGCAGGGTCTGGTGGACGCTGAAGCAAAACAACAATCTCTGGCCTTGTTCCTTTTGAACCTTAACACCTTCCGCGAGATTAATGACACCTTAGGGCACCCTACCGGAGACCAGGTATTAACTCAGGTCGCGGAACGCCTCAAGGCTATTTTATGGGATACAGACATGGTGGCGCGGTTAGCGGCGGATGAGTTTGCGGTGCTACTACCACGCCTGACCGATCGGCATCATATCGCGTTGATCGCCGCCAAAATCACGGTAGCGTTTAACGAGCCATTTATTGTTGCTAGCGTGCCACTCGACGTGCAAGCTAGCGTCGGCGTCGCTTTGTATCCTGAACATGGTATAGACGCCGATACTTTGTTTCAACATGCTGATGTGGCGCTACACGCTGCCAAAATACAGCATCGCCCGCATGTCATTTATGACGCCGCGATTGATCACTACAATCCGCTGGAATTGGGATTAATGGGCGAACTACGTGTTGCCATCGCACAGGACGAATTGCTGCTACATTTTCAACCCAAGCTGAATTTAAAAACGAATACCGTGTCCGGCGTCGAGGCTCTAGTGCGGTGGCAGCATCCCCGGCGCGGATTTCTCCCCCCGGATGAATTTATTCCAGCCGCAGAAAAAACGGGGTTGATCGACGCCCTGACACACTGGCTGGTTAAAACAGCATTGCAACAAGTAAAAAGCTGGCAGGCGCAAGGAGTACAGCTCGCGATGGCTGTGAATATTTCAGCGCGCAACCTGCAGGATCGCGAATTTGTACCCCAGATGTTGGAACTATTGTCGACCGAGGCTCTTGCATCGAAGCAATTAATTTTTGAGATTACGGAAAGTGCAATAATGCTGGATCCGCTAGGGTCCCAGCGGAAGTTAAACGAACTCTACGAACACGGTGTTCGATTCTCGATCGACGATTTTGGCACGGGCTACTCCTCGCTTAGTTACCTCAAGGAGTTGCCGGTAAGCAACCTTAAAATCGATAAATCGTTCGTCATAGATTTTAAGGATGCACGTAATGCCGCCATCGTGCGCTCTACCATCGAGCTCGCGCATAATCTGAATCTCGAGGTCACCGCCGAAGGCGTGGAAGATGCCGCGACACTTCGGGCATTACAAGCGTTGGGCTGCGAAGAAGCGCAAGGCTACTATATTTGCCGGCCGTTGCCCCCGTCTGAGCTTAGTGTTTGGTTAAAACAGAGAGCCCTTAGCCACTCAGCCTCGCTATAATACTTCACCGCTACCGTACTTCACCGCTAAGATCATGGACACTAAAGGGTCACCTATATTGTCCAACGCACGTTAATGGTTCGTTTATGACTTGTTGGTCCTGGAACCTCTACCGTCACGATAGGGGTGGAAAATTTTTGTTGAAGGATTATGATAGCCTTGCGTTAAACTGGCCTTTGCCAGGGTCGCCCGCGGCCGATTACACAGCAATTTTTTTAAGCTAATTTTGGAGCAATGAATGTTTGAATGGCTAAATAGCCCCGAAGCATGGATCGCATTGAGCACACTCACCGCCTTGGAAATTGTGCTGGGCATCGACAATATCATTTTCATTTCTATACTTGTCAGTCGCTTACCGGCTGCCCAGCGCGCTTTAGCGCGTCGAGCCGGGTTGGCCCTAGCAATGATTGCGCGATTGGCCTTGCTGTTTTCGATTTCTTGGGTAATGGGCTTAACCGATACTTGGTTTACCTTGTTTGGACAGGAGATATCCGGACGCGATGTAATTTTAGTGGGCGGCGGCTTGTTTTTGTTAGCTAAGGCCACCCACGAAATCCATAATAGCTTAGAGGGTGAGGAAGAAGCGCACACCCCGAAAGTTGCGGCAAGCCTCGGCATGGTGTTGGTGCAAATTGCGATTTTGGATATTGTATTTTCCCTGGACTCGGTAATCACTGCGGTAGGATTAGTCGATCACGTTTCATTAATGGCTATTGCTATTATCTTAGCGGTCGCGGTCATGATGTTTGCCGCTAAATCAATCGGCGATTTTGTCGACAATCACCCGACCATAAAAATTTTAGCGTTGTCGTTTTTAATTTTAGTGGGCGTGACGTTAATGGCGGAAGGCTTTGACGTGCATGTACCCAAAGGTTACATATACTTTGCTATGGCATTCTCGGTGGCGGTGGAAATGCTAAACATCCGTATGCGGAAAAAGCATAAGCCGGTGAAATTGCATAAGACACTACGGGACCCGCAAAAAGACGCGTAACGACCCGCGCCTAGCCGTGCCAACCCAGCTTAAAACGGGCGTTCATCGCCGTTTTGAGCGGGTACCGTCTCGGCAGAGTCGGCGCGCACCATACACTGTTGTAGTCTATCTAAGTTCTGTTCGGCGAAGCGGCGTGCTTCGCGTTCTTTTATCCAAAAGCGCGCTAGATAACGCCATACGCTCATTCTTTCGACGCCCCATTGCTGTATGACATGGTAATACTCATGCAGCACAAACTTTGGATCGCGCCAAAATTGTCCGCAAGGAAAATTAATAAATATTTTCCCACGGCGAGTGGTGGCACCCGCGACGCCCGGCCAAAAATGCCAAGCTAGTTTGCGTCGGTCAATAATAATGGTTACGTGATTTGCACTTTCACCAAAAATCTCGACCAGGCATTGCTGTATTTTTGTGGGTACGGCGCAGCGTCTGTTCCGCGCGCCGGATTCCGCATCGTCGTGAGGCATCGAATTATCTCTAGTTAACTATGCAGCGCGCTGCGCGTTTAGCCTGGCACATGCTACCATGCCCGATGCGACAGAAGGCACGCTTTACCTGACTCTCGATATATATTAGAATATGCTAATACTTAAAGGAAAAGCATTGAAATTTCTCGTCTTTTTTGCGGCGGCCGTTACTTTTACGCCCGTCTTTGCCGCCTTACCCTTTGCTACCAACGTCGTCGCTTATGCTCAAGTCGATGAAACCTACGCCAGCGAAGCCGTTGTGGAAGCCGCGCAGCAATCCACGGTGGCGGCACAAATCGCCGGACGAATCGTGGCTTTGAATTTCGATGTCGGCGATTATGTAAAAAAAGGTCAGGTACTGGTGCGCATTGATGCCGCGCAAGCGGCGCAGGCGGTGGCTGGTAGCCAGGCCCAAGTGGCGCAAGCCCAAGCAACCTTACAAAATGCCCGGGCCAACTATGATCGTACCCAGGCGCTATTCGCACAAAAATTTGTGAGCCAAGCGGCGTTGGATAAAGCCCTAGCCGAATATAAATCCGCCCAAGCCGCCAGCCAAGCTTCCCAGGCCGGCGTGGGTGTCGCCACCGCGACCCAAGGTTTTGCCACCATTGTCGCGCCATACAGCGGGGTAGTCGCCGCCCGCCATGCGGAGTTGGGCGAGATGGCCTCCCCGGGCAAACCTTTAATGACAGGATTTGATCCCCGCGATTTGCGCGTCATCGCCGACATCCCACAATATAAAGTCGCGGCCATCAGCCGAACCAAGCGTGCTTCCATAGAATTTCCCGCTTTAAATAAATGGGTGCAGCCCGGCGCTATTAGTATCTTGCCCGCAGCGGACGCAAAAACGCACACGGTGCGCGTGCGCTTAGATTTACCCGCAGATTTACGGCAGGTTTTCCCCGGCATGTTTGCACGGGTACATTTTGCTACCGGCACCGCCAAAAAATTAGTCGTTCCCGCTAGCGCTTTAATTCGCCGCAGCGAGTTAACCGCGGTCTACGTAGTGGGGAAAAACCAGGACATTCAATTGCGGCAAATTCGTCCGGGTAACGCTGCGGGACAAAATCAAATCGAAGTGTTAGCCGGGTTGGTGCCGGGAGAAATTGTTGCCACTGAACCCATTAAAGCGGGTATTTACTTAAAGAATAAAAAGTCATAACGATGCTGGGAATTTCTGGCCGCATCGCCAAATTTTTTCTTCATACGCAACTCACGCCCTTATTGGCTTTAATTGCTTTGCTACTCGGACTCTTCGCGGTGCTAGTCACGCCGCGTGAGGAAGAGCCACAAATCAATGTCACCATGGCTAATATTTTTATCCCCTTCCCGGGCGCCTCCGCCCAAGACGTCGAAGCCCTAGTGGCGACGCCCGCCGAACAAGTCTTATCGCAAATTTCCGGCATTGACCACGTTTATTCGGTTTCGCGCCCGGGCCTGGCAATCTTAACCGTGCAATACAAGGTTGGTGAAGATCGCACCCAAGCCTTAGTGCGTTTATACGACACCATACAATCTAACCGCGACTGGGTGTCGCCCAACCTTGGTGTGGGTGAACCTATCATCAAACCAGCGGGCATTGATGATGTGCCTATCGTAGCCGTCACGCTCTGGACTCAAGACGAAACCCGCGGTGCCTATGAATTAATGCAAATCGCCCACGCCGCCGAAGCCGAATTAAAGCGCATTCCAGGCACCCGCGAAGTGTCAACAATTGGCGCGCAGAACCGGGTACTGAGGGTAATCTTAGACGCTGAACGCCTCAACGCCTACCAAGTTTCTGCTAAGGATATCAAGAACGCCTTGCAGCTTTCCAATTTCGCGCAACCTGCGGGAACGCTGACCGCCGATAATCGGGAAATAT
>CAYYOS010000035.1:16026-18793 GCA_964473355.1 uncultured Burkholderiales bacterium | reverse complement strand
GCTTTCATGCAAGTCGAAATGAAAGACATTGAAGTTGGCACCAAAACCAATCAGCGTTTTCGCACCGATGAAAAAATTGACCGCGCTTTTGTTGAGGGGCGCGAGATGCAATATCTCTATGCCGATGGCGACGCTTATGTATTTATGGACAAGAATAATTATGAGCAGCTCAATTTATCCAGTGAATTTCTCGAGGGCCAATCCGAATACTTGTTGCCCAACACCGACGTGCTGGTGAACTTTCACAATGAGCGCGCGATAGGCCTGCAGCTCCCATCCAGCGTGGTTTTGACGGTAGTTGAAACGGAGCCTAACCTAAAAGGCGCCACCGCCACCAGCTCGTATAAGCCCGCAAAAACGGAAACCGGCTTAACGGTACAAGTGCCGGCCTTTGTGCTGGAAGGTGAGAAAATAAAAATTAATACCGATAGCGGGGAATATATCGAAAGGGTTTAAAGCCTGAAATTGGGCGTTAGCCCCGCTGCGCTAGGGTCTGCGGCGCGGCCCTTACTTCGGTACGGTGACGGCCGGAACGCTTAGCATCTAACAGCGCAACGTCGGCGCGGGACAGTGCGGCGTTGTCCGCTTTGTCATCTTTGTGGTATTCACTTAAGCCGCCGCTCCAGCGCAATTGATGCGAAATGCCGCCTCCTAAATCCAGAACATCTGGCATATTTTTGCGCAACCTTTCCGAAAGCTCAACGGCCTTGCGTAGAGGCGTATTCGGGAATATCACGCAAAATTCGTCGCCACCCAAGCGTGCCACGAAATCACTGGAGCGCAGGTGATCTTTTAGCGCCTTGCCGAATTGAACAATTAAAGCGTCGCCAGCTTCATGGCCGTGGATATCGTTTACCTCTTTGAAGTTGTCGATGTCCAAAATTAACAAGCTGTGCGCCCAACCTTCCAGCACGGTCTTAAACAACTGCTGCTGTTTGATTTCGAAACTGCGGCGATTATGCACTTGGGACAAATGATCAGTGCTGGCGATATCGGCAAACTGCCGTTGTTTGCCCATCATTAATTTACCCAGTTTGTACATGATGGCGGCGGTCTCTTCAAATTCCTTTAGTTTTACTGGATACACGCGGCGTAATCGTTGTCGACGCATATCCGTTAGTAAGCGCAAAAAGGAATTAAGATCGTTTTTTACGAGGCGCTGCAAATAAACGTATAAACCCAGCATAAATAAAACGATTACCATCATGGTAAAGACTAAAATGAGCGTGAAATCGGAAGAATAGGCGCTATTGGGTACGTTTTTAAAGCGCGTCGCCGCCGGTGCGGTCCAATGCGCCAGACGCCAATCGTTGTTGATTTCAAGCAACTCCGGTTTGGCCCGAAGTTTTAAATTTTCGTCGCCGCGTTTTAAAAGGACGCTCACCTCGTTATTTCCGCCGATTTGCTGAAGTTCTACGTACATGCCGCTACTGGGTAAATAGCTGAATATCTGCTGCAACTCTTCCAAACTCATTTCCAAGATAACATAACCTAACAAGGATTGATTTGCCGGATCCAAGATCGGGTAAACCGTGGTGAGTAAAAGCTCCGCGCTGGCCGTGCTTTTTAAGCTAAATGGAAAGGCTTGGTAGCCTTTCCCGGTGAATTTACTATAGGCAGGGTTGGCTAGCATTAACGCGCCATTTTTTAGAAGATTGTCTTCCAATGGCAGTAGCTGAATATTTTTTGCTTCTGCGAAAAAGGATTGCACCAGCGCCGTTTGCGACAAACGTTCCCGTTCGTTATTTTTTTGCATGGCGGTGATAGTGAGCGGATGGGTGGCGATGTTTTTTGCCAAATGTCGCACCCTGACTTCAAAGCGCCGGAGTTGCTCGCGCAGGGCGATTTTATTTTGGCTCAGATCAGGTAACTGGCTAGGCTGCGGTTGATTTAAAGACAGCTGGTAGAGGAAATAGCTCGCTACACCCAGGACTAGCAACAGACCCAGCGTGGCAACAGCAAACAAGCGCGCGAAAGAAGGCTTCATAGGCCTTCGTTGCCATTGCTGAAGCCATTTTTGTAAGTAAGCACACTATTCCTCTAGATTAACACATGCCCAATATCGCTATGCTAACATTTTTGTAATGTTTAATAGCCGCATAGAGCCAAAGTCATTAACTATAAGCAATGATCGTGCCGAAAGATTGGACTTATATAAAACAATGACTTAGGAATTTATATGAGGTCCATCGATAAATTGGCGACGAAAATAACGCCGAAACCCGATAGGATTCCATCCACCTGACGATAAAAAACCGTTTGGGGCTGCGAATCCCGACTGGAAGTCTGCAAAGTTACTGTTTAGATTTTCTCAAAAACCGGCTTGCCACCTTTAAAGTCAGCGCGAATGTGGTCTTTAGCCGCAAACCGACCTTCCAAAATTTCTTTAGCAAGCTGATTTTCTATTTGCGACTGGATAGCACGTTTTAGTGGCCGAGCGCCGTAGACCGGATCAAAGCCGGCTGTTGCGATTTCGGTAAGCATGCGGTCCGACACTTCTAGGGTCATATCCATATGCGCTAACCGTTGGATCAGATATCGCAGCTGGATATTGGCGATATTTTTGATGTGGGCTTCGGTTAACGCGTGGAAGACCACGACTTCATCGATGCGATTGATAAATTCGGGCCGAAAATAAGACTTCACTTCCGCCAGTACGGCTAATTTAATCACCCCATAGTCATCCCCGGCCATCGCTTGAATATTTTGCGAGCCCAGATTAGAGGTCATCACAATCACCGTGTTTTTAAAATCCACCGTGCGCCCT
>CAYYOS010000035.1:4798-16016 GCA_964473355.1 uncultured Burkholderiales bacterium | reverse complement strand
TGGCCGTCTGTCATGCGTCCATCGTCCAGAACTTGCAAAAGTACGTTAAACACATCGGGGTGCGCCTTTTCAACTTCATCCAAGAGGATGACTGAATAGGGCTTGCGTCTAACCGCCTCGGTGAGATAACCGCCCTCTTCATAACCTACATAGCCGGGCGGCGCGCCCAACAAACGCGCGACTGAATGCTTTTCCATAAATTCCGACATATCGATACGGATGAGGTGATCTTCCGAATCAAATAGGAAACTGGCCAGCGCTTTGCATAACTCTGTTTTGCCGACGCCCGTAGGGCCTAAAAAGAGAAATGAACCATAGGGACGGCCAGGATCGCTTAAACCCGCTCGCGAGCGGCGAATCGCGTCAGAAACTAGACGTACGGCTTCATCTTGGCCAACCACGCGCTCGTGCAATTTTTCTTCCATGTGGATTAACTTATCACGCTCGCCTTCCATCATTTTAGAGACGGGGATGCCCGTGGCGCGAGACACGACCTCCGCGATTTCTTCCGCACCGACTTCCGTACGCAGCAGCGTAAATTTGGCGTGACTGCCGGTTTTGTCAGCGTGTTTTAACTGCTCTTCCAGCTGCGGAATTTTTCCATATTGCAGCTCTGACATTTTTTGCCAGTCGCCTTTGCGGCGCGCCTCATCCATTTCGATTTTTACTTTTTCCAACTCTTCCCGGATCTGCTGGGAGCCGAGAACCGAAGACTTTTCCGACTTCCAGACCTCTTCCAAGTCGGAATACTCTTTATCTAATTTGGTGATTTCACTTTCGAGCAAGTTAAGGCGTTTTTTCGACGCCTCGTCTCTTTCTCTTTTTACCGCCTCGCGTTCAATTTTTAATTGGATAACGCGACGCTCCAGCTTATCCATGGCCTCGGGCTTGGAATCGATTTCCATTTTTATGCGCGCTGCGGCTTCGTCCATCAAATCTATGGCTTTATCCGGCAGGAAACGGTCGGTAATGTATCGATGCGAGAGCTCTGCCGCGGCGACGATAGCCGGATCGGTAATATCCACCCCATGATGTATCTCATAGCGCTCTTGCAATCCACGCAGAATGGCAATGGTGTCTTCAACGCTGGGCTCGTTTACCATTACCTTTTGAAAGCGCCGCTCGAGCGCCGCGTCTTTTTCGATATATTTGCGGTATTCGTCCAGGGTGGTGGCGCCGATACAATGCAATTCGCCGCGCGCCAAAGCGGGCTTTAACATGTTGCCGGCATCAATGGCGCCTTCAGCTTTACCCGCGCCGACCATGGTATGCAATTCGTCAATGAAAATAATCGTTTGGCCTTCTGTTTGCGCCAGCTCTTTTAGCACGGATTTTAGGCGCTCTTCAAATTCCCCGCGATATTTGGCGCCCGCCAACAGGGAGGCAAAATCCAACACCAACAGCCGTTTATTCTTTAAGGAATCCGGGACTTCATTATTAATAATGCGCTGCGCGAGCCCTTCGACGATGGCGGTTTTTCCTACCCCTGGTTCACCTATTAAAACTGGATTATTCTTTGTTCGCCGCTGTAGGACTTGAATAGCGCGACGAATTTCGTCATCTCTGCCGATCACGGGATCCAACTTACCCAGCCGCGCCCGTTCAGTTAAGTCCAGCGTATATTTTTTTAGTGCTTCACGGGCGCCCTCTGCCTCGGCGTTCTGCACAGCTTCACCACCGCGAACTAAATTAATAGCCTGTTCAATGGCCGCTTTGGTCGCGCCATGGGTTTTCAACAATTGCCCGGTGGCACCTTTGTCTTGCACCAACGCCAGTAAAAACATTTCGGAGGCAATAAACTGGTCGCCGCGTTTTTGCGCTTCTTTGTCGGTGATGTTGAGTAGGTTATTTAAATCGCGGGAAACAGAGACTTCTCCCCCGTGACCCTCGACCTTGGGCATGCGCGCGACCGTTGATTGTATTGCGCCCTTTAGCGCGGGAACGTTTACACCGGCTTTTTCCAAGATGCCGCTAACGCCACCCTCTTCCTGATTCAATAAAGCCAAGAGGAGATGCTGCGGCTCAATAAATTGTTGATCTCCGCCCACAGCCAAGCTTTGCGCGTCGCTAAATGCCTGTTGGAATTTAGTGGTCATTTTGTCAAAACGCATGGTGATCTTTCTAAGTTTGAATAGACTTAACTAAACATGGGGTAACGCTAAGAGATTTTCAAGCGGCTTGCGCTGAGTTGAGCAATAAATAGAGTAACGCGTTAACGCACGGGGGTTGCCGCCAGGGCCCGGATAAAATTGAGGTAAGCAGCGCTATCCCAGTCCCTGCCCCCCAGCGCGAGATAGCGCAACTTTCCTTGTGGGTCAACGAGAAAGCTCGACGGCAAGCCTCTGGGTTGCCAGGTTTCCGTGACTTTACCATCACGATCCATCAGGCTGTTTAGCTCAGGTGCGATGGTCGCCAGAAAAGAAAAAACCTCATCATCACTTTCCGCGGTATTCACGAGCACCAAGCGCAAGGTTTTACTGGGGATTTTTTGCGACATGCGCTGCAAGGTAGGCATTTCTTTTCGGCAGGGTCCGCACCAGCTTGCCCAAAAATGCACCAGCACCCATTGACCGCGAAGTTTCGCGAGGTCGGTTTCCGCGCCATCACTATCTTTAAGTTTCAGTGCGGGCGCCGCAGCACCGGATAAGGCCAGCAAGCCTTTCGGAACCGGTTCGCTGTTTCCGGAAAAGCTCAACGCAAACAAAATTAGAAAAATTATTCGCTTTAGCATGCTCATGATTCACAGGTGAGATTAGAAATCTTAATGCTGATGGGCGGGTCTGATTTTTTTGCACCCGTGTAAAAATCCGCAAGCAAGGTGAACGGTTGGCCGGGCGGTGTAATGGCCAAATTCCCTCCCACCGGTTCGTCGGGCTGCAGATCCCGCACTTCAGGTAACAAGGTCCAACCAAATGTGGCGCGCGCAGCCGAGGGCACGCCTAATTTTTCCCAACGTTCTTCCCATAGCTTGCGGGTAACGCGCGGCAAAACCTGGCCGTTATTGCCGATTAAGCGCCAATTGTCCAGTTCAAGCCAGAGCGCGTCTTTGCGGTCGTTCCTCAAACCCACGGTAATAAAACAATGCTCGGTAATCAACGTTATTGCACTCTGCGGTAAACCCCGCGCGCTATAAAACGCGCTGAGCTGTTCAGGTTTACGGGTGGAGACGGCCAATTCGATGCCCTGAATTTTGTAGCCCGATCGCGGCGCGGTCTGGCCAAAACAAAATGTGCTACTAAGCAATAATCCAAACAAAATTAGTTTCATATCATTTTGAGACTAAAACATCTAAACCAGTTTCCGGTTGAATAGCCGAGATCGGCAGCGCTTCGCCGGCCCGCCAGCGGGCTAACGCCGATTGTTTGCTTTCTCCTGTGACACATACTAACACCTCCCGCGCGAGACTTAGGCGTCGCGCACTTAGGCTCACTCGTTGCGGGGGAGGTTTAGGTGCTTGGTTAACTGGGAGCGCGGCGGGGCTCTTGTCATCGCTCCCCCAATCTTTGCCCGGGAAAAGGCTGGCGGTATGACCATCCTCACCCAAACCCAACAGACATAGATCGAAGATCGCAACCGATTGAAGCAGATGGGCATAACTCTGGGCCGCCATTTCCGGGCCTAGTTCAACCGGGATCTCATGAATTTGCGAAGCGGGTATATGCACATGCTTAAGCCAGACTGCCGTGGCCAGTGTACTGTTGCGGTCAGCATGGCCAACGCCTAAACAACGTTCATCACCATAGTAAATGTGCCAGTATTGCCAAGCATTTTTTATGGACGCCAGTTGCTCATAAATGCCGCGCGGCGTGGTACCCCCGGCGAGCACGATGTGAAAAGCATGGTGAGAAGCGATGGCGCGCGTTGCACTGGCGCTAATCCAATCCGCCGCAGCGTGTTCCAACGTTGATGCGTCGGCATACTGGTGCCAGCGGACAACTTGCATGGCCGACGCTACTGCAGCGCGCCCTGAACTAGAGCTCGTTGCGCCACACTTGGTCTTCATTATCAAATAAACGATTCGCTTGCGCTGAACCCCATGAACCCGCAGGGTAAGTGGGAATAAAATCTCGCTCTTGTGCCCAGACCTTTAAAATGGGATCCACCACTCGCCACGCCCACTCGACTTCATCAAACCGAATGAAGAGGCTGCGATCCCCTTCAATAACGTCCAGCAGCAAAGTCTCGTATGCGTCAAATGGCGTTTCATGCATTTTCCGGTAGGAGGCGTTAAGCTGCGTAATGCGGGTGTCCATGCCCAATCCGGGCTGCTTTACATGGATTTCCATATGCATACTTTCGCTAGGTTGAATTGAAAGCAATACCCAGTTCGGCGCGATAATTTCTAGGGGTGTCTCGCGAAAAAGTTGTTGCGGCGGGTGACGAAAACGTATGGCAATTAACGATGTTTTCTTGGCTAAACGTTTACCTGTGCGTAAATAAAAAGGTACGTCGCGCCAGCGCCAATTATCAATATAAAACTTCACCGCGGCAAATGTTTCCGTGATGGAATTGTGTTCGATGCCAGCTTCTTGTTGATAGCCCGGGACGGCAACGCCATTGAGTATACCTGGCGCGTATTGGGCGCGAAAAGCGTGAGAATTAATGGCGCGCTTAGAAATGGGCCTTATGGAACGCAGCACTTTAACCTTTTCGTCGCGTAACGCGTCAGCCTCCAGGGCCGGCGGCGGTTCCATGGCTACAACCGTCAGCAACTGCATCAAATGGTTTTGCAGCATGTCGCGTAGGGCACCTGCCCTATCGTAATATTCGGCGCGTTTTTCTATGCCGATATCTTCAGCGACCGTGATCTGCACGTGGTCAATAAAATTACGATTCCACAGAGGCTCAATCAGCGTATTGGCAAAACGAAACACCAGTAAATTCTGCACTGTTTCTTTGCCGAGATAATGATCAATACGATAAATTTGTTCTTCATCGAAATGCTGATGTAATAATTCATTAAGCTGCTGAGCGCTCTCTAAGTCGTCTCCGAACGGTTTTTCCACGACGATACGGTGGCGCCCGCGTGCTTTGTTTAATCCCGCCTTGTCTAAATTTTTAACAATGGGGGCAATTTCGCTAGGTTTAATAGCAAGATAAAAAATAACATTTTCACATACGCCTTCTTTGGCCTTCCCCAATTCTTCCAGTAATTTTTGATAGGCGGCTCGATCTTGAAAGTCCCCGGTTAAATAAGCAAAGCGATCGGCAAAGCTGTCAAATGTCCCTTGGTCGAAACGTTCGGCGATTTTGTCACGCAAGATAAATTGCATATGCTCGCGCCACGCTTCCTGAGTGAGCTCACGCCGCGCAAAAGCGATAAAACTCAAAGAAGGCGGCAACGTATCCGCCGCCTCCAATAAATACAACGCGGGGAGCAGTTTATTGGAGACTAGATTGCCCGTAGCACCAAAAATGACGAAGCTACAGGGGAAGACGATAGGCGGAATCAATTTTTCTCCTTTAACCGATTGGCCGCCGGCATCCATGGTTTGCACCCTGGGCAATCGGCACAACTGCTTAGACCGCGCTTAACACGATTTGTATCTGTCGTCGCGATTTCCATGTGCTGACTTCTCTCCTATACTCTCTTTTTTCTCCTTGAAACTTATAGCATGGTGGGATCAAAACGTAAACTTTCAGTTTTGTTTGTTACTTCGGAGATTTTCCCGCTCGTAAAGACGGGTGGCTTAGCCGACGTCAGCATCGCGTTGCCGAACGCCTTACAAGCATTAGGGGTGGATATACGTGTCTTGGTGCCCGGCTACCCGGACGTGCTTGCGGCTATTAAGAAAAAAATAGACATCGTGACCTGGCGAATCTTAGGCGAGGAAGTCCAGGTTTTTTCCGCCACGTTGCCGCAATTTGCGTTTCCGTTGATTGTAGCTTCTGCGAAAATTTTTAATCGGCCCGGCAATCCCTACGTGGATAGTGATAAAAACGATTGGCCGGATAACGCGCTACGTTTCGGTATATTGGCACATGTGGGCGCACGTCTTGCTTCTTACGCGCAGGGGCTTGATTGGCGGCCAGATGTCGTGCATTGCAATGACTGGCAAGCGGGCCTAATTCCCGCGCTTCTGTATTTCGGTGAACACCCCCATGCGGCCAGTCTTATGACCATACATAATTTGTCTTTTCAGGGCATATTTCCATCCGCGTATACTAAGATTTTGGGCTTGCCGGAGGAAAGCTTTGGTGTGGAAGGCGTGGAGTATTATGGCCAACTATCCTTTCTCAAGGCGGGAATTTATTTTGCCGACCAGTTGACCACCGTCAGCGCCAGTTACGCCCAAGAGATTCAAACACGCGCTTTCGGCTGCGGTATGCACGGTTTATTAGCGGATCGCCAGGATGTACTTAAAGGGATAGTCAATGGCATCGATACTAAAACCTGGGATCCGCAACACGATATTCATCTGACGCATCCTTATGGCCCCGATTCGCTACAAGAAAAATTAAAAAATAAAACGGCGCTGCAAAGCCGTTTAGGACTAAATATCAATGACGGCATGCTGTTTGGTATTGTCAGTCGGCTTACCTCACAAAAAGGCTTGGATCTTGTTTTAGAGGTGGCTCCGCGCATCATTAAACGTGGCGGCCAGTTAGCGATTTTGGGCAATGGCAACATAGAGCTGCAGCAACAATTTCAGGCCTTAGCAAAAGCCAACTCACGGGTCGTACATATTGAGACTGGTTATGACGAAGCTCTCGCCCACTTCATTGAAGCCGGTGCCGATAGCTTTTTAATGCCGTCACGTTTTGAACCCTGCGGTTTAAATCAAATGTATAGCATGCGTTACGGTACCCCGCCGATTGTCCGGGCTACGGGCGGTCTAAACGATACCGTGAGCGACGCTAACCCACGTACGATTGAAAATGGTGGTGGAACTGGCTTTGTATTTTCTGAAAGCACCGCCGAGGATTTTTGGGACGCCATACAACGCGCCTTTACGGTTTATGGAAATAAGACCTTATGGCGGCGGCTACAACAGAACGGAATGAATCAAGATTTTAGTTGGCAGCGTAGCGCCAGTGAATATTTAGCTCTCTATAACACTTTGGTGGCGAACCGCTAACGCCGGTAGCGCTAAAGCCAGGCCACCAAGCCCAGTTCATGCGGGTGGGTTAGCAAGGGGTGCGCCGGACTAACGCGCACGCGGTAGCTGAGCTTTCCACACAAATCCGGCGCACATTTTAGTGAGAATAGATGCTCACCATTATTTAGCGCGCCTAAATAATTAAACAAGTAGCGCTTTGCATCTTTAAATTCCAAAGTATTTGCATACGCTAGCACAAGTTCGACGTCCACGTCGGCCGGCGTTAGACCGTTAAGCTGCAAGGCCACTTCTAAGGTAAAACTCTCGCCAAACTGCACATGCTTAATCGGCGTGTCCAAACGCCTTACGGCGAGCATGCCCCAAGCCTTATAAATTCTTGCTTTCCACTCGGCCATTAACTTTGCGTTTTGAAAATCGTTTACGCTGTATTGCCGTCCCTGCTTGGCCGCCGGGAGATAAAAGCGGCGGGTATATTCAGTAACCATACGCAAAGAATTAAACACGGGCAGCAGTGATGCCATCGCATGTTTGGCCTTTTTTATCCACTGTGTCGAATAAGCGTGCTCAGATCGCTGGTAGTAAAGGGGCACCACTTGATCTTGCAATAGCTCATACAGCGTACGCGCATCTTCTTCGTCGCGGCGATGCTCGTCAAACCCTTGTGGCGCGGGCTTAATCGCCCAGCCGTTACCGCCGTCGTAACCCTCACCCCACCAGCCATCTAAAACGCTTAAATTCAGCACACCATTAATTCCTGCCTTCATGCCTGAGGTGCCGCTTGCTTCCAGAGGATAGACCGGGGTATTCAGCCATACGTCCACGCCTGCGACCAGGTGCCGCGCTAGACCCATATCATAATTTTCTAAGAGCAATAGCTTGCCGAGAAATTCCGGCATTTGCGCCATACGATGGATTTGCCGAATTAAGTCTTGTCCGGGGTGATCTTGCGGATGCGCCTTGCCGGCAAAGATAAAAACGACAGGTTGTGCCTCGTTAGACAAAATCTCCCTTAGCCAATCTAAATTCTGAAACAGAAGCGTGGCACGCTTATAAGTCGCAAAACGACGAGCAAAGCCAATAGTCAGAATGTTTGGGTTGCTGGGGTGCGTGTAGCGAAGCAACCTATCAATATGTGCCTCGCTGACGTTGTTGCGAAAGTGCTGTTCTCGTAGCCGAAATCTTAAGACACTTATCATGGCCGACTTTAAACTTTGGCGGATTTTCCAAAACGCTTCATCGGGTAGATCATAAATCTTCGACCAGAAAGCAGAATTACACAGCTGATTGCGCCATTGCTCATCGCAATATTTGTCGAGCATTTCCGCCCACTCCTGGGCAAGGAAGGTAGGCACGTGGATGCCGTTAGTCACATAGGAAATGGGGTTCTCATGCGGCAAGAGTTGTGGCCACAAGTCAGCACAGATTTGCGCCGACACTTCCCCATGGATCTTGCTTACGCCGTTTTGATAACGCGAGCCGCGTATGGCTAAAACTGTCATGTTGAATTCGCCGGCATCGGCGTTACGACCGAGCTTTAAAAATTGTTCCTGACTTAAACCAAGCGCAGGATAAAAATCCTTGAAATAGTGCAGCATCATATGCTCGGGAAAGTGATCGTGTCCTGCAGGAACGGGCGTATGTGTCGTAAAAACCGTATTGGCGGCAGTGGCTTCCAGCGCGGCTTCGAATGTTACTTGTGGCCCTACCAGAGTGCGTGCGCGCTCTAGCGTCAGAAACGCCGCGTGACCTTCGTTGATATGCCAAACCGTAGGGTACAAGCGCATTGCGGCCAATGCACGCACACCACCGATGCCCAAAACAATCTCTTGCAGAATACGCGTGTTGCTATCGCCCCCGTATAGTTGATGGGTTATTTCCCTATCATCCGCCAGATTGTCTTCCAGGTTGGTATCAAGAAGAAATAACCGGACGTGGCCGATTTGCACCCGCCAAACTTTAATGAGGATGGAGCGCTCTGGCAGCGCAATACTAATGCGTAGCTCGCTACCGTCCTCCTCAAGCACCGGTGTAATCGGAAGATCATCGAAATCCGAATCCTGATATCGGGCGAGTTGATTTCCCTCGGCGTCAATGTGCTGAGAGAAATAGCCCTGCCGATAAAGTAAACCCACCCCAACGAATGGCATGCGCATGTCACTCGCAGCTTTGCAATGGTCACCAGCCAAAATACCGAGCCCGCCTGAATAAATCGGGAAGCTTTCATGAAAACCGAATTCCGCACAAAAATAAGCCACGATATCGTCGTGAGCGAACTGTGCCGCCTCATCGCGGGGCGTCGCATCTTCGCAATAACGGTCATACTCATCTAGAACTTTGCGATAGGCGGCAAGATAGTCCGCGTCGCTGGCGGCATTTCGCAGCCGCCCTTCGCTAACTCGCCGCAGGAAAGTCTTTGGGTTCTTCCCTGTTACCCGCCATAGGCTGGGATGTAGTCGGGAAAAGAGCGTGCGCGTGGGTTTATGCCAGCTATACCAAAGGTTATCGCCTAACTCTGATAAACGATTTAATTCGGGAGGGATATTTGGATTTACTTCAATTAAAAACGTGGTCCCTGAATTCATTTTTATTTATTTCCGCAATATTAATTGTTCACCGCGTTGGGTAAATTCAAGTTGCTTTAAAAAGCTCATGCCTAGTAGAACAGTATCACCTCGCATGCCGGGCGTAATAAGCGCGCCGACATTGGCAATCTCTATCGAGCCCAAGCGTACCGATTGCAGGCGAGTCGCATTGGCATGAGTAATCCCGTTTGCGGTTTGCACTCGCACGGGTGCGAGTTTCTCTAAGTTTAAGCGCGACGCCAAATCCTGAGACAAGGCAACTTGCGTTGCACCCGTGTCCAGCAAAAAAGTCACGGGCTCATTGTTAATTTTGCCAGCTGCTACGTAGTGTCCTTCGCGGTTGCGCTTTAAAATAACCTCTGCGTCGCTGCTGTTTACATTCTGGTTGGGATTATAAGCGTTAGATTGGGTATGGTTAAAAAACCAATAAATACCGCCGAAAATCAGAGCCCAAGCGATGACTAACATCGTGACACCGCTGCGCCGGTGGGGATTGTGCTGTTGCATATTACGCATCTAGTTTAAGAAAGTGTTCTCGATAAAATTTTAACTCTTCGATGGATTCGTAAACGTCGGAAAGTGCTTCGTGTTTGCCGTCTTTTTTAAATCCAGCCGGTAGCGTCGGACGCCAACGCTTCGCCAGTTCTTTGAGCGTGCTGACATCTAAATTACGATAATGGAAGTACGCTTCAAGTTGGGGCATATAACGGGCTAAGAAACGCCGATCTTGGCAAATAGAATTGCCGCACATGGGCGAAACACCTGAGGCCACGTGAGCGCTTAAAAAATGTAACATTTGCGCTTCCACCAAAGCCTCATTTAAAGGCGAGGCTTTCACTTTATCAATGAGCCCCGTGCGCGCATGGGTAGCCTTGTTCCACTCATCCATGCCGTCTAATACCTCGTCGGATTGATGGACTACTAGGACCGGCGCTTCGGCTATAGTAATGAGATGGGCATCGGTGACCACCAGGGCGATCTCAATAATGCGGTCGCGGTCTGGAACCAATCCGCTCATCTCCAGATCAATCCAAATTAGATTGTTACCGTCTTGTGCCATAATATGCCTTTAATTCGTGCTACCTTTTTTAACCCAAGCTATTGTGTCACAAGTCCATTGATTTAAAAAATTATGCCAGTGTTTTCAATTGTTTTTATATCGGCTTTGCTCATCAGCACGGTTACCCAGATGTGGCTGGCGTTTCGGCATATTCGTCACATTGGCTTGCACCGACATGCCGTGCCTAGTGATTTTGCTCAACACTTAAATTTAAACGAGCATCAAAAAGCGGCAGATTATAGCAGGGATAAAACCCGTCTGGCGTTCGTTTCGACTTTACTCGATGCCGGCATGCTTGCCCTTTTGACCTTAGGTGGAGGATTGCAAGCAATTCATGACTTTTGGGAAGCCCGGCTGGAATCTGAAATTTTTACCGGCGCGGCGGTAATATTAACGACTTTTTTATTTTTGGGCATTGTCAATCTCCCGCTTAGCGTTTATCGCACGTTTGGAATCGACGCTCGTTATGGTTTTAATAAAATGACGCCCGCTTTATTTCTAACTGATCTCATAAA
>CAYYOS010000035.1:0-4788 GCA_964473355.1 uncultured Burkholderiales bacterium | reverse complement strand
CGTCCTCTTTGGTCTTCCCTTGTTATTTGGCGTGCTGTGGATTATGCAAAAAATGGGGGAATTTTGGTGGCTATACGTTTGGCTGGTTTGGGCCGGTTTTAATTTGCTGATGTTGGCCATATACCCGATCTTTATTGCACCGCTCTTTAATAAATTTAAGCCGCTCGAGGACCTAACTTTAAAAACTCGAATTGAACGATTAATGGAAAAATGTGGGTTTCATGCCCAAGGTTTGTTTGTAGTAGATGGGTCTAAGCGTAGCAGTCATAGTAATGCATACTTCACGGGGTTCGGCAAATCTAAGCGCATCGTGTTTTTTGATACGCTTTTGGCGCGCTTAAACAACGATGAAGTGGAAGCCGTGCTGGCTCACGAGCTCGGCCATTTTAAGCGGCGCCATATATTAAAGCGTATAATTTGGTTGTTCCTGGTGAGTTTTTTGGGTTTAGCCTTGTTGGGTTGGTTAATCACTGAGCCCTGGTTTTATTCAGGGCTAGGGGTTGAAACTCCCACCACCGCTTTGGCGTTAGTGTTATTTTTGTTGGTGTCGCCGGTGTTTACTTTTTTGTTGAGCCCCTTAATGAGCTTATATTCCAGAAAGCATGAGTTTGAGGCGGATAGCTACGCAGCGCAGCAATCCAGCGGGGCCAATCTTATTGAAGCGCTGGTCAAATTATACAAAGATAATGCCGCAACGCTGACCCCCGATCCACTGCATTCTGCATTTTATGATTCTCATCCCCCCGCTTTTCAACGCATTGCACGCTTAAAAAGCATTAGCGCACCTTAGGAGGCATAGGATGAAATTTCTACTCTTGTTTCTTGCATTATTCGCGTTTTCGTCAGTGTCCCTCGCTGATCCCTTCGCTGCCGGTGATCCAAAAATCGGTAAAACCTTAGCTAGCAAGCACTGTGTTACTTGCCATGTTTCTATGTTTGGCGGCGATGGATCCGCGATGTATACTAGGCCGGACCGTAAAATAAAATCGTCACAGAAATTACTGGGCCAAGTCCGGGCGTGCAATACCAATGTCGGCGCCAATTGGTTTCCGGAAGAAGAAATCCATGTGGCAGCGTATTTAAACCAAGCTTATTATAAGTTCACCAAATGACCGAATCGCTCACTGCTAAAAAGTGTTTACCTTGCGAGGGCGGCGTCGCGCCGCTCTCCGAGGCAGATATCAACACGCTCCTAAAGAGACTCTCCGGCTGGCAGTATATATCGGGGGAAATTACTAAAACCTATCACTTTAAGAACTATCCCCCCACCATTGGGTTTGTTAACGCCATCGCTTGGATTGCCGAGAAAGAGGGCCATCATCCGGATTTAGAGGTAAGTTACAACCAATGCAAGGTGCGCTTCAGTACGCATGCAATTAAAGGCATCTCCGAAAATGATTTTATTTGTGCGGCTAAAGTTGATGCGTTGTTTTAGTTTCGTTCTTCGTCAAAACTGACTTTGTCGGCTTCGCCTTGCCGTCCCGTAAGGCGGCATCGAAATATTATTCATACTGTCTGCGGCTCGCCTTCGTGTCATTTTTAATGGAAGCGGATTAACTTGATGGCGCAGCCTACGAGTAAACCTCACACCGCTGCGCCGGCTATGGAAAACGTTCGGCCTTGCGTATCTAAGTATTGAAAATGATCCCCACAATAGAGCAATTTGTCGATAAGGCCAGCGAAGTTATCTTGGGTAAGCGTCAAGAAATTCGCGTGGCAGTGGCATGCATCATCGCTAGAGGGCACCTCTTAATCGAGGATTTACCGGGGGTAGGCAAAACAACGTTGGCCCATGTTTTGGCGCGCCTCATGGGCCTAAATTTTCAACGCATCCAGTTTACCAGTGACTTACTCCCCGCAGATATTTTGGGCGTTTCTATATTCGAACGCGATAGTGGCTCGTTCCGTTTTCACCCCGGTCCCATCTTCGCCCAGCTGATATTGGCAGACGAAATCAACCGCGCGACACCAAAAACACAAAGCGCGCTGCTCGAAGCAATGGAAGAGCATCAAGTTACCGCTGAGGGTGAAACACGGCCCCTGCCTCAGCCATTTTTTGTTATAGCCACACAGAATCCGGCCTACCAAATTGGCACTTTTCCGCTGCCGGAGTCGCAACTGGATCGCTTCCTAATGCGTATCGCCCTGGGCTTCCCCGGCCATGATGCAGAACGCGCCTTGTTACAAGGGCGTGATCGTCGCGATATGGTAGCGGATCTGGCGCCTTGCATGGACACCAAGGAGTTGGCAGCTTTGCAAGAACGCGCAACGCGCGTTTACGTTGCTGAGGCGCTGCTCGATTACTTACAAAAATTACTGCAGTTTACCCGCTTAAGCAACGCTTATCAGAGTGGTTTATCGCCCCGCGCCGGTTTAGCTTTATTGCACAGCGCTAAAGCTTGGGCATTTATAGAGGGGCGTGACAAAGTGCTTCCCGAAGATATTCAGGCGGTTTTACCTCATGTTACCGGTCACCGCCTAAAATCAAAAAGTGCCGGTGACCAAGACGCAGTAAGCCTCGCCCAAGAGTTAATTCACGCGGTGCCCATACCTTAAGGCGCTACTTGCTCGCCACGGTCGAAAAATGGATCAATAGCCCCAATTGGGTTTTTCGGCAGCTTGGCTTAGAAACCAGCCCTATCGTTCTAGATTATCGCCGCATTTATATCCTTCCTACCAAGTTCGGCGTTGTCTATTCCATGGTCTTGGCGGCCATGCTATTTGGCTCTACCAACTACAATAACAGCATGGGCTTCATTCTCACTTTTTTGCTGGCTGGATTAGGGTTGGTATCTATTCTGCATACGCATCGCAACTTGCTGAGATTGCAGGTGACCGCCGGCCGGGTGCTTCCCGTTTTCGCAGGCGATCAAATCAAATTTCCAATTTGCCTTGCCGGCGGAAAATATGATCGCCTTATGCTGGGCATGCAGGCTCAGCTGGAGCCCACCCCCTATCTTAATGTAGCTGCGGGCACGCAAAATTGCACGGAATTGATTTTTGTCACCACCCAACGCGGGCTTTTGCGCTTAGAAAAATTTTCTATTTTTACGCAATATCCATTGGGATTATTTCGTGCTTGGGCACGCCTGCACATCGATGCCCACGGCATTGTGTATCCTCGCCCAGAATCCGGAATTGTGCCCTTTCCATTGACAGATAGTGGGGATGGCGCTGGTTTACGCCGTATTGTTGGTAATGAAGACTTTGAAGGTTTGCGTACCTATCATCCCGGCGACGCCCCCCGGCATATCGCCTGGAAGGCAGTGGCACGGGAACAAGGCATGCTAGTAAAAAGTTTCAGCGGCCAGGCCGAGACCACAGTTTGGTTGGATTGGGCCGCGTTGCCACAGCTGGCAACGGAAGAACGCTTGTCGCGCTTAGCGCGCTGGGTCATCGACGCCGAACGACGTGGCACCTCCTATGGTTTACGTTTACCCGGTGAGGCCATTCCCCCGGCCTTAGGCGAAATCCATAAACATCGCTGCCTAAGTGCTTTAGCCTTATTTTCCAACGCATGAAGACCGCACAAACCGCTCAACCAAAAGTCCTCGGGGCGAGTATGCCTTGGTTACTGGCGGCATATCTTTTAGGCGCGGCGCCGCATGTATCGCGTTTGCCCATATGGATAATTATGCTATGCGCTACGCTAGCGGGTTTGCGCTTACTAATTCAGCATCGCAACGTGGTGCTGCCTTCGCGGTGGCTGTTGGTGGCCATGACGGTAGCCGCCGTCGCTGGTGTTTTCTTGAGCTACGGCACCATACTCGGCCGCGACGCAGGCATAGCACTATTAATCGTCATGCTGGCGCTAAAATTGTTGGAACTAAAGACTCAACGCGATGTGATGATTGTTGTCATCCTCACGTATTTTTTGCTTATCACCGAGTTTTTATATTCCCAATCCATACCCATCGCGATATATATGCTGTTGGTGGTGCTGATTTTAACGACCGCTTTGGTGGTTACCAATACCCAGTCAAAAAATGAGAGCAGGCATGACTTTGGTATCGCCGCTTTAAAAAGAGCCGGAGTCATGCTGATGCAGGCTTTTCCACTGATGCTACTGCTGTTCTTCTTGTTCCCGCGAATCACCGGGCCATTGTGGGGTTTACCGGACGACGCGCACAAAGGTAGAACTGGCTTATCGGATTCCATGTCGCCGGGGAATATCAGCGAGCTAAGCCAATCGGACGCGATTGCCTTTAGGGTCGCCTTCACCAGCGACGTTCCGCCTAAAGCTGAACGCTATTGGCGCGGCCCGGTTCTCGAATACTTTAATGGCGCTAAATGGGAAGGCGCGCGCCGACCTATTGCCCGCCACCCTGAATTTGATCGCTTAAGTCGCCCCGTCGACTATACCGTCACCTTAGAGCCCAACAATAAACCCTGGCTTTTGGCTTTAGACGTGCCCGCGACGTTACCCGCATTGAGTTTTATGACACCTCAATTTCAATTGCTCAGCCAAAAACCTGTTACTGCTCTGCAACGCTATGAGATGCGCTCCTATTTGAGTTATCGATTAAATCCTGAAATTAATGAGTTACAACGCGCAATTAATTTATCGTTGCCCCAGCAAAGCAGCCCGCGTACCCGTGCACTCTCGGAATCGTGGCGTGCCGCTGGCTTGACAGATTTCGCCATCGTGCGACGCGCGTTACAAATGTTTCGCGAACAACCTTATGTTTATACCCTTAACCCACCACTTTTGGATCAGGCGAAACCGGTAGACGATTTTTTATTTAACACGCGCCGTGGCTTCTGCGAGCACTACGCCAGTAGTTTTGT